>NZ_OY734020.1:2550504-2869317 GCF_963455295.1 Candidatus Thiodiazotropha sp. CDECU1
AATCTCAGAAAAAGATAAAAATGGTGCCAACATGGATAAGCCAAACATTGATTATATTCAGTTGAAAGATGCCGATACTATAGGCGCAGTATTCAAGGAACGGGTAAAACGCTCACCGGAGGGCACTGCCTATATTCAGTACGACGAAGAGCGCGAAGTTTGGCAAGAGACCAGCTGGGGAGAGATGGCACAACTGGTCGCCCGCTGGCAGGCAGCGTTTCGCAATGAGAATCTCAGGCCCGGGGATCGGGTAGCCATCATGTTGCGCAATTGCCGTGAATGGGCCATTTTCGATCTGGCGGCTCAATGTCTGGGATTGGTCACCGTTCCTCTCTATACCAACGATCGTCCTGAAAATATCGGTTACATACTGCAAGATGCCGGGGTGCGTCTTTTGCTCCTGGAAAATAACGAACAGTGGCGGGAGCTGCAGCAGATCCGTAACCAGCTGGCCGGTCTGAACCGTATTGTCTCACTGCATCGGGTCGAAGCGATGGGTCTCCAGCCCCACCTTGTCTCGTTGGATGAATGGTTGCCCGATCGCTCTGATGATGAGCTGCAGGTGATCGATATGCCCAGCAAGGATTTGGCAACCATAGTCTACACCTCCGGCACCACAGGGCGATCCAAAGGTGTCATGTTGAGTCACCACAATATTCTGTGGGATCTAAACAGCGGTATTAACGTCATCGATATCTATACCACCGATACCTTTCTCTCTTTTCTGCCCCTGTCGCACACCTTGGAACGAACCGTCGGTTACTATCTGGCAATCCTGGCCGGCGCCACCACGGCTTACGCCCGATCGATCCCGCAGCTGGCTGAAGACCTTGAGATCATCAAACCAACCATGATGATTGCGGTACCACGCATATTTGAAAGGGTTTATGCCAAGATACAGGATAAGCTCGAAAACGACTCTGCTATTGCCCGGGGCATTTTCAATCTGGCTGTCGAAACCGGTTGGCACAATTTCGAATATCAACAGGGACGCGCAGCCTGGTCGGTAAAACTATTACTCTGGCCTCTGTTGGAGAAAATAGTTGCCAGCAAGATCCAGCAGAAACTGGGCGGTCGTTTGCGTATTGCGGTCTCCGGCGGCGCCCCCCTGTCGCCGGATATTGCCAAGGTTTTTATCGGCCTTGGAGTGCCAATACTGCAGGGGTATGGACTGACTGAGACCAGCCCCATCATCTCTGCGAATACCCATGAAAACAATCTGCCGGCAAGTGTCGGCAGGCCTTTTCCCGGGGTCGAGGTGAAGATCAATGAATACGAGGAACTGCTGTGCCGCGCACCGAATGTGATGATGGGCTATTGGAACAATCGAAGTGCTACTGCCGAGGTAATCGATGCAGAGGGTTGGTTCCACACTGGCGACAAGGCGAAATTTGAAGACGACTATATCTTCATCACCGGCCGACTGAAAGAGATCATCGTTATGGCCAATGGTGAAAAGGTCCCACCCGCCGATATGGAGATGTGCATTGCCATGGATTCCCTGTTCGATCAGGTACTGGTAGTGGGTGAAAGCAAACCCTATCTATCTGCCATCGTGGTGCTCAATCCAGAGCATGCCCAGACCCTTGGTCTGGATCCCAACGATCTCAGCGAACAACAGATGCAGGAGTTGTTGGCACGCATCAACATTCATCTGGACAATTTCCCCGGTTACGCAAAGATCATACGTGTTACTGTGCTCGCTGAACCTTGGAGTGTAGAGAATGGTTTGATCACACCCACACTCAAGCTGAAGCGGAATAAGATCCTTGACCGTTATGCCAATCAGTATGACGAGATGTATCACGGGCACTGAGCGATCAATCATCTGCCCATAACGGCGAGTATATTATTCACCCAATACAGCAGGTTCGCCAAAGTAGTACCCTTGGCATTGATCTACGTTTTCAGAATGTAACCATGCAACCTGCTGTTGATTTTCAACACCTTCAGCGACCACATTCAGTTGCATGATTTCCGCCATCTTGATCAGTGCGGTGCAAATACCGATGGCATAGTTATCATTTGGCAATCCCTTGATGAAGCTGGTGTCCAGTTTCAGGGTGTCCAGGGTAAAATCCCTGAGATAGGAAAAGGAAGAGTAACCTGTACCAAAATCGTCCACTGCGATACGAATACCAAGTTTTTTCAGACTACGCACCACATTCCTACTCATTTCAATGTCTTCTATCAGGCTACTTTCTGTGATTTCCAATTCAAGTCGCTTTGGGTCGAAACCTGTTTTATTCAAAATCGATTCGACCCGATGGGAAAAGTCACCCTGATTGAATTGATGCATGGAGACATTGACATTCAGTTGCAGTGGACTATCACTGCTTTCACTATAATCAAGCATCTCCCTGCAGGCCCTTTCCAATATCCAATCCCCCAATTCGATTATAAAGCCTGAATTTTCGAGAAAAGGCAGGAACTCTGTGGGATCCAATATACCGCGTCTCGGATTATCCCACCGCAGTAAGGCCTCCATACCGACTGTAGCCCCAGTGCTAGTATCAACCACTGGCTGGTAGAGTAGATGGAAGCTTTTCGTTTTCAACGCTTCCATCAATTCGCTCTCCTGTTGTAATACACCATTTTCATGGGCGCCCAACATATGATTGTAGACACAATACTGTCCACGCCCATTCCTTTTCGCTTGATACATGGCCATATCGGCTTTCTGGACCAAACTGCCGATATCGTCCGTGGCAAAGGGATAGAAGACGATACCAATGCTGCACCCGATGTGTACTTTCCTGGTATCGATCTCGAACGGTTCCTTGACGGTCTCAAGGATTGTTGTGGCTATATTGACGCCGTCATTTATCGACTTGATCTGTTCCGCGATTATGGTGAATTCATCCCCTCCTAAACGCGCCACAGTATCACCCAGGCGGAGCAACTTCTTCAATCGAACCGCGGTCTCTTTCAACAGCAGATCACCTGCCTGGTGGCCCAGGCTGTCGTTAACCTTTTTAAAACGATCCAGATCGATAAACATCAAGGCGATCAGATATTCCCCGCGTTCTGCCTGCTTCATGGCATGCTTTAAACGGTCACGAAACAGTTGCCGATTGGGTAAATTTGTCAAACCATCATATTGAGCCAGATAGCGTATATGCTCCTCGTTCTTTCTGCGCTCACTCACATCCTGCGCAACAGTGATGATCTGTCCGGGAGCGCCCGACAAGTCGAGATAAGCACCTGAGAGAGAGACCAGCACATGCGAGCCGGCAGCGGTTATGTATCGGGCATCGATGCTCTCGATCTGTTGTTCCAATAGACGGCTCAACCATCGCTTGACACGCACTCCGTCGCGACTATCGATGAGATCATAGTATGACATGCTCTCTAAACGCTGCTTATCGAATCCGATCATTTCAGTAGCAGCATTGTTGACCATAAGAATCTTCATATCGTCAGAGACAACGATCAGTGCATCGCACAAATTGTTGAGCACGTCGTTCAAATACTGCCTCGATACCGAGGTGTTGGACAGATCCCTGCTCATACGGTTGAATGAGTGAATCAGCTGACCTATCTCGTCACTCCGGTTTCTGTCCAGCTCAATACCATAGGCACCTTCACCAACCCGTTTCACATATTCGGTCAGTTTTCGAATCGGCGATACCAACCTATTGGAAATCAATGCAGCCAAGCCTAAGCCGAGCAATAACAAAACAGTCGTGACGAGATAAAGCAGATAGCGTTCACGCTGTTGAGATTCAGCGGTTAAATTGGAGAGCTGTTGGGTCAGCTTTTGCGTGTTTTCCAGCTGTGCCTTTTTGAATAGCGCGATTCTAACCCAGCCAAGCCGTTCATCTGCAATATGCACCGGGGAGACGATCTCCATCAACTCTTCTGAGTTGATGAGCAGCGGTGCCGATTGCTTTTCAATCCAGTCCAGAATCTCCCTCTCTTCCAACTGCTTGCCATAGCTATCCAATAACTCGGTTCCATCGTGGACAATCACCCCCTTAGGATCTATCACCATGACATGGGCAATGTCATCAAGCTTGGCAACACTCTGCAGCAACTGCAAGATAGCAAGCATATCGAAATTATAGAGAGGGTTAGATAAGTCCTCACTTAAAATTGCACTCAAATTCATAAGGCGTTTCTTTGCCTCATCATGAAGCGCGGTACTCATGGTGGAGGTGGTGGTCGTTTTAATGTTTGACAGGAGCTCCTTGGATTGGAAGAAAAACAGTGTGGCAAGAATCACCGTAACAATCACGATGACTGCACCGATAGCAACGGTATATCGAAACTGTAGATTTCTAGCCATATAGTGATTTGTTCATAATGGACTCAGGAGCTTGACCATTCAGGGTGCAAGCGCTTGATCAACACGCTCCACTATAGTGTACATGTCATAGATCGACTGTTGCTGCTCCCTACTCAATTTGTCGAATCGCTTTGTTTGCTGATAGGCATGCAGGATAGATGACGCCTTCGGATCATGTTCTGCTTTTAACAATACTTCTTCGAGCCGGGCTTTTAGCGCTGGCTCCAAATCCTGCCTTACTAATTCCAGTGCGCGGATGACAGGGGGAAGACGTTGGAATATGGAAAACTGTTCACGGTATTTGGATGGCAGGTGATCCTCCTTGTCCCAGTCCAGGTTACTGAAGGCCCCGGCATCGGCCAATCCCTTGTTTACCAGGGTGGCGATATTGATCTCTTCCCGGGCAAACACAAAACCAACCTTGTCAGGTGGGGGCGATTCCCGGAAGCTTTTCAATTTGACCGGCTCTAATCCACGCTCAAGCATCGCATACACAGGCAGATAGTAGGCGCTCGAAGAGGCTGGATCTTCCAGAGCGATAATCTTACCTTTCAGATCCTCCAACTTCTTTACCGCCCCGCTTTTGAGTGAAAAAAATACCGTGTGGTACTCGTGCATATCCTTTTTCCACTTTCGCAATAATATCTCCGCTCCGCTTTTTTCATGCAGATAGGCTGCGGCAACAGGTGTCTCCGTCACCCAATCCACTTCACCTCTGGCCAGCAACTCCACCATCTGCTCCTTGCTTTTCGCCATCCGGATCTTACCTTTGCGAATACCATGCTCGCGCATCCTTTCAACCACATATTTCAGCATGGGCTTCAGATAGCCATAGTGCTTTTTAGGATTATGACTGATCTTGCCTATCACCAAGGTAGTCGGATCACTGCTACTTGCTACAACATAAGACGGCAACAACAAGGAGAAAATGAACAACAGCAGCAGGATTGATCCCTTGGTGATGAGTCTCATCATAATCAAAAATCAACCTGAGCCCGAAGTTGAAGGATTGAAGGTTCATCCTCACCCTCCACATCTCCATCGGCATCGGCAAATCTGTCGTTGTCTATGAATATAGTATTGGCCATCAAGCGAATCTGCCGGTTGATATACCAGTTCAGTCCCAGGGTAATAATATCGCTGGAGCCACCCTCTATCTCTCCATCATTCAGATCCACGGAGCTGAATCTTGCCGCCACTTCCACAGCGCCATGGTCGGAGAGTGGCCGAATACGCCCGAATTTCGCCGAACTCTGCTTATAGCGGCGACTTTCCCCGGTCAAAAACCAACTGGCCTGCAGATACCAACCCTCAAAGGTGGGATCCTTATCGGCATCACGCGCTATTTTGGCTTGCATCCATTCTCCTTGCATGGAGAATGGCCCTGACACCCACGCCCCCTCGACACCCACCAGAGTGGTGGAATCACTCTGCTCAAGTTTGCCTGTATCGAGATATCGGATATCGGTCAAGTGGGACTCGGGTCTGCTATCGAACCGCACCGTCTCTTCATCATCCAGCTTTCTATAACTGGCAGCCATACCCAGGTGCAGTGCCGATCTCTCTTCAGCTTTGGGTGCATAGGTTATGCGGCTGGTGACACCCCAGCCTTCATCACCCTCATCGTCGGTGTCATCGTTGTAATCGTCTCCAAACAGACCGCCGGCGAAGGTGACCTGTTCACCAGACCAGTGGGCGCCAACGCCCATACTCCTTCCGGGTGCAAACACATTCGGCAAGGCACGCTCCATGAAGGTCAGGTATCGCTTGCTGGTCATCTCTTCGAGACTGAATGGCTCCTTGAAATGTCCAACAGCATAGCGCCAGGGATAATTGGCATCATAGGCAAACCAGGCATCCTTTACATCAGCCTCTCCGTCGGAGAAGTCGACACTCAACTCATAGATGAAGTCGGCATACAGTCGCCCTTCCAGGTCGAGTCTCAGATCACGCAGCTCACTGCCATTGCCCAGGGCATTCATGTCCTCATCATATACTGCCACATCAGCCAGGATCCTCCCCCCCAACTGCAAGGAGAATTCACCATCGGTTGTGGTCACTTCCAAACCACCTCTGGTGTCGATAACCAGATCCTGGTAGGCGTCTGAGTTAGCACCGACACTATCCACTTCTGCCGCCATGGCAACCGGCAAAAAAATATAGAAAACAAAAGACATTGTTAATTTATTCATACACGATCCGGTTCAATTGAATGGAGACCCTTGCGCCATGGGGAAACAGCGATAGAAATTGGCAGTTGTCTGATCGGCAATGGCCTCCGGTGTCATCCCTTTCAATTCTGCCACACACTCGGCCACATGCCGTACATGGATAGGTTGATTCGGCTTGCCCCGGTGTGGCACAGGTGCCAAATAGGGGGAATCTGTCTCGATCAGCAGACGCTCCATGGGCACCTGCTTTACCACCTCACGCAACTCGGCTGCGTTCTTGAAGGTGATAATGCCGGAAAATGAGACATAAAAACCCATCTCCAGCGCCTGCTCCGCCATGGACCAATTCTCGGTGAAGCAGTGCATCACACCACCGCTTTGATCCGCCCCCTCCTGCTGCATTATATTGATTGTATCGTTGCGGGCATCCCGGGTGTGGATAATGAGTGGCAGATCCGCTGCCTTGGCCGCTCGAATATGTTGTCGAAATCGCTCACGTTGCCAATCCAGATCCCCTTCGCCGTGAAAGTAGTCCAGGCCGGTCTCCCCGATGGCAACCACCTTGTCATTGCGTGAGAGTCTCAGCAACTCGTCAGGCGTGGGTTCACGACGCTCCTTATCATTTGGATGCACCCCCACTGAGATGGAAATCTGCGGATAATCCTCCACCAGGGCCACCATGGCTGGCCAGGATTCAAGATCGATGGAGACGCATAGCAGATGACCTATACCCTGTGCCAGGGTATGCCTCATAAAGCTCGTAAAATCCTCATCATATGAGCTGAGTGCGACACGATCGAGATGACAGTGGGAGTCGACTAACATGGAAGTTCCTGGCGCAGGCCGTTATTAATTTTCAGATTCGACTATATCATTACGCACGAGCTAGCGGTCTGCACCACCTTTGATTACTGGCTGATACTGGTCTGAATACTAGTAGCGATGTTTATAGATAGGCACCTGACCATGGGTCAGATAGTCAGCAATTCAATAATCGGGCTTCAGATTATAGGGTATGAGTGGGACGATCCGATTTCAACGCACCGGCAAGATAGGTCTCGATCTTGTTACGGGCAGCACCACCATCCTGGTCACTGAACTGCACACCGATGCCGGCGGCCCTGTTGCCCTCCGCCCCAACGGGGGTAATCCAAATGATCTTCCCGGCGACCGGTAGACGCTCCGTCTCATCCATCAGAGTCAACAGCATGAAGACTTCGTCACCCAACCGGTATTGCTTGGTAGTGGGAATAAAAAGCCCCCCAAATTCAACAAATTGCATATATGCTGCATACAAGGCATTTTTATCCTTGATGGTCAGCGATAGAATTCCTTGTTTGGGTCCACCTGCCATAGTAATCCGATCTCTGTCTAACTCACCTGTGATCTGCAATCAGACCAGGAAATCAGCAACTTTTCCAAGCTCAATTGCGGGTTTAAAGTACTCTCCACGGCCCCCCTGGCTGCATAAACCTGAAGCAGATAGCCATGTAGAGTCCTGGAGTTTAACTTGTCGGCCGTTTTCTGCAAAGCTTGAACGAGATCCCGATTGAACAGGAATCCCTGATCCCCACCCTCCCTGAGACGGATCAGATCCACCACCCAGCCCGCCAGCCACTCCAGCAACAATACTCTGTCAAATGTCGCCCAGCCGCGCGCCAGGCTAACTGGATCCTGCCTGTCGCCCAGGAGCTGTAAAAAACCTTTTGCCATCTCTCTGCGTGCATCCAAGAGCTCACTGTTATCCAGTTGCAGCGCCTTGAGTGGTGCACCATTGGCAAGGGTTAACAGTAACTCCGGATCCCCATGGGTAACTTTATCGGACAACCATGTGATGGCCTGAGCCCTGGGCGGGGGTCTGAATTGAATTTTCTGGCAGCGGCTGCGGATGGTAGCGAGCAACCTGCCTGGTTGATCGGTCAAGAGCAGTATTACGGTTCCCGGGGTAGGCTCTTCCAGGGTTTTGAGAAGACTGTTGGCCGCGGCCTTGTTCATTCGATGGGCCGGCTGTATGGCGATGACCTTGTTACCGCCCGCATGGGTGGTCAAGGAGGCGTTGGCGGTCAGATTGCGGATGGCTTCTATGGTTATCTCACCGCTCTTACTCTCTTGTTCCGGCTTCAACCATATAAAGTCGGGATGGTTGCCGCTGTGCAGCAACTGACATTGGCGACAGGCCCCGCAGGCCAGGCCGTCACTCTCTCTATTCATACACAGCGTGGACTGAGCGAAACTGAGTACGAACTGCTCTTTTCCCAAACCGGGAGGTCCCATGAGCAGTAAGGCATGGGGCAGTCGCTGCTGCTCCAGCGCCTGCTGCAGAAAGTGCCACTGCTCATCTTGCCAAGGTAGTCGATGATAGCGCAGTTCACTCACCCAGACTCTCCAGATAGTGTCGCATGATCGTATCGATCTGTGACTGTACACTCTCCAACGCGGGAGAAGCATCGACCACCTTTACCCGGTCGGGTTCCCGGGCAGCGATTTGCAGATATCCCGCTCTCACTTTCTCAAAAAAGTCACGCTGCTCGCTTTCAAAACGATCGGGTTCAGAGCGCTGACCCGCTCGTTGCAAACCTGTTTCCACCGGCAAGTCGAGTAACAGGGTCAGATCGGGACGCAATGATCCCTGAACAAACCGCTCTAAGTTGGCAATCTTCTCACGGGAGAGCCCCCGCCCAGCCCCCTGATAGGCAAAACTGGCGTCGGTGAAACGATCACACAACACCCAGATACCCTGTTCCAGGGCAGGCAGTATCTTTTGCTGCAGATGCTCAGCACGGGCGGCGAACATCAGTAACAACTCCGTATCATCCGCCATACCGGTGTGCTTGTGCCCCAAAAGCAATTCGCGAATCGCCTCGCCAAGGGGTGTGCCCCCCGGTTCCCGGGTAAAAAGCACCTGTTTCCCTGCTACTTCGAGCAAGGATTGAATATACGCCAAGTTGCTGCTTTTTCCGGCGCCCTCGCCACCTTCAACAGTGATGAATCGTCCCTTTGTCTTAGCCTTGATCACGGTCATCGCTTCAACTGATACTTTCGTACCGCCTTGTTGTGCTCCTCAAGGGTTGCGGAGAAATAGTGTCCGCCATCGCCGGTTGCGACGAAATAGAGCGATTTACCCGGTTGCGGATTCAATGCCGCATGAATCGCTGCACCGCTCGGCATGGCAATGGGGGTCGGTGTCAATCCCTTGCGCAGATAGGTATTGTATGGGGTGTCGCGGGTAAGATCCCGCTTGCGGATATTACCATCATAGCGGTCACCCATACCGTAGATAACAGTGGGATCGGTCTGCAGCAACATGCCCCGTTCAAGACGCCTTACAAAGACCCCTGCTATCTGTCCTCGCTCCTCGGGTATGCCGGTCTCCCGTTCGATGATCGAGGCCAGGATAAGGGCTTCATAGGGATCCTTAAGGGGCAGTTCCTTTATCCTCTGTTGCCAATTCTGCTCCAATACCCTTTGCATACGCTTGTAGGCCCGCTTAAGGAATGCCACATCCGTAGTGCCACGCGGAAAGTGATAGGTATCGGGATAGAAGCGCCCTTCCGGGTGCAGGTCACCCAGACCAAGATGTTGCATCACCTGGTCATTCGCTACATCCTTCAGGCTATGTTCCAGCACCGGGTCCTCTCTTACCGCGGCCATCATCTGTTTGAAAGTCCACCCCTCGATGATGGTGAGGGCATATTGGACAACCTGGGAGGAGCTGAGGATTGCAAGCAGTTTCGGTGGTGTGGTACCCACAGGCAGATGATATTCACCGGCCTTCAGCTTACTTGCCTGACCCTGCCAGCGGGCGACGAATCTCAGCAGGAGCGGTTTATCGAGCAACCCTCGCTGTTGCAGATCCTGCGCCAGACTTCTGACCGTCATACCCGGCTGCAGCACATAGTTGACACCCTCATCGGGTATATTGAGGGATTTGTCGATAAACCCCACATATTCCATCCAACCCCAGGCCAGAAGGATACTGATGGTGAAAATCAGAATACCAAGTAAACGATTAAACATGGCACCATTCTACTGGAAAAAATCGTGGGGTGAAGCTGGCCACCACTGTTACTTGAGGATCGAAACGGTAATTACTGAGACGCAGTACAGGCCTCTTGCACACGTCGACTCAATTCACGGGGTACGGCATCCAGGTCATATTGTCGCTGCTCCAGCATCGCGACTGGACACAGCCCCATCACTGAATTGGTCATAAACAGGGCATCGGCATCGCGCAAGCTATCCCTGTCCAGATGGGTGATCAACAGCGGGATAGAGAGCTGTTGTGCGGTTTCAATCACCAGCTCCCTGACCACGCCTGCAATACCTGAATGGGTGAGATCCGGGGTGTATATTGTATTCTTCTGTAAGAGAAAAAGGTTGGACTGAGTGCCACAAATCACCTGCTCCCTTTCATCCATCATCAGACATTCATCCAGGGAAGCCTCCTGACATTCGCTGCGTGCCAGGACCTGTTCCAGACGATTCAAATGTTTGTGCCCCGCCAGTTGCCTGTTGCGACCTATCCTGGTGCGGCAAATCCCAAGACGAATACCGTCGCTGTACCATCTTTGTGGATAATCAGGCCAGGGATGAATAGTGATAAGGCGTCGTGGAGCACTGGGACTCGGGGAGGCGTAACCCCTGCCGCCGCTGCCGCGGGTAAGTATGATCTTCAGGACCGCCTGATCATGCCCTGCACTGAGTGTGAGGGCCTCTTGTTCAAGCTGCTGTTTATCGCTAGGAGGGAGACCAAGAGCCATTTCGCCACGGGCAAGCCGGTCCATGTGGCGCTGCCATAGACAGGGTCGCCCCTGCATGACAGCCATTGTCTCGAACAAACCATCACCATATTGCAGGCCACGATCAGAGAGCGGTATCTGATCTTCAGGTTTGCCGTTAACTAGCAATGAGCCCTCTTCCTCAGGTTACACGGCGAAAAGCCAGAGTACCATTGGTTCCGCCAAATCCAAATGAGTTGGAAATTACCACATCCAGCTTCATCTCTCTGGCTGTATTGGGTACATAATCCAGGTCGCACTCTGGGTCCTGGTTTTCCAAATTGATGGTGGGAGGCACAACCTGGTTATGCAGTGCCAAGATGGTATATACAGCCTCTGCACCACCAGCCGCACCCAGCATATGCCCAGTCATCGATTTAGTAGAGCTGACACAAAGCTTGTATGCATGATCGCCAAAGGCGCGTTTAACGGCCATCGTCTCCGCCACATCACCAGCCGGGGTGGATGTGCCATGGGCGTTGATATAATTGACCTCATCCAGATTGATGCCGCCATCCTGCAGTGCCAGCTGCATGCATTTGGCAGCGCCTGATCCATCTACTGAGGGTGCCGTCATGTGGTAGGCATCCGAGTTCATACCGATGCCAGCCAATTCCGCATAGATCCTCGCACCGCGTGCCTTGGCTTGTTCATACTCTTCCAGTACGACGACACCGGCGCCATCACTGAGAACGAACCCATCCCGGTCCTTGTCCCAGGGACGGCTGGCGCCCTGGGGATCATCGTTGCGACGCGAGAGCGCCCTTGCAGCGGCAAATCCACCCAGACCAACCGGTGAAGTGGCCATTTCCGCACCACCTGCGATCATGACATCGGTACGGCCATGCCGGATCATCATCGCAGCCTCGGCAATACTGTGAGCGCCACTGCTGCAGGCGGAAACGATCGAGTAGTTCGGCCCCTTCAGCCCATACATGATGGAGAGGTTGCCAGAGACCATATTGATGATGCTCGAGGGTACGAAAAAGGGTGAGATCTTACGTGGACCGCCATCCAGGTAGGCCTGATAACTGTTTTCAATACCGGTAATACCACCGATTCCTGAACCAATCAGCACACCGATGCGATCCGCATTCTCCTCTGTCACCTCCAGCTCCGCATCCTTGATCGCCTGGATACCGGCTGCGATGCCGTAGTGGATAAACTTATCCATTTTCTTGGCTTCTTTCTTCGCGATATAGTCGGTTATCTCAAAGCCATAGATAGGGCCACCGAACTGGGTAGAAAATGATTCAACATCAAAATGGGTGATGGGCTGGATGCCGCTGTTACCGGCCTGAATGTTCTCCCAGGATGTAGGAATATCCAGTCCGACAGGCGCTACCATACCTAAACCCGTTACGACAACCCTTCTTGCAGTCATGTATGACTACCCCCAAAGTTCAGTGGTTTGCTGAAAAGCAAAAGGCCGTGCTCCTTCTACTGATAGAGCTTTACGGCCTATGAAAATTGAAAATCTTGGCGTAAAGATTAACTGTGTGCGTTGATGTAATCGACAGCAAGTTGCACAGTCGTGATCTTTTCAGCCTCTTCATCAGGAATCTCGGTTTCGAATTCCTCTTCGAGGGCCATAACCAATTCCACTGTGTCGAGAGAGTCAGCGCCAAGATCATCGACAAAAGAGGCTTCTAACGTTACCTCTTCTTCCTTCACGCCTAGTTGTTCTACGACAATTTTACGAACTCGTTCTACGACATCGCTCATGTTATTAATTTCCTCTGGATTATCCGTCGGCCTCGAAAAGGACCGATGCGGTATTGTAGTAACAAAAAACACTCGAGAAAAGTGCAATCCTCAGATAACATTTTTCATCAAATAAATAGTATAAATAATTCTATTAAACAGATAGTTACAATTTATTTTTTATGTTCATTATGAGCATGCATCTCGAGATTTCACATATCAATTCATGTACATGCCACCGTTAACATGGAGTGTTTCACCGGTAATATAACGTCCTGATTGCCCCGCCAGAAACAACACTGCGTTGGCTATATCCTCTGGTGCCCCCAGTCTCTGCAAAGGGATATTCTCTTCAAGGCTCTTGCGTTGCCCCTCGGGTAGCTCCTTCGTCATATCGGTTTCGATAAAACCCGGCGCCACGGAATTGACGGTAATGCCTCTTGATCCCACCTCTCTGGCTAGAGAGCGGCTAAAACCGTGAATTCCCGCCTTGGCGGCCGCATAATTGGTCTGACCGGCATTACCCATCGCACCCACCACGGATGAAATGTTGATTATACGACCCTTCCGCGCCTTCATCATGCCACGTAATACGGCCTTACTGAGGCGAAATACAGAGCTTAGATTGGTGTTGATGATGCTTTCCCACTCCTCGTCCTTCATGCGCATGAGGAGATTGTCGCGGGTTATACCGGCATTGTTCACCAATATGGTGGGATTGCCGAAATCCTTTGCCATCGCCTCTATCAGTGCATCGATAGAATTGGCTTCAGAGACATTCAGCACCATGCCGGATCCGTTATGACCCGCAGACTTTAGACGCTCAGTGATACCTTGCGCGCCAGCCTCAGAGGTCGCCGTTCCGATAACGGTGGCGCCCGCCGCTGCCAGGGTGTCTGCAATAGCGGCACCGATACCACGGCTGGCACCAGTCACCAGGGCTATCTCATTCTCCAGACTCATTTCAATGTCTCCAGTGCTTGCATCAAGCTTTTTGTGTCGTACACAGGCAATCCGGCAAGACCGCGATCGATTCTTTTGGTCAATCCGGCAAGCACCTTTCCGGGTCCCGCCTCCAGTAGACTCGAAATGCCCGAGCTTGCCATCTTCTGTACCGTTTCCACCCATCGCACAGGGCTGTATAACTGAGCGGCAAGCTCTCCTCGAATCGTCTCCGCATCTGACGCCAACGCAACGTTGGCATTGTGGATAACAGGTATTGTGGGTGAATTGATGGAGATCTCATCAAGCAATTGTGCCAGGCGTTCTGCAGCAGGTTTCATCAAAGCGCAATGTGACGGCACACTCACTGGAAGCGGCAACGCACGTTTGGCACCGGCTTCCTTAGCCAGCACACATGCCCTATCCACTGCCTGCTTATGACCGGCAATGACCACCTGTCCGGGAGAATTGAAATTCACTGCTTCAATCACATCACCGGCTGCGGCTTCGACGCAGACCGACTTCACCTGATCATCATCGAGTCCGAGGATTGCCGCCATGCCACCGCTCCCTGCCGGTACAGCTTCCTGCATGAACCGGCCCCGCTCGGCCACCAGATTCACTGCATCGGAAAATTCAATAACATTTGCACAAACCAAGGCTGTATATTCGCCAAGGCTGTGTCCTGCCATGAGTTGAGGCTTATCACCGCCCTGCTCCAACCAGACCCGCCAAACGGAGACACCAGCCGCCAGCATTGCCGGTTGTGTCTTCATGGTCTGGTTGAGTGCCTCTTCAGGGCCATTCTGAACCAGATCCCATAGATTGTAGCCCAATGCCTCAGTAGCCTCTGCAAATGTCTGATTGACGATTGGATGGGCTGCGGCCAGATCACTCAACATTCCGATGGATTGAGAGCCCTGCCCTGGAAATACGATACCGAATGATGAATTACTCATAGATCACACTATCTATTCACTAGAATTTCGCTAACACCGAACCCCAGGTAAAACCGCCGCCAAAGGCCTCCATGAGAATCGTCTCTCCGCGCTTGATGCGGCCATCTCTGACTGCAACATCCAATGCCAGGGGCACCGATGCCGCCGACGTGTTGCCATGCTCATCCACAGTTACAACCACGCGCTCCATCGGGGTCTGCAGCTTTTTCGCGGTGGCGTTGATGATCCTTATATTGGCCTGATGCGGAATCAGCCAGTCCACATCTGATTTCTGCATATTGTTTGCCGCCAATGTCTCATCGACAATCCGGCCCAAGGTGGTTACCGCGACCTTGAAGACCTCATTACCTCGCATCTCCACATAGGCCGATCCCTGTTGCAGTTCTTTATAGCCGCGTGAGATCCCGGTTGGAACCCGTAACAGACTCTCATAGGCACCATCCGCATGCAGGTGGGTGGAGATGATACCCGGCTCGTCACTCGCTTCGATCACAACCGCACCCGCACCGTCACCAAACAGTACACAGGTATTTCGATCACTCCAGTCAAGGATGCGGGAAAAGGTTTCTGCACCTACTACCAGCGCCCGTTTTGCAGCACCCGCCTTGATAAAGTTATCAGCGACACCGAGCGCATAGACAAAGCCTGTACATACCGCCTGGACATCAAATGCAGCCGGGCCTCTAATCCCCAGGCGCGCTTGCAATAGACAGGCCGTACTGGGAAACACCTGGTCGGCAGTCGTTGTGGCAACAATAATCAGGTCGATGTCACTGGCTTCCAAACCTGACATTTCAATCGCATTGCGCGCAGCCTTTTCTGCCAGATCGCAGGTAAATTCATCATCAGCGGCGATATGGCGCTTGCGTATACCTGTGCGATCGAATATCCACTGATCAGTGGTATCGACAATCTTTTCAAGGTCTTGGTTGGTGACGATATTTTCAGGTAGATAACCACCAGTACCTGTGATACGCGAATAGATCACGCGATTTCCCTTTTTTCCAGATGAGTTTTAACCTGCTCAGCTATGCGGCGCGGGACATCACTTGAGACCTCTTTGCGTGCAATGCTGATCGCATTCATAAAGGCAAGTTTGTCAGCACTGCCATGGCTCTTGATTACTATTCCGCGCAGACCTAACAGGCTTGCGCCGTTATAACGCCGATGGTCGATGCGCTTGCGAAATGCTCTCAACACAGGAAGAGCAATCAGGCCGGCCAGCCTGGTTAAAAGATTCTTCTTGAATTCAAGCGTCATAAAGTGACGGATCATCTTCGCCACCCCTTCGCTGCTCTTGAGCGCGATATTGCCCACAAAACCATCAGCGACTATCACATCAGTACCACCCTGATAGATATCATCACCTTCCACATAGCCGACGTAATTAAGGGAGCTTTGCAGCAATAGTTCATGTGCTCCTTTGACCTGTTCGTTACCTTTGATCTCCTCCTGTCCTATATTCAGCAAGCCGATTTTTGGATGACTGATATCCGTCACTGCCGCCACAGTTTCACTACCCATGACTGCGAACTGAACCAGGTGCTCGGCACTGCAATCAACATTTGCGCCAAGATCCAGCATAAAGGTCTGCCCGGAGACGGACGGCAGGGCGGTGATGATTGCAGGTCGATCTATATTCGGCAGCATCTTCAACACAAAGCGGGATGTAGCCATGAGTGCCCCTGTATTACCGGCACTGACGCAAGCATCCGCCTCACCACTCTTGACCAGGTCGATTGCCACACGCATAGATGAGTCTTTTTTATTTCGCAGTGCCTTGGATGGCAGTTCATCCATCGCAACCGTTTCGGAAGCATGCTTGATCTGCAGCCGCTCACCGAATGGATGCGGCCCCAATTTCTTTTTCAGGATGGTTTCGTCACCGACCAGAATAAGAGCAGTCTCCCGGTCACGCCGGAGATACTCTCTGGCAGCCGGAATCACTACATCCGTGCCAATATCCCCCCCCATGGCATCCAATGAGATTGTTACTGGCTTATTCATGTGTTAACGATTGACCTATCCACGGAAACTCGTTTGATCGGTTATCTTTTTTCAAGTTTTGAACAGGATCGGCCGGCGCCCATGGACACTACCGAAATACCCCTATCTCAAGAGACCTGCCAGTCAATAATTCTGCCTATCAATTAAACAACCCAACAAGGGATATCCCTTGATGGGTTGCAGATAACAAATAGCGAGAATCGGGAGATTACTCGCCCTTGGTGTTGACTACTTTACGGCCCTTGTAGAAACCGTCCGCAGTGACATGATGGCGTAGATGGGTTTCACCCGAAGTGGAATCGATTGAAAGCGTTTCACCTTTCAGCGAATCATGAGAACGACGCATGCCACGTCTTGAGGGTGTCTTTCTACTTTTTTGAACAGCCATGGCTGATCTCCCGAATATTCTTTAACTGTTAACCAATTTAATCTTTGTCCCGTTTTAGTTCGGTCAGAGCCGAAAACGGATTTACTCGCTCTTGCTTACTACTATCTATCGTCGCTTCTTCTGCTACTCCCGACACCGGCGCCATACAGGCCCCAGGATCATGCATGGCCACTTGTGGCAGGACCAGAAGCAGTTCATCTTCAAGCAAATCCCTGAATGCCACCTGATCATCCTCAACCAAACAAGGGTCCAGCTTTTCAGGCAGCATCTCAGCCTCATCCAAACCTTGAACGAATACCACGGACAGGTGGGTATCGATCGGTAGATTCACCTCTTCCAGACACCGCTGGCATTGCAGGGCCAATTCCGCCTTGATCCATCCGCTGAGTACTGCCCGCCGCTCCTGGTCACGACCAAAGGTCAATTTGAAACTGACGTTCCCCACAGGTTCCAGCAAGCATGCGCTCAGCCTCGAAAAGGCCTCCAATGGCAGCTCTCCGCCGATCTCTTTGCCAAGATCGGCGAAACGCCACGGATCTAACCGATCAGGAAAGCGCTTCGACATAAGCGGGCAATAATATTATGAGTATGGCGCCCATGTCAAAATGACATGGGCGCCGGGGATCAGGGGCCGACCAGGGCCAACAGGATACCGGCGGCCACCGCGGAGCCGATGACACCCGCCACATTCGGTCCCATTGCGTGCATGAGGAGAAAATTATGGTGGTTGGTCTCCAACCCGACCTTGTTGACGACACGGGCCGCCATCGGTACCGCCGAGACGCCCGCGGCACCGATCAGGGGATTCACTTTTCCCCCTGTCACCCGGTACATGATCTTACCCATGATGACACCGGTCGCCGTACCGATACAGAAGGCAAAGGCCCCAAGTGCCAAAATACCTAAGGTTTCGACGGTAAGGAATTTATCTGCCGAGAGTTTTGACCCCACGGCCAGACCCAGAAAGATGGTCACGATATTGATGATCTCGTTCTGAGAGGCATGGCTCAATCGTTCCACAACACCGCACTCCCTGAGCAGATTGCCGAATGTCAGCATACCGATCAGTGGTGCCGCTGACGGGAGGAAGACTGCGCACAGGAATAACACCGCAAAGGGGAAAAGAACCTTCTCCAACTTGGTGACGTGGCGTAACTGCTGCATTTCCACGTTGCGCTCTTTTTCGGTGGTCAGCAGGCGCATGATGGGTGGCTGGATGATCGGCACCAAGGCCATGTAGGAATAGGCCGCAACTGCAATTGCCCCCAACAGATCGGGTGCGAGTCTGGAGGCGAGAAAGATTGCTGTCGGCCCATCCGCACCGCCTATGATTGCGATAGCGGAGGCATCGGCCAGTGTGAATTCAAAACCTGGCAGGAAATTCAACGCCAAGGCCCCCAAGAGGGTGACGAAGATGCCGAATTGAGCGGCGGCACCGAGCAACAGCGTCCACGGCATCGCGATCAGGGCGCCGAAATCAGTCAATGCACCAACCCCCATGAAGATCAGCAGCGGAAAGATACCGGTTTCTATACCTACAGTGTAGATATAACCCAGTATCCCCTCGGGACCACTGATCCCAGCAAGTGGGATATTACTCAAGATAGCGCCAAATCCGATCGGTACCAGCAGCAGTGGTTCGAACCTTTTTACCACCGCCAGATAGATCAATATACCGCCAACGCCCATCATCAGCGCCTGGCCCCACTCCATATTGGCCAGTCCCGTTGACTGCCAAAGTGGTTGTAGTCCTATCTCGACCATGTCAGGAGAGACTCAACAGAGGTGATCCGACCTGCACGGTATCACCCTCTTTGACCAATATCTGGGCGACTGTGCCCGCGGAGCTTGCACGCACTTCCGTCTCCATTTTCATCGCCTCGAGAACCATCACCACATCCCCGGCGGCGACTGCGTCTCCCACGGCAACCTTGATGGCATGGATGTTACCGGACAGGGGTGCATTGATGGCTTGTCCCCCTGCGCTGCTGGCGGCAACCGGGGCAGCGCTCTGTACCGCTGCGGGAGCAGCTGCCTGGACAACCTCAGACACAGCACCGCTGGGAGTGACCTTCACATTGTAGGCAACCCCGTTGACCTCGACCTGATAGGACTCTGGTCCACCTTTCGCAGCAGTGGCCGCAGGGCTAGCAGGTGCCTGAGCAGGTGCGGCGGGTTCAGCGCCCGGCGGTGGTTCGAATGCATCCGGATTATCGCGGTTCTTGAGGAATCTCAGTCCCACTTGAGGGAAAAGCGCGTAGATAAGCACATCATCCACTTCGGCGTCAGCCACCCTGATCCCATGCTCTTCAGCCAGTCCATGAAACTCGGCGGTGAGCTTGTCCATCTCATCATCCAGCAGATCGGCCGGACGACAGGTAATCGGCTCTGCCCCGTCGAGAACCTTCATCTGAAGCTCGCTGTTCACCGGGGCCGGGGTGGCGCCATACTCACCTTTCAGTACCCCTTCCGTCTCTTTGGTGATGCTCTTGTAACGTTCACCCGTCAGCACATTGATGACAGCCTGGGATCCGACGATCTGCGAGGTCGGCGTCACCAGGGGTATGTAGCCCAAGTCCTTGCGCACCTGGGGAATCTCTTCGAGTACCTGGTCCAACTTATCGCTGGCATTCTGTTCCCGAAGCTGATTTTCCATGTTGGTCAGCATGCCGCCGGGCACCTGTGCCACCAGAATGCGGGAGTCGACACCCTTGAGGGAACCTTCGAACTTGGCATACTTTTTACGCACCTCCCTGAAATAGGCGGCAATCTCCTGCAACAGATTCAGATCCAGCCCGGTATCGCGATCGGTTTCCTGCAGGATGGCCACCACAGACTCCGTGGCCGAGTGACCATAGGTCATACTCATGGACGAGATGGAGGTGTCGATCATATCGATACCGGCTTCAGCCACCTTGATATTGGTTGCGGTGCTCATACCGGTTGTGGCATGGCTCTGCATGGTGATCGGTATTGAAACGGCTTCCTTGAGACGGGTCACCAACTCAAAGCCGATATAGGGATTCAACAGCCCTGCCATATCCTTGATACAGATCGAGTGGCAGCCCATCTCTTCCAGACGTTTCCCCATATCCACCCAATACTCCATATTGTGTACGGGGCTCACCGTATAGGACATGGTTCCCTGGGCGTGCTTGTCGACCTTGAGCGTGGCCTTGATGGCCGTTTCCAGATTGCGCAGATCATTCATGGCGTCAAATATACGAAACACATCCACACCGTTGGTGGCTGCCCGCTCTACGAATTTATCAACCACATCGTCTGCATAGTGTCTGTAGCCGAGGATATTTTGTCCCCGGAAAAGCATCTGCATGGGTGTTTTGGGCATAGCCGCCTTGAGCGTCCGGATACGCTCCCAGGGATCTTCCCCGAGATATCGGATACAGGCATCAAAGGTTGCCCCACCCCAGGTCTCCAAAGACCAATAGCCGACGTTATCCAACTTTTCGGCAATCGGCAGCATATCCTCGATACGCATTCGGGTTGCAAACAGGGACTGAGGTGCATCACGTAGCACGACATCAGTAATTCCAAGTGGTTTTTTTTCGCTCATAAACTAGCCGCCGTTGATTGGTAAACAGCCATAGAAGTTGTTAATTTTAAAAAAAGGGAACTTTACCAGATCTAACTGTGGGTAGCGCGATAACTGTTTATGGCAGCCGTAATGACCGCAACCAGATCACCTCGCACACCTTCCTGCCTCTGCCCCATGGTCACGGGATGAGATGATACCCTTTCAGGAACCCCTTGTCGCTCAGCAACAAACATTGCAAATTTTGACATCCCTTTCATGGCGAAAACCAGGATCAGAAGGAAGGTAAATACAATCCCCATTCCGATGGCCATGAGGTTGATGCCTGACATAAGCAAGTCTGATATTGGCATGGTAGATCTTAACTCTGTTACGAATGATTCCGCCTTTCTACGTTGGGTTCACTCCTCTTGTCAAGCAAGACTTAAATACCAAGTAAGGGTTATCGCCCTGTTTTTCATGAAAAAAAGCTTTTTTTATTTAGAATATTCATGGTTAATATTTAACACACTAATACTTAGAGCTTCAAGCGTTTGTAGTTACTATTACAAAAGAGTGAAAAATGGGCCATCTTTTTTGATACCATGCGCCTGAACAGATGTCACCTAAGCTGTATCTCAATGCCCTACTCCGATAGCACACAACACCAACCGCTGATCCTTGCCTCGAGTTCACCCTTTCGCCGTGAGCTATTGAGTCGACTTGGAGTCGAGTTCAGCAGTATGTCCCCCGATATCGTTGAGGATGTACAACCGGGTGAAGCACCGGAAAGTTTGGTGACCCGTCTGGCGGAGAGTAAAGCGAGGGAGGTTGCCAAGGATCATCCTAAAGCGCTAATCATCGGTTCTGATCAGGTGGCAGTCGTGGGTGGCATAGTCCAGGGAAAACCGGGAGATCATCAACAGGCTGTGGAACAATTGCTTCGTGCTTCCGGTCAGCGCGTCAGTTTTTTAACCGGCTTGTGTCTACTGAACAGTGAAACCGGGCATTTCCAGGTCTGCTGCGAACCCTTTCATGTCATATTTCGGGTCTTGCAGCAAAGGGAAATAGAGAACTATCTGTTAAAGGAGAAACCCTACAACTGCGCCGGTTCCTTCAAATCTGAAGGTTTGGGTATTTCTCTTTTTGAACGCCTGGAGGGTGAGGACCCGAATGCCTTGATCGGCCTGCCGCTGATACGGCTTATCGCCATGTTACGCAATGAAGGGGTCGATGTGCTGGCTGAGTAGCCCTTTACATGTTTTCAGAAGAGTACATCCTCGACTTTTTTCGTCTCTGCATCCAGTGATCCGTCGGCGCTAGCCCTCTCTAAACGGGAGAAGGCCTTGACGCTAGAACGATCCAGGCTGGCAAAAGGATGATTCGTTCCGTCATAGGACATAATATTCGCTACCTGAACCACATCGACATAGTCTACGGGTGCCTCACCAGGATCACGATCCAGATCTTCATGCTCCGCTGCCGCGTCGATGACATGTTGATCAAATTTCCACAGTTTTAAAATGCTGCCACCCAATTGAGTGTGTAATTTAAATAGAACCTTATCCAGGAACTCTGGATTGGCGATCATCTCAGGATAATTACACGCCTTGATCAATAAGGGGATTTGACCGATATCGTGCACCAGACCTGCGACAAGTGCGATATCCGCATCGAGACCGGATTGCTCCTTTGCAAGAATCGCCGCCTGAGCGCCTACTTTCACCGAATGAGCCCATAGCCTGTTCATGCGCCTCTCGATATCCTTTTCAGAGGTACGGAAAACCTCCTTCATTGATACCGCATAGACTGCGTTTTTCACCCGTTGAAAACCAATGCGTGTGATTGCCGGCTTAATCGAGGCGATAGTGTTCAAGCCCCGATAGAGAGGGCTATTGGCATACCGAATCAGTCTCGCGGTAAGGGCCGCATCCCGAGAAATCACCTTTTCCAAGTCATGGGCTGAACTGTCGCTGTCATTGATCACAACCAAGGCTTCGAGGGCTAATGCGGGCAGCGTGGGAAGATAAATCTTATTTGCGACCAGGTCTTCCCTAACCGAGTCCATAAATGGCTTTATGATGCTGTTCTCTCGATCCTTGTCACGAGCCTCTTTAACATCCTCGGGTTCTACCGGCGCACCATCTGAAAGATAAAAGACTGACTTTGTCATCTATTCCTGCATTGGCTCAAGGTTGTGTGATCAATTTGGGTATCGGCCAGATGGAAAATATCTCCAGGCCAAATTCAAGCTAGCTGAGGGTTAAGAGTGCGTCAAGGTTCACATTTATCCCGCTATTCCCGCACTCCCGTCAGCCATCCTGAACTCAGATATGGATTAACTTATGCCAATAACCCCATAAAGAATACCAGTTTTCTATTTTTTGACCCCGTTCCTAACCCTATTTCTCTCTGGCGAGTAGTCTAATTGATCTGCCCTGCTCAGGAAGAGGCCTTCCATCATACACCGGGATCGGGTGGTTACACGGATTCTGTCTGTTTCACAGAGAGAGAAACAACTTCAGGCAGATCCTTGAAACCGCGGGTGACGCAACTCTCATATTTTACATTTAGCAACATAGGATTAAAATTCATTTACTTTATTTTACAAGATATTGTAATACTTTTATAAAGTTTTACTTAAACTAGTGAGCACTAAAGTTTTTGTCTAAATAGTCGAAGCTAAAGGTAGATACCACCACTTACCCATGCTTAAGCAACAAGAACCAGACGGAATGGCAGAACAGGCTCTGACAAGCTTCTCTCATCACGCCAGTGATAGGCCGAGTGTGCTTATTGCTGACGACTCCCGTGTTGTCAGGGTATCGTTGAAGAACATTATTAAGAACGAATGTCAGATCATCGAGGCGGAAAATGGCCAGGAGGCATGGGACATCCTCTGTGAGACACCATCAATCGCGTTGGTCTTCAGCGATCTTTCAATGCCAAAACTCGATGGCAGAAGCCTATTGAGCAAAATCAGGAATTCTGACTCCTCGCATATCGCGACAATGCCGTTCATCGTCGTCACCGGAAATGAGGAGAGTCCTGAGATCCGCCAGGAACTGACGCAACTAGGCGCGGATGATGTCATCTGCAAACCCTTCGACCCCTCGAGTATAAAGGATTATCTGACCACCCTGGTAAGCAGACAACAGGAAGAGGATATCGAGCACAGCGAAACAGATGACTCACAATTGCAAGAGATTGAGCCTCAAACTGACTTTATCGATGGCGTCGTCGATAAACAAAAATTTATGGAGTCGGCAAGTCGGGAACTGGCCTTTGCCATTCGCAATAAGAATGAACTCGCAGTAGCACTGGTTAAAATAGACCAGATCGATGAGATTACTGATCAATACAGCGACCCGGCAATTGAACATATTCTTTTAACCCTGGTAGAGATATTAAAACAGCACATTCATCCAGACGATACCATGGCCTATTTCGGCAAGGGTTCATTTGCTGTATTGCGTCCTGCCTCAAATGCCATTGGAACACGCTATCTCGGCAGAAGAATCCTCGAGGATCTCGCATCTAAACAATTTTATCTGGGTGAATCCGAACAGGTTGTCAGCGCCAGCATTGCCATCTCTGCACCTGACATTAAGCCCGGTACGCGTCTGATCGAGTTGATATCCCTGGCAGAAAGCCGCTTGAAGACAGCGATAGAGAATGGTGGTGACCAGGTTGTCGATAAAGGCAATGAGACCACGACTCCGGTCAACCTTGTTGGGGACACCTCGGAATTATCCACCAACTCTGCTCAATCCAGCGCTAGCCGTAATGCAAATAATCAGTCCTCTCTTACCCGAAGCACAACTGAGATTCATCGCCTCGCGGCTGAACAAGTTGCAGAGATCAAGGCCAAATATGGCAGTGATATTGATGGTGAGGATGATCCATCCAGTGAATTGATTGAACATCAACAGACGATTGAGCGGTTAACCAATGAAAATCGCCAATTGATTAACGAGATCGCTCACTGGAAAAAACAGTCCGCAGAAGCCGAGAACCTGCGTCGACAGTTATTTGAGATAGAAAGTCAGCAGCAGCACCTGCAATTAAAGCTCAGTGAGCTGCAGAATGAAAATTCAGCTATTCGTGAACGGACGGAGGACTTAGAGAGTGAAAACCAGAGCCTCATCCAACGTGCTCTGGCAATAGAGAGTGAAAACCAAAGCCTTGTCCAACGAGCCCAGGCGACAGAGAGTGAAAACCAAATCCTCACCCAACAGGCTCAAGTAATAGAGAATGAAAACCAGAACCTGATCCAGCGCGCCGAGACCGCAGAGAGTGAAAATCAAAGCCTTGCCCAGCGCGCCCAGGCACTTGAAAACGAAAACCATAATTTTAATCAAGTAGCTCAAACGGCAGAGAGTGAAACCAAGGACCTTATTCTAAGACTGCAAGAATTAGAGATTGAAAATCAGAACCTGATTGAAGAGTCCCTCGCCAGCCCGAATGGTGAGAATCATCAATTAATCGAGGAAGAGAATAAACGCCTCGAGAATCTGCTCTCTGACTTGACCGGCCGCGCCGAGAAGGCAGAGGTTGAGAATGCAAAATCCAACCAGTTGGTGAATAGTCTTAAGGATAATATTAAACTGTTAAACATGCAGCTCAATCAGATGCAGCAGCAACTTGATGAAGAAAAAAAGAAAAATCAGGTTACTGACAAATCTAACGTCCGAAACAGCGATAAAGACGGCAGTATTGTTGAAACGAAATCTCAAATACTATCAAACTCAGAAATATTCAGCGACTCACAAAAACCCGACATGTCTCTCAAAGCCATGCCGGATAGCGCACTTTATTCGGCACAGAGTGAGCCGCCCAGCGTGCATCTATTCCCTGATCAAGACCAGATAGATTCCAAACAACAGAGTAGAGTCAAACCTACTATCCCTCCGTTTCGCGTGGAACCTGAGCCCCTGCTATTCAAGAATGGCTTCCATCTATCCTCGCTCGCCATAGCCAGTTTAATATTTACAATTTTGCTTTCAGTTGGTGCTGTATATCTATATACAGTTTTCAATGACAGTCAGGCTATTGATGAGATCAGTATGAAAACCCCGGCCGATCAAAAGCAGGTGCAGATAAAGCCTGAAATCAAACCTAAGTCATCGAAACCCAAGCTAGTCACTAAAGAACCGGTTCGACAAACCACAGCGTCCGATATGACAACAGCGATACCCACAGTTGATGTTGAGAAAAGGCTAGAGAAGGAGCTGACGTTGCGTAGGATGGCGGAAGAGGAATTCAATCTCAAGGCACAGTAGGGATTGAGGTCTCACACCAGATTTCTCCCTCGAACCGTCACATTATCAAGCATCAAATACCATGACCTATAGACCGAACCGCTAAGCGCTTAGGTGAAAACTGTAATGTTTCATCCTGGCTATTCAGCCTCATCACCATACTCGAAAATCGTTGCATGCAACGGCCAACCCGATTCATCGACCACAAAAACAGTCCATTTACCTGTTTCATCCGGTTTTAGACTCTTTGCTGAATAGACACGCCAGCGAGGACCGCCTACCTTAAAGTCGACTTCACTGACAATCTGCCCAGCAAATTCCCAGCGATGGGTCACTGTTCGACCCTGCAGATGCCTCAGATCGGTGAAGAAAAAAACCCGCGTCGTCTGGGTGTCTAGCTTGACTACCTGATCAAGCGGCTCTCTGTCCACAATTGCAGTGGTAAACTGAGCCCTGGCTACATAGGCGTCAGGGACAGGCGACTCCTGCAACTCCTCAGCAGATAGATTTGTTACACCTGGTATCAGGAATAAGATTAGGAGCGTATTGGCAAACAGTGTAGTCGAACTCCTTTTTAAATATCCAAACATCATCTCCTCCGTTCCCAAAAATCATATCAATAATTAATCTCTGAATTAATCGTTGAGACCCTATTTTTTTAATACCCGTATCCATTGCCAGAAATTGAGTAATCCCGCCAACGAGGCAGATAGGTAGGTAAATGCAGCTGCCCTCAGGATTTTTTCCGCGCCTCGATACTGTTCCGGTTGTAAATATCCACTCCTCAATAGTGGCAATGCCTTTTTATAACTGGCATCGAGTTCCACAGGCAGTGTCGCCAACTGCAGGATCACATTTGATCCCATGACGAGAAAGGCTGCCATTGCACTTAGCAGCCCGGCAGAGGGAGCCCGAGTGACAATGGAGAGAATTGGTGCCGCAAAGAGTAGAAAAGAGCCAAGCCGTTGCGCCCCTATCGCGACCGATCCAAGACGGGTGCGCCACTGAAAGAGTGGTTCATCCGCTGCATCCTGTAAGGCATGACCGACTTCATGGGCTGCTATTGTAATGGCTGTAAGGGTTCTTCCCTCCAGCTTATCTTTTGACAACCGTACCGCTTTATCACCTGGATCATAATGATCACCAGATTCAGCTTTTTCGACCTGCACCTGGTGTAAACCGTAACGGTCCAACAGGTGCCTGGCTAAATTTCCCCCATTGCCAGGAAAATTCTCTTCCTGGTGACGATTGTATTTTGCCATTACATGCTGTACCCATAACTGAGGCCCCAAAATCACCAGCAGTAGAGTCCCAAGCAGCAATAAATAGATCATTTACCGAATATCTACTCATTAAAGCCACAACCACCACTTGGACAACAACCTCCAGCAGGACAAGCAGGTTCAGGGTCGGCACGGCTGGCACTACTGATAACAGCTGCGCCACCGATCAGTTTCCTCACCGGCTCGGATTCAGCTGTATCTCCGAGAGGTCTGTCGACCTTCTTGCATAGCGCACCCCAATTGCTGATCGTTTCATTCATTGGATGAAAGACCTCAACCTTCTCACCATTGGCATCACAATAGTAATCGTAGGTAGGCATAATTCTGTCTCCAGGTTGTTTCCTAATATCTCTATATATTACCTGATGTAGACACTTCCAGAAACGTACTTCAGACAAATGAAAAATTTATACCGCTATAGGAACAGAAAATAGAAAAGGCCACTGTGGTAGCCAGTGGCCTTTTCGTTTAACGTACAAGCTACCCCGCTTGAGATAACCTAATATGGCATTCCATATCTCAATAGGTAACAACGCGAGGTAGTTGTTTCGCCTCAGCCACCCACTTTTCAACGGATGAGAGACTTGGCGTTGCACGTACAAGATTCTTGGCCTCGTTTACCTCAATCATTTTCTTGTGCAGGTTTTCAGCCTTGCGCTGCGCTAGTTCCGGCACAGTGTCCACTCCAGCTGCTTCTAGCAGGTCCGAGTACTGCTCACCTATACCCTTTATTCGAAATAGATCAGCCATATTGATCCATCTCAATATCAGTTTCCCGCTTATCGAAGTCGCGTCTTCGATCTCCTTGCGGCCCTTCTTGGTACTTCCCTTTTCCAACAGATTTTCCAAACTGGTGACCCCCGCTGACGTCAACTTTGCAGCATAAGTATCACCGATACCTTCGATGTCGACTAACTTTGTCATTGTTATCTCTCTATAGTTGGTTTTGGGTACTATCACTCTAGGGCTAGTAAAACCCTATCGAAAGCCATGAATTTAAAAAAAATGTAAACTTCCACATCTCCTTTTTACTGTATCGATACATGTGCTTCGCTCTTGGTCCAGTCAGACCAACCGATCATTGATCTGACTCACCAGGCTTCGGCGCCGGCGGTCTTCTCGCCTACGCTCCCCTGGATACTGCTCTACTCCCTCGACTATTTGCTGACGACGATCCCTACTCCTATGTCGTCTTATATAGGGATGAGCTTGTACTCGCTTTCCTTTGATTTTAGTGGTGTTCAACCTACCGATAACTGAATGTACTAGGCGTGAAGGATTGATATAGATGAGACCATAGTATTCCCAGACTCTGGTATTCGTGTGCATGATTTTAAGAATTTTACTCTCTTCCACCTTCACACCTCGGATGGGTATGACAGACCAGAGAGGACTAAATTGGCGTGATACCAACTTATGCAACTCCTTAACTGAAATCTCTTTAGGAATCCCTTTAATAAACACCCACATCACATACCCCAAAGCCAATCCATGGCAATTTTAGTCGTTGTAAGCAGAAAACAGCAAGGCTGTAACCCATTAATATTTTAAGCAATTGTCACTTGCTCGCTTAAATAGACATCCTGAATCGCGTGCAGCAATTCAACACCCTCCTGCATGGGTCGCTGAAACGCCTTGCGCCCGGAGATCATGCCCATGCCGCCCGCCCGCTTGTTGATGACAGCAGTTCGCACCGCTTGTGCCAGATCACCCTCCCCAGAGGATGCACCCCCTGAGTTAATTAGCCCCGCCCTTCCCATATAACAGTTAGCCACCTGATAGCGCACCAGATCAATTGGATGTTCAGTGGTGAGTTCTGTATAGACTTTTTTGTCTGTTTTGCCAAATTTTATTGCGTTATAGCCTCCATTTCCCACCGCTTGCTTCTGTTTGACGATATCTGCCTCGATCGTCGCAGCCAGATGATTGGCCTGACCCGTCAAATCCGCGGCCGTATGGTAGTCCACCCCATCAACCTTGAAGGAGCTGTTTCTGAGATAGGCCCATAAAACCGTTGCCATGCCCAATTCATGAGCATGTTGGAACGCTTCAGAGACCTCCTGAATCTGTCGCCTTGATTCTTCAGAGCCATAATAGATGGTGGCACCAATGGCAACCGCCCCCAGATCAAAGGCCTGTTCCACCGATGCAAACAGGGTTTGATCGTAGAAATTCGGGTAGCTGAGAATTTCATTGTGGTTGATTTTGACCAAAAATGGGATTTTATGGGCATATCGACGGGCTACCGAACCCAAGACACCTAGTGTCGATGCAACCGCGTTACATCCACCCTCGATCGCGAGTTCGACTATCTTGGCAGGATCAAAATAGATCGGATTGGCTGCAAACGAAGCACCACCCGAGTGCTCTACCCCCTGATCAACCGGTAATATGGAGAGGAAACCACTCCCGCTCAAGCGCCCAGTATTCATCAGCGTCTGCATTGCCCGAAGCACACCTGGCTTGAGGTCTTTATGGCTTATAACCCTGTCGACAAAGTCGTGGCCAGGTAGTTGCAGCATCGATTTATCGATAGTATTACAGCTGTGTGTCAGTAGACTCTCAGCCTCATTACCGAGCAAGGATTCGATATCACTCATCTGTCTCTCCTTAATCTTTGCAATTGCATTTACTAGGACATAATTCCCAACCAATCAACCATATATTCTGTGCCTGGTCTTCACGGTCCGATTGTATTATCTAGGTGGTTATAGACAAACATTGTATTTATCCGAATGGCATGGGAACGGCCTCCCCTATTGGAGTATAGATTCATGACTGGGTTAAGTAACTATATTGGCGTTAACTGCATTCACCCCTAGTATCAGTATCATAGGTAGATGCGGAACAATTCCGGCTGACGACAACTCTTACTGGCTATAGGAGTTCTAACTATGCAAAACCCGTTTCTCCCTGACTTTCAGCAGCTACCCACGTCCCTCCCTGTTTTTCCTCTGAGCGGGGCAGTGGTGATGCCTGGGGCGCAACTGCCACTCAATATCTTCGAACCTCGTTACCTGGATATGGTTCAGGATGTATTGAAAAGCCACCATTTGATCGGAATGGTTCAACCCGATGAGGGTGAAGACGCTACAAAGCATCAACTACACACAACGGGCTGCGCTGCTCGAATCTCATTCTACAACGAGACCCTGGATGGGCGGATCGAAGTTATCCTCACTGGTGTCTGCCGGTTCGACATACTTACTGAACTGCCGTCAGACCGGGATTATCGTATGATCAGACCCAATTGGGAGCGTTTCATATCCGATTACAATATCAATCTACCGATCGCGCAAGAGAAACGTATCAGCATCAATTCCACTCTTGATCGATATCTCAACTTCAATGAGCTGCAAACCGATACCGATCAACTCAAGAATTTGACCACACCTCAGCTTGTCAATGTGTTGACAACTGCTCTACCCTTGTCCCATGAAGATAAACAATCCATCCTTAATACAGTCGATTTTAATGAACGTTTTCAGATGCTTATGGTTAAAATGGAGATGGCAAGCAGTTCAGCTACCAGTCATTTGACGCATTGATCCCAAGCGAATACCTTAAATAAGAATAACGATGGCACAACTGATCAAGAGTGACTTTGAACCGGCCTGGTGGTTGCCATCTCCTCACCTGCAGACGCTTTGGCCCAGCCTGTTCCGACGGCATCTTCCACTGGAACTCCGTCGGGAGCGGGTCGAACTGCGTGATGGGGATTTCATCGACATCGCCTGGCATGGTTCCAAAGGTCCCTTGGTGCTCTTGATACACGGACTTGAAGGTTCCCTCGAATCCCACTATGCGACCACGCTCATCTCAGCATTGAACAGTGCCGGATTTAGATGCCTGTTCATGCATTTACGGGGTTGCAGCGGAGTACCTAACCGTCTGCAGCGCAGTTACCACTCGGGTGCTACGGAAGACTTGGTTGATACGGTCGAATTTTTACGTTTGAAAGAGGAGCTTCCCAAGGCAGTGGTTGGTATCTCACTCGGTGGTAATCTATTACTCAAATATCTCGGTGAGTCAGGTTGTGATTCTGCTTTTAATGCAGCCGTTGCCGTCTCGGTCCCCTTTAACCTGAAAAGTGCCGTAAAGCGCTTGGAGCACGGCTTCTCAAGGGTGTACAGCCGCCACCTGTTGCGAAAATTATTGAAATCCCATGCCCAAAAGTGTCGTTCCATGTCCATCCCAGATACTGATAATATCTCCTCGATTAGCACTATCTATGAATTTGATGACCGAATCACTGCGATACAAAACGGATTTGTCGATGCAGACGACTACTACCAACGTTCCAGCTGTGCACAATTTCTTAAACACATCACGACACCCACCCTGATTTTGCACGCACGGGATGACCCATTTATGCAACCCCAGGATGTACCAGACTTGCAAGATCTCGGTCCCGGTGTTTCACTAGAACTCTCGGATTGTGGTGGTCATGTTGGATTTGTCCAGGGCAAGCTCCCCTGGCGCCCCGTCTACTGGCTGGATCGTCGAGTTCCAGCTTTCCTGAAACATGTTCTCACTCGAGATTGACCTAACCTAGGCTGTATTGTTTGGAGTATTTAACCCTGCGCGCAACCAGGCCCGAGTACATGATCAAGAGTCTATTGCAGATCTATTGGTTAAACGAAACTATTGATTGACAACTTTCATGACAAACCTAGGTAATCTTTCTGCCGAATTTCCGCACAGCCACCTGCAACCATTATCCCTCTTCTGTCTTTGTGCTTGAGGTTTCAGCCGGATGCAGAGTGATGAAGACAAGCAGGGAGACCAGATTTCAGTAAATATTGCCTGTCTCGATATAGAACGTCTCCGACCGACCCTGGTCTCGACAATCGGCAGCCACTGTGAGGTATGGCGCAGCAATCAGCGACTCGAAACAAAAACCGGGGATGAGGATGAGGTGATTTATACGGAATTTGTTATTAAGCGCCCGTTTTCCGACCATTCTGTTAGTGAAGCGAACCTGCTCGCTCGCCACTATCGCCAATTGAAAGAAACCCTAGACGAAATCATTCCCGATGCCTTGTTTGTGGTAACTAAAATTAACGATAGGCCAAGCATTTTCGTGCTGGCGAAGGCAATCAATATCTGGTTTAACATGGCAAACCAACAGAATGAAGAAGAGGCGGTGAAGTTGCTATGTAAATATCCCAAAGCGCGCATACAGCTGGCTCGTTTCGTTAAGGCGGCGCAGGCCTGGCGCAATTCCGATAATCCAAAAATGATTGATCTTTTTGGTATCGACAACTTGATCATGGACACCAACCGGGAGATTCGTTTTCTCGATAGTTTTTTTGTGTTCTTCTTTGCAGACACCTTTCATGTCATCGATGGAGGTGAGGATGACTCTGAGCTGAAAGATAAAGTTGAGTTATCAGAAAAGCGTCTCCAGTACCTGGAGCATCTATTGATAATGGCGAAGAAGACATGTGATCAACAACAATCTCCTGCTTGAAACCAGGCAATACTCAAGTTGGCAGCATGACTTTCTCATGCAAAATGTCTGGAAAATATTACAGATATATTGAGACCGCTTCGATCGTTTCGGTTCTCCATTTCAATCGTTGCATGATGCAGATCCACAATACGTTTGACGATAGACAATCCCAATCCGCTCCCTTGTATATTGGTATCCTCCCCGCGTCTGAATCTCTGATAAAGCCCTTGTTGATTTTCCTCTGGAATACCGGGGCCAGTGTCAGTGACAATTAACTTAATAGTTGAGTTGTGCTCCTCCAATTTTACACAAACTTCCCCTTTCTTGGGCGTATAGCGGATTGCATTGTCGATAATGTTCCTCAACAGAATTTGAATTCCTGGCTTATAACTACGCAGCATAACGGGGCGCTCTATACCTTCGTAGGCAAGCTCGATATCCTTTGCTAGCGCTAGTGAACCCAATGCAGCAAGCACATTTATGGTTTCACCATGCAGATCCACATCTTCTACATGTGAATGCTCGAGGGATTGACTATCCATGCGCGCAAGCATGAGAAGCTGCTCAAGTAAATGAGTTGCACGATCCACACCCCGTATGACCTGGTCAAGAAACTTGGAATGTCCATTGCCTTCGTCGGCAAGGGACTTGGCTTGTGCCAAAGTCTTCAATGCAGCAATCGGCGTTCTCAACTCATGCGCCGCATCCGCGGTAAACCTCCGTTCATTCTCCAGCACTCTTTGCACTCGATAAAACAAGCTGTTTAAAGAAGTAACCATTGGCACAACTTCACGGGGTACATTCTGGGTGGAAATTGATTCCAAAGATTTTGGGTCTCTATGTTCGACCTTGTCAGCGATAGTATGGAGCGGTTTTAACCCGCTTCCCACCACAATCCAGATAATTAGGCCTATCATAGGCAAGGAGATGATTATCGGCCACAAACTGTTGAAGACAATCTCTGACACAGTTTCCTGACGTACGGACATTAATTCTCCAATCTGCACCTGGAACTGCCCTGTAGGCTCTTTCAATCCGTACATTCGCCACAGTTTACCGTCCACGGTTTGATTGTTATAACCTTCGGTAAATGTATTGAACGTGGCTGGTAGGTTTGAGCGTAAATAGGTCCTCCCGTTTGTTCCCTTGATGAGAAATGCCAGCTTAGCCTCATAACGATGACCTGTTTCCCGTTCTCGAGGTACCATAGTCAAATAGTCTTTTTCACTCTCATCAGCCATGAATTCATCAATAAAGTGCTTCAAAGCAAAAGACCTGTTGACGAAATCTTCGCCCAACTCCTGAACAATTTTATGCAGATTCATTCTTGCTTCATTGTCTTCCTCAACTTCGTGAAGCATTAATGTGGCAAGGATACGGGACTCCTGAGCCAAGGTGGCGTCATAGATCTCCTCTACTTCATGGTAGGCGGCAAGATAGACAAAATAGGCCGATATGAGCCAAAGAACGACAATTGTGGAAATCAGACTGACTAACAGTCTTCTGCGAATTGAAGGATTAGTGGCCTGCTGCACGCCTAGATCTCATTGATGAATCAGCTTCTGAATTGTGTAACCGACGCCACGAACAGTCCTAATCAGCTCCTTCCCCAGCTTCTTGCGCAAATGGTGTATATAGACCTCAACAGCGTTACTCTCCACACCTTCATCCCAGCCATATAAGGTCTCTTCCAATACTTGCCGGGATAAAATACGTCCCTGATTTGTCAGCAATGCTTCCAAAACAGCAAATTCGCTTGCCCCCAACATAATCTCTTTCCCGGCCTTGGTGAGACAGTGGGCTGCGGGATCAAGTACCAAATCCTCATAGCTGATGACTGAGGTCGAACGTCCTTCACGGCGTCTGGTGATAGCCCGCAGTCGCGCATTTACCTCCAACAGATCGAAAGGTTTGACAACATAATCATCCGCCCCCAAGTCAAGCCCCTCGATACGATTATCCACCGTATCACGGGCTGTCAGAACCAGTACCGGAAGATCCATGTCCTGCTTGCGTAGTTTTTGCAGCACATGTAACCCATCCTGCCGTGGCAGACCCAGGTCGAGAATCAATGCATCCAAGTTCTCTGTTGATAAGGCTTGTTCTGCTGCCATGCCATCCATTACCCAGTCCACGGTGTGCCCCAGCTGTCTCAAGCCCAAGCTCAAGCCTTCGCCCAGGTATCTATCATCTTCAGCTAACAGAATTCGCATCATCAGACCCTCATTGAGGCCAGTAACTTGATCTTAGGGGGATTTTCCATCAGTTGCCAAACCATGTCCTGCAATCGGAGCTGTCAAGTTAACCATTATTTCTTAATGCATTCTTAAATACTTAAAAACCGTGAGAAATGAATCTAAACAAGCGCCGTTTTCGCAAGATCCACTCGGTGAAGTTAATCCCGAGTCGAGCCGCCCCCCCAAATAGCCTAATCCAACGTTGAATAACAGCTATTGCTGTCTACATTTAAGCCGATTTGGGACAAAATTAACACATACTGCCAATGACGATTTTTATAAAAAAATCATTAGCATATTGTTTTATTCAGGGGTATGATCAGATCACGCTACGAAACAGATTCATAACCGCTTCCCCATTTGATTTTTTCAAGGTCGAGAATCGGCGTACTCAGTTTCCTGGCTTGGGCAGGGTTGTTAAAAAACTGTGCCATTTAGCGTTCACGGCATATCTGGGCAGGTCTCATGAGACTCTCAGATCCTGAACATATAAATATATTTTGTTAGGAATGTAGATAGATGACTAAATTGTATGTTGGCAACCTTCCCTGGTCTGCCACAGAAGATGATGTCCGGGAGCTTTTCTCAGACATTGGTGAGGTGCAGTCGGCAAACCTTATTCTGGATCGAGAAACCCGTCGCTCAAGAGGATTTGCCTTTGTGGAAATGAGCCAAGGAGATGCTGAAAAAGCCATCTCTCAACTCAATGGCAAGGATTTTCAGGGCCGTGACTTACGAATCAATGAAGCCATGGATAAGCCAAAGCGTAGCTCTGGCGGTGGCGGTGGTGGTCGCTGGTAACAGCCGAGCTGCCAGATTCATAATGGCAGACTAAGTATCACGCTGATTTTCCCACAACGGTAGGCCGGACACTCCCGGCCAACCGTTGTTATAATAAGAAACGTAGAACCTGCATGGTCTATCTATGATCGTAGGGTGGGTGGGTGTTTGCGCCTGCTAATCGTTTTTTTCCCAAAAATCAACTGCTTTCGACTAGCTGACAGCTACTCCGATTGGAGTGCCGCGATGCGTGATTCCAGTGGCGGATGGCTTGCAAACAGCTTTTGCACCTTGCCTGCGCTGATTGCGAATGCAGCTATCTCATCGGGCAGCGACTCTGGCTCATGGGCCTGCTGCAGACGCCTGAGGGCGGCTATCATCTTCTCTCTGCCCGCAAGATCCGCCCCTCCACTATCGGCGCGAAACTCCCGCCAACGGGAAAACCACATCACGATAGTCATGGCCAGAATTCCCAGGACAAACTCGGTAATCATCGATACGATGAAAAATGCAGGGCCGTAACCACGTTCTGTCTTAAACACGAGGCGATCCACCGTGTGCCCAATGACGCGCGAGAGAAACACCACAAAGGTGTTGACCACCCCCTGTATCAACGACAATGTGACCATATCGCCATTCGCCACATGGCTGACTTCATGGGCCAGCACAGCTTCCACCTCATCCCGGTTCATCTGTTGCAGCAAACCGGTGCTGACCGCAACCAGGGCACTGTTTTTATTCCAGCCCGTGGCAAACGCATTGGGTGAGGCATGATCGAAAATCCCCACTTCCGGCATACCGATATTGGCCTGTTGCGCTTGCCTTTGAATGGTACTGACCAGCCAGTTTTCAACTTCGCTAGCCGGGGTTTCGATCACCTTGACCCCCATGCTGCGTTTCGCCATCCATTTGGAGATGAATAGCGATATCAGAGAACCCGAGAAACCGATAACGGCTGAATAGACCAGCAATGCATTGAGATTTAGGTCGACCCCATTCTCCAACAGCAGCCCCTCTATACCGAGTAGTCTGAAGGTAATGCTGATCAATGCCACGATAGCCAGATTAGTGCCTAAAAACAGTACAATTCTCATCATTTTCGGTTCACCAGGTTAGGAATTCCATTCTTTGTGAATATTGGAGCATTGATGATTGATTTCAAGGGAAGTTCCCAATAATTAGGGGGTTCGAACGAAGGGTTCGAATCATGGCCTGCCTCGCAGTCAAATAAAAAGGGGGCCATTGGGGGGTTACACGAGAGATAGTTGCCACCTGATGGGCAGGGATTGATTCGCCTACGGCTCACCCCTTCGGGGCACTTTCGCTTTGCTCAAGCGTCCTGCGGCGCTGCGCGCCTGGTCGAACGAAGGGTTCGAATCAAATCCTGCCTCGCAGTCAAATAAAAAGGGGGCCTGTTGGCCCCCTTTTTATTTGGCGGAGAGGCAGGGATTCGAACCCTGGGAGGGCTACAAACCCTCAATGGTTTTCAAGACCACCGCATTCGGCCGCTCTGCCACCTCTCCGAAGGGGCGCTAGGATACACTAAACAACCTTGAAATATCTACTAATTACCACCACTTTATGTGTATTGATCTTTTCGCCAGGAGCGGTATCCTGTGCTGAACGAATCGAGGCAATGACTGTCTCATCAATGAGATTGATTTTAGGGAATTAATCAGGAGATAACGCCAAAATGAATCGTCTAGATATTAGCGCCGCCCGTCCTGCGGAGTCCGTGCTTTCAACTAATAAGTTGATAAAAAATACTTATATGCTGCTCTCCATGACGTTGCTGTTCAGCGCGCTTACGGCGACCGCATCCGTTTTTCTTGCCGTGCCCGGTTGGACCTATATGGCCTCCCTGATCGGCGCCATCGTCCTGATCTGGTTCGTTTTGCCACGTACGGCCAACTCCTCTACCGGACTGGCAGTGATTTTCGGTATTACCGGTCTGATGGGATTCGGTCTCGGGCCGATCCTGAATGCCTACCTGAGTATGGCCAACGGTCCACAGATTGTGGGAACCGCCATGGCCGGTACGGGTATCATCTTCCTCGGCCTGTCTGGTTATGCCCTGACCAGTAAACGGGATTTCAGCTTCATGGGTGGTTTTCTCATGGCTGGCCTGCTGATGGTCTTTGTCGCTATGTTGGCTGGACTGTTTTTGAATATGCCTGCATTGCACCTGGCGATTTCAGCCGTTGTGATCATGCTGATGAGCGGTTTCATCCTGTACGATACCAGCCGCATGGTGCATGGCGGAGAGACCAATTACATCATGGCCACCATTGGCCTGTACCTGAATATCTACAATCTTTTTGTGCATCTGTTGGCACTGCTCGGAGCACTCTCCGGGGAAGATTGATTGTAATTAATTTTTGCAATGAAGCCCCGGCAATGCCGGGGTTTTTTATTGAAGGAGTACAATTGCGATGGATTGGACAAAGATCATCTGGGCTCTCTTGCTGGGCGCGATGATTCTCTTTCTCTGGCCCCGTGCCAAGCATATGCTCAAAAACAGCCCAAAGGCGGAAAAAGGGGATTGGCAGGCTGTGGTACTGCCGATGGCCTTTGTCATCGGATTTGTGATTCTGCTCATCATGATGGTCTAGCCCGGGCACATCTAGTTCGCGCTAGCCTATCTTTTCAAGGCCACCCATATAACCGCGCAGTAGTTCAGGAACAGTGATTGAACCGTCGGCCTGCTGGTAGTTCTCCATCACGGCGACCAGGGTACGGCCTACGGCCAGACCCGATCCGTTCAGGGTATGTACCAGTTCTGGCTTGCCGGTCTCTGGATTGCGCCAGCGTGCCTGCATGCGACGTGCCTGAAAGTCGATGAAATTGGAGCAGGATGAGATCTCCCGGTAGCGGTTCTGACCCGGCAGCCAGACCTCCAGATCGTAGGTCTTGGTGGATGAAAACCCGATATCCCCGGTACACAGGGTCACCACACGATAGGGTAATTCCAGCTTCTGCAGAATTGCCTCGGCATGGCCGGTGAGCTCTTCCAGGGCCTGAAAGGAGTGACTGGCGGCAACCGCCTGGACCAATTCAACCTTCTCGAACTGATGCTGGCGAATCATACCCCGGGTGTCCTTGCCGTAAGATCCCGCTTCAGAACGGAAACAGGGTGTATGGGCTACCCATTTGCGCGGCATATAATCGGCATCGATGATTTGATCCCGAATCAGATTGGTCACCGGTACTTCAGCGGTGGGAATCAGATAGTATTCAGACTCGCCACAGAGCTTGAACAGATCCTCCTCGAACTTCGGCAACTGACCGGTACCACGGAGACTGTCGGCATTAACCATATAGGGCACATAGGCCTCGGTGTAGCCGTGTTCCGTAGTATGGGTATCCAGCATCAACTGGATGAGTGCCCTATGCATCCTTGCCAGAGGCCCCGCCATTACGGCAAAGCGAGAGCCGGTGATCCTGGCCGCCGCTTCGAAATCGAGTAATCCGCTGGTATCACCAAGATCCACATGATCCTTGGGCTCGAAATCAAATTCACGAGGTTCCCCCCAACGCCTCTCTTCCCGGTTATCCTCCTCATCTCGCCCCGCCGGCACCGATTCATGGGGCAGATTTGGAATCCCGAGGGTGATATCCGAGAGCGTCTCCTGAACCTTGCTGAGTGCCTCCTGGGATGCCTTCAATTGATCCCCTAGGGCAGCCACTTCAGCCAGCAGCGGCTCAATATCCTCCCCCGCCGCCTTGGCCTTGCCGATCGACTTGGAGCGACTGTTACGCTGATTCTGCAGCTCCTGGGACTCAACCTGCAACTGTTTGCGCTGGGCTTCCAGCGTACTGATCTGCTCAGTATCGAGCTGATAACCTCGGCGAGCCAACTGCCGGGCCACCTCATCCAGATTGTTTCTTAACAGTCGCGGATCCAACATCGATTATTCACCCATATTCACGTGTGCGGACCAACTTACAACATGGCCCGGTTCTACCCATTGATTCAAATCGTGCAACACCCTCTCCACCTGCTCCGGCAGGTCGAAGAACTCAACCACCAGCGGCAGGTCCATGGAGATGTCCAGTAACGAGGCTTCATGGGCCTTGCCTGAACGCCCGAAACCGGCAATGCCGCGAAATGCGGTAACCCCCCTGACCTGCTCTTCCTGATGGAGAAAATCGAGCAATTTACCCAACTGATGATCACCTTCGGTCAAATAAACCCGCACCATGGTCACTTCAGTCTGTTTCATAGCTGTCTCCCGACCACCAGGCCGAACCAGCAGGCCAAGACACAAGCGACGACACTTAGCAGAATATTCAATCCGGCCTTTAACAACTCTGCCTGCTCAAGCAGGTTGAGTGTCTCGATTGAGAAGGTGGAAAAGGTGGTAAAGGCACCGAGAAAGCCGATCAGCAGAGCACCGCGTAATTCCGGTGAAACCGTGGTGCGTTCCAGCAGCAGGACATAGAGAAACCCCATCACCAGTGACCCCAATACGTTCACCACCAGGGTGCCATAGGGAAAACCGCGGCCAAGCAGTCCATACACACCATTGGATACCCAAAAGCGGAACAGCGCTCCAGCAGCACCGCCGGATGCAATGGCAATCAGCTGATTCAATCTCGAAACCTTTAATTGATATAAAGGCGGGATTATAACCGCAGTTACCCGGTGTCTGTTAACACTAATTTGAGTGCCACTGATCTGTCCTGTTGGACATGACATCAACATTCAAATCGGGCTTAGAAGCTTAGGTTTCTGCTTAGAAATCCTGGCGGCTCACTAGAAGTCCCAACGATAACCGCCATAGAAGAAATAGTCGGTAAAATCGGTCACTTCAATGCCATCGTCTTCCTCGAACCAGTTGAGCCCACCCTCCAGTTCGAAGGTCATGTTCTTGCGGTAACGATAATCCATGCGGAAAAAGGGGCTGATTGATTTGCGTGAGCCATCATTGTCATCATTCTGCCGATAGGAGAGATCGATGCGGGGATTGATTCGCCAGGCGTTGGTTATGGGGTAGCGACTGCTGACGCCCACCCTGAAGGTATCCGAGGTATTGGCATCCGAGTAACGCAGGCTGAGGATACCGATATCCCCCTTTTTCAAGAGATCGTTTTTAATCACCTGGAAGGTATAGAAGAACTCGTTATCCGTCTCTTCGGTGGCCGGCACTCCACCGGATTCCGGGGTTGCGCCGGTTTTGCTGACTGTTATGTCACCACTCAACTGCAAGGTTTTCGAGAATGGGCGATTGATACCGAATGAGAATGAGGTTGTCTCCGCGGTTCGATCCCGCGCCAACTCATAGATCTCATCATCCGTATAGAAGTTCTGCAGCTCTTCGATCGACTCGATTACCAAGGAGGTATCTGGATCGACCTGTCCACTCAATGCATTCGATGTGCTCAATATGGGGGTATTGCGATAATCGAGATTCATATACATGCGGGTCTCGTCCTCAAGCCGCCAGTTACCCTGCAGCATGAAGATACTCACCTCTTCATGAAAGATATCGTAATCGAGGAGACTGAACAGGGATTTTTCGGGATCGAAGTAGCGGACTTCTCCACCTATTGCCCGTCTGTCCACCAGGTCATCGACACGCTGCTCCACCATGAAGAGACTGAGGTCCCAGTTCTCGAAGATACTCGAGATGTCCGCGCTGAGACCGGCAAACTGTTTATGCTCGTTCAAAAATGTGTCCCGTGAACGCTCTACCGGTAGACCGGCTGTGGCCCGAAGATTGATATCAGGGGTCAGCTCGTATCCCAACACAAGGCCATCAAAACGGTTAAGAATGCCACTGGAACGCAACCGCTGGCGACCAAATCGCGCACTGGTGCGACTATCCAGGTGTTCCACGTCGATATAGGCATCGCTGAGGGATGTATCATTCCCATCACCATCGTCCAACAGGTCATGAATGTAGCTGCCGGTAATCTTGAAGCGCAGATCGACTTCCTCACTCTTACGTCTCGAATTGAGATCGATGAAGGTCTCGATCTCGGAGCGGGTAACGCTATCCTCATCCTCCACGAACGGGCTGTCGATGCTGTCCCTGCGGTAGTTTTGAGAAATACTGCCATAGGTGTCCCAGACAGCCTTGGGACCATCCTCGCCCTCTTCCCCCTGCTGTTTTTTACGCAGTGATTCTTTCGGCCTCTGCGGCGCTGTTTCCAGACCCAGCAGGCGTTGCCAGACACGTTCCGCATCCTCGCCCTCCGGATACTTCTCCAGGTAGCGTCGGTACTCACCTTTGGCATGGGCAATCTGGCCGTTTCTTTCACGTGACAGACCCAATAGCTCAAGCGCCTCCTTGGTGTAGATATTTTCCGGCTCCTCCAGCAGCGCTTCGAGCAGGCGCACCGCCTTTGCATAGTCACCTGCGGTGATGGTGCGCCGGATCATCTCCATCATCTCGGTGAGACGGGGATCCACATCCACCAATTGAGGCTCTTCCATCAGTGCATCACTGAAGAGATGCTCAATTCCCCGGTCGAAAAAGGCTTGCCGCCGCTCCTGGATGTCCGCGGTATCGACCCAGGCATCAGGGTAGAATTTTTTCACCGCCTGCAGATGCTGATCCGCCTCAATCTTGGTGCGAAAAAAACCGAGCCGTAACCGATATCTCGTGGCTTCCTCAACCTTAGCCTTGGTTGTGTAAAGCAGCTGATTCTCATTCACTGGCACAGGGGGTATCTCGGTAAAATCAACCGCTTCAGACTGAGTGCTGAGATTGATCACATAGATGACCAGAGGGAGGGATTTGACACTCAGCGGCGCGCGGGTTTCCGGTACCGGGATATCCACCGCTTTGCCCAGTGACCCCGCCATACCGGAAATGCGTGGAGAATCCGGCAGAATGAACTTCATGACATAAAAGTCGCGGCCCTGATTGATCCTCACTCCACTGACCGGCGTGGCGAATGATACCAGGAGTGTGGATGTGCCGATGATATTGCCCTGAAACTCCACCTTCTCCAGGGGTACTGCGGCAGTGGGACTCCAGGTCAGTTGATCGCTCTCGACCAGGTCGGTGAGTTCAACATCGGCGGTCTGGCCCAGCTTAAGCTGCACGCCGACTTCACTGCCGGCCTCATTGATCAGGTGGGAGACATAGCGAACCGGAATATTGAAATAGACATTAATGACATTGTCATCGCCCTCAGTGGTCAATTCGATCCTATCCAGAACCTGGGTAGCCGCCTCAGCCTGCCCACAAAAAAAGAGTACAAGCAATAACAGCCAAGGATAGAATTTTAGTTGATTGTTACGCTGCACTCGCTTTGTTACCCGATTGAAAAATTGACAGTTGAATAGAGCGCCCAGCCCGCTGCCGGCTAAGACAAGTCAAAACCACTCGCTAAGGTCAAGATAAACCAATAAACCTTGAAGAGTCGTGGCTAGCGCCTGGTAATCCCCGATGAGTTGAAGATTACCAGGCAAAGTCCTACTAATCACCACTCACGTGAACTGACTCTGTGACACCCGCTCTGGCCACAGTTCCTGTCATTGCTGAGGCCTCTATGATCGTCTTCATCAGACTCATAGTCACCTGCATGACAGCCAGCGCAAGTATTGGCATATGTCGGGTATCGCCAAGGAATTGTCTCACTGTTGCTGGTATGGCAGTCATTACATGCCAGATTAGCACGGTGATCCCCAGGATAGTTACCTGAAACATGACTGTAGTTAGTGACTGGCAGCCAACCGTTTATGGTATGGCAATTATCACACTGTACAGTGGTCACGAAATGACCGTTAGGCTTACCCGTGGCGATCGAACCGTTATGGCAGGAGTCGCAGTTACCCGTGACACCGGTATGATCGAAGGTCACGGCGGTCCAGGTAGTGGTGGAGGTATGACAGTTGTCACACTGGGCTGTGGTCGGTACGTGGTTAGCTGGCATGCCTGTGGCGAAATTGCCGTTGTGGCAGTTGGAGCAGGTACCGGCCACACCGCTATGGCTGAATCGCACATTCAACCAGTCGCTGGTGGACAAGTGACAAACGTTGCACTCTTCAGTGGTCGGAATGTGGTTGCCCGGCTTACCGGTAGCCAAGGTGCCATTGTGGCAATTTGAGCAGCCAGTTGTAATGCCACTGTGGCTGAAGTTCACGCTGTTCCAGTTAGAGGTTGAGGTGTGGCATACATCGCACTGAGCCGAGGTTAAAATATGCGACGCGTGTTTTCCGGTCGCGGTCACACCATTGTGGCATGTGGAGCAGGTACCAGCCACATTGCCATGCACAAAACGAACATTCAGCCAGTTGGACGTTGAGAGATGGCAGTCATCACACTGGGCTGTGGTCGGCACATGCCCGGGATCCTTACCGGTTGCGGTAATGCCATCATGACAATTCGAACAGTTGCCAGCCGCATCCGTGTGATCGAACTGCACTGCCAACCAGTTGGTTTGAGAGGTATGGCAGGCATCACATTCCGAGTTTGTCTGCACATGGTTGGCCGGCTTGCCGGTCGCTATGGTGCCATTATGACAGCTGGAACAGACACCGATCGCTACCGAATGGTCGAAGTTAACGGCTGTCCAGTTGTTTTGTGAGATGTGGCAGATGTCGCACTCTCCATTGGTGTTCACATGGCTGGCCGACTTGCCGGTAGCAATGGTGCCGTTGTGACAGCTTGAGCAGGCGCCAGTGACTGTGCTGTGATCGAAATTAACCGACAGCCAGGTCACGGTGGAGATATGGCAGCTGTCGCACTGTCCGTTGGTGTTCACATGGGCCGCATGTTTGCCGGTAGCGGTATTTCCGTTGTGACAGCTTGAGCAGGTACCGACCACACCCACATGATCAAAGGTACCGGTGGTCCAGGTCACGGTGGTGTGGCAGTCTTCACAAGGCCTGGTGGTCGGAATATGGGTCGCAGGTTTACCGATGGCATCCACGTTGTTATGGCAGCTATCACAACCCGCGACGATACCGGTGTGGTCGAATCGCACGTTTGTCCAGGTGGTATTGGAGACATGGCAGTTGTCGCATTCGGCAGTTGTCGCCACATGGCCGGCCGGCATGCCGGTGGCGGTAACACCATCGTGGCAACTGGAACAGGTACCGGTAACGACCGAGTGATCGAAGTTGATCTGCAACCAGTCGCTGGTTGACGTATGACATGCCTCGCAAGAGGCTGTGGTCGCTACATGAGAGGCATGCATACCCGTAGCCTGGACGCCGTCATGGCAGGATGAACAGCTACCGGTTACGCCTTCATGGTTGAAGCTGGAAATCTGCCAACTATTGGTGTTGTGGCAGGTGTCGCATGTTGCGTTGGTCAAGACATGGGAAGGACTCTTGCCAGTAGCGATATCACCATTGTGGCAGAGCTCACAGGGATCGACCACCGCCGCATGACTAAAGCCTGTCATGGTCCAGTCATTGGTGGTATGGCAGACATCACAGGCCGATGTAGTCGCTATATGAGCGGCATGTTTGCCAGTGGCGGTATTACCGTCATGGCAGGATTCACAAGGATCGGTGACACCACTATGATCGAAGGTGTTAACCGTCCAGCTATTGGTGGTATGACAGACGTCGCATTGCTCATTGGTATCGACATGGGTGGCGTGCTTACCGGTTGCCTGGATGCCGTCGTGACAGCTGGTACATATGCCAGCAGTGGGCACAGCGCTGTGGTCGAAGGTTACCCGCAGCCATGAGGTAGTGGATGTATGGCAGACATCGCACTGTTCAGTCGTCGTGAGATGGGAGGCGTGTTTACCGGTGGCTGTGGTGCCGTCATGACAGGTTGAACAGACACCCGTAGTGTTCACACCACTGTGGTCGAAACTGGTATCGGTCCAGACCAGGGTGGAGAGATGACAGGTATCGCACTGGGCCGTGGTCTGAATATGCTGAGCATGCATACCCGTGGCAAGGGTGCCATCATGGCAATTCGAACAGCTTCCACTGACCTGGAAATTCTCATGATTGAAACTGATTAGAGTCCAGTTGATGGTGGATGTATGACAGCTGTCGCACTGGGCATCGGTGGGTATATGCTGTGCCGGTTTACCGGTTGCGGTGGTACCGTCATGGCAGCTTGAACAGGCGCCGGCCACATTGGCATGATCGAATCTGCCGGTACTCCAGGTCACTGTGTTATGGCAGTTCTCACAAGGTTCGGTGGTCGGTATGTGAGTATCGGGCTTACCGATTGCATCCACACCATTGTGGCAGCTCTCACAGCCGCTGGTAATACCAGTGTGATCGAATCTGACAGCGGTCCAGGTCTCGTTCGAGATATGGCAGTTGTCACAAGCTGCAGTGGTCTCCACATGGCTGGCCGATTTGCTGGTGGCGGTGACGCCGTCATGACAACTTTCGCAGGTTCCGGTGACGATTGAATGATCGAACGTAACCTCTGCCCAGCTGGTGGTTGAGGTATGACAGCCTTCGCAAGCCGCAGTGGTGGCCAGATGGGTATCGCTCTTGCCGGTGGCCAACACCCCATCGTGACAGGATTGACAACTACCGGTCACACCCTCATGGTCGAAACTATTGATCGCCCAGCCGCTGGTATTATGGCAGTTGTCACAGGATGCGGTGGTAGGGATATGGTTGGCATGTTTGCCGGTGGCTATATCGCCGTCATGACAGGACTCACAGGTCTCTGAAACACCCTCATGGTTAAAATTGGCCAGGGTCCAGTCATCGGTGGAGTGACAAGTTTCACAGGAGGCAGTGGTCTGAATATGACCGCCGTGCTTACCGGTTGCTATGATACCGTCATGGCAGGATTCACAACCGCTGGTTATGCCGCTATGGTCAAAGTTGGATACATTCCAGGCGGTGATGGTATGACAGGTATCACACTCCCCATTGGTCTGTAGATGGTTGGCATGCTTGCCAGTGGCCTGGATACCGTTATGACAGGTTGAACAGCGACCTGCCACATCGGCCGGGTGATTGAAAGTGACAATATTCCAGGCATTGGTCGAGCCATGACAGGTATCACATTGATCAGTCGTCTGAATGTGAGCAGCATGCTTGCCGGTGGCGATGGTACCATCATGACAGGTGGAACATAGCCCTACCGTCTCCACACCGGAGTGATCAAAACTGGTGTTGCTCCAGTCATTGGTGGAGTTATGGCAGGTATCGCACTGTTCGGTAGTCTGGATATGGCTGGCGTGCATACCGGTGGCACGGACTCCGTCGTGACAGGTTGAGCAGAGACCAGCGGTTTCGAAACTGTCGTGGTTGAAGCGGATGACATTCCAGTTTGCCGTAGTTGCATGACAGACATCACACGACTCATTGGTGACGATATGGGTAGCGTGTTTGCCCGGCGCCTGCACGCCATCATGACAGGAGGCACAGGTACCCGGTACCACCTCACTGTGATCGAAGCCCACCTGATCCCAGGATTCAGTGGAGGTATGGCAGCGGTCGCACTCCGCGGTGGTCTGGATATGTTCCGCATGTTTGCCCGGTTGGGTGATGCCGTCATGACAGGTTGAGCAGCGGCCAAATGCCTCTTCCCCATGGATGAAGTTGACGATCAACCAGGAGTTGGTAGAGGTATGACACAGCTCACAGGGCGCTGTTGTGTTCAAGTGACCAACATTTTTGCCGGTGGCGCTGATACCGTTGTGGCAGCTTTCACAATTGTCGCTGATCCCGGCATGGGAGAAATTCGCGACCTGCCAGCCGCTGGTGGTATGGCAAAGGTCACAGGCCTCGAAGGTGACAATGTGGGAAGCGGATTTACCGGTCGCACTGATCCCGTTGTGGCAGGTCTCACAGGTGCCGCTGACCACATTCGAGTGATCGAAAAAGACCAACAGCCAACTTTGTGTGATATGGCAGGTATCACATGCTTCGTTGGTGGCAATATGGCTGGCATGTTTGCCGGCTGCGATATCGCCGTTGTGGCAACTTTCACAGGTGCCTGTCACCTGGCTGTGGTCCACGTGACTGACCCGGGCCCAACTGAAGGTTGAATGGCAGAATTCACACGTATTACCCGAGAGGATGTGATCACTGCCCTTGCCCTGTGCGGAACTGCCGTTGTGGCAGGCAAAACAGTCACCTGAAATACTGCCATGGTCAAATCGGGCCACATGCCAACCCACCGTGGTATGACAATCGTCGCATTGGTCATTACTGTCGATGTGATTCATCGACTTACCGGCGGCATCGGTATCGTTATGACACCCATCGCACAACACAGGAGTGCCTGCAAACTGTCCTTTGTCGTGGCATTGATCACACTCCACATTGCGATGCTCCCCGGTAAGGGGAAAGCCGGTGGAGAAATGATCGTAATCAGAGGATACCGCTGCAGCGTAACTGCTGAACAACCCGCCACACAGGACAGTTAGCAGAAGCATCAACCAAGGAAGTAGCGTCAATCCGCTGCGGGACACTATTTCATCTTGTCTAGTCTTATTCATCATATGTCTAATCCGATGACAGTCAACGAATGACCGGATCCTCAAATGTCTCTGTGCTATGGCAGCGATCACAGTGACGACCAAAGCCGCCGCGGTGAATGTCATCCCCCCGATGACAGCCATAACAATGGTTAGCGGATTGTTTATGTTCTGTTAGATCCTTCCGATGGCACTTGTCGCAGTAGATTTCACTATGCTTGCCCTCCAGCGGAAAGTCGGTCTGAGTATCATGATCAAAGGTCCACAACAACCAGGAATTCGGATTGTGGCAGCTACCGCACTTCTCCCCCATGCGACCCTCGTGGGGTTCATCGGCTTCATGACATGAGAGACAGGCAGATTCAGTTTGTTGGAATTCGGCATTCAAATGACAGGATTCACAGGTAGTTACACTATGAATACCTATCAGCGGGAAACGGGTGATGTCATGCTCGAAAAAGAGCTTAACGTTCCAGCCCAGTTCATTATGACAATAACCGCAGTCTTCACCCAGTTCATTCTTGTGTACATCGATAGCCCGATGACAGGTGATGCATTCAGCTTCTTTAAGATCGTCCATCTCAACGCTGCGATGACAGGCGGAACAGACCAGATCCTCATGCTTGCCCTTTAATGGAAATTCAGTGTCCTTGCCATGGTCGAACTTCACTTTGGTCCAACTCTCTGCAGAATGGCAATCCTGACACTTCTCACCATTGCGCCCTTTGTGCACATCATCCTTTTCATGACATGAAAAGCAGCTCTTGGGTAGCTGTTTCTCAAATGGACCCTGTTTATGGCAGGTATCGCAGGGAACATCCTTATGCCTGCCCTCGAGGGGGAATTTGGTATCCGCTCTATGGTCGAAATCCAGCTCCTTCCACTCTTCAGTACTGTGGCACTTGGCGCATACCTTGCCATAACGTCCATTGTGCGCGTCGTTGATCAGATGGCAGCCAACACACTCTTTAGGCGTGTTCTTGTAGTGATCACTGGCATGACACAATTTACAGTCCAGCTCCCTGTGCTTGCCAGTCAGCGGGTATTCCGTATCCAGATCATGGTCGAAGGATTGCTTACTCCAGCTCTTTTCGCTATGGCAGGTATCGCACTCCTCACCAAGCTTACCCTGGTGGGCATCATCTGATTCATGGCAGTCGAAGCATAGTGAAGGGGCTTGACTATATTTCTTATAATCCTGGGTATGACAGAGTTTACACGTCAGGCTGGTGTGGGCCCCCTTGAGGATGAAATCGGTTTGGCTGTGATCGAAGGATTCGCTATCCAGATTGACGATATCGCGCTCCCGGCCCTTGTGTTCCGTATGACATCGCTTACATTCTTGCACCTGTTCAGGGTCTAGCCTGCCATGAAAACCCTCGCCCTGTTTGATATCTTCGGCGACATCACTGTGATCATGACAGGAGAGACAACGCTCCACCTGATCCGCTTTCTTCAATGTCTCATGACAGCTTTCGCACTTTTCCTCAAACTCGGCATGACCGGAGATGACCGGACCAGGCATGAGAATAAGATCAAGCTTCCCAGCCATCACAGGATTAGTCGCTAAAAGCATGAGTAGACATAAACAAAAGGCGTGGTAGCCATTTCGAATCATCACGAAATCAGGATATGATCGTCTATTAATCAGTATGCATGGACTGCATAGACATGCACAAAACCGGTGATCACCATCATAATGAACAGCGGCATATGCAGCAGATGCCAGATAGCGAAGAGCCTCTCGTAGAAATGTAGCTCCAGAACCTGCCGAAGTATACTGCGATGTGCAAGCAACATACGCCGAATGCGCAATTGCTTGCGGCGTACCTTAGCCCTGTTCCACCCCTTTAGGTGGCCTGCAGCGAGAAGCTTTTTATTCAACTCGCGCATTACAGTGGGGTATATCCGGGCAGACATGATGCGCATTTTGAACCAGTGTTTGGCACTGGCAATCGGTCCCTTTGGCGATTCCATGACCAATTTCTCATACTGTTTCATGGTCTCCTTCGCCTTGGGTTGGAGTTCGAAAAGAGGACCGAGCTTCTTCTTCAGCTCCTTCGAATCTGCATGCAGGGATGAGAAAGTCGCCTTTTTACCATACAAACCGTAGTGGATTCGGGTATAGAAATAGCGGCCGAAGAGCCCGCTGATCGCTACAATCAGCATACTGTACAGGGCCACCTGACCGTTTAGGGACCCGATATGGAAGCTCGAATGCATCATGATCAGTACCGGGCCCAACACCCCGAATACCATGTGCAGGCGAAACCAGAATTTTACTGTCAGCCAATTATTCATGAAATGGAGTCGTTTGCGCATTGGATAGAGCAGCAGCATCAACATCAGGCTGCCCCCCACAATGCCGAACCAGTAGCCCCAGCCCGATTCCGCTGTCCAGACCGCCTCAGTATGGTTTAGCCAGCCCATATAGAGCAAAAGCATGGAAAACAGGGTAAACCCTAGGGTTGTTATGAGGCCTGTTCGACGCTGCCATGCGGAGAGAAACCTATCCATGCTTGTCTCATTAACGCTGGCCGGAATTGCGGCTGTATTCATCAAATCACCTGTAACTCTGGTATAAAATCAAACACTTATTCACAATTATTATTGAGTTGAATCTTATGCTCAGCCTCAATTTAGTATATGTTGCTATCTTATGTTGGGACAATTTTCCCATCTATGAATGACTTCACAAAAACAAACTCTGGCAACATTTATGTTTTCGGCAGATAGACCGAAATTATGAATAAGTGTGTAGAATCCTGGGATTCTATTACCTCAAAATGTGAACTATGGCACTCACTGTAAAATATCGAGTGTAAACAGGAAGATGCAGTATTCCTTAGAACTCTACATGATATATGCAATACCCATAATTCTGGTATGGGGAATCTATGTCATCTACACCAAGCGAAAGAGCAAACGCAACCTGGCACTGAAGACGGAGGAGTTCGAGGCCGGTCTGACCGAGCCTGCTTCCCTGCATCCCTTGATCGATCCGGGTAAGTGCATGGGGTGCGGCACCTGTGTCAAGGCCTGCCCTGAGCAGGCAAACCATCCGGTTCTCGGCCTGATCGATAACAAGGCGGAACTGATCGCCCCAACCAACTGCATTGGCCATGGGGCCTGTAAGACCGCCTGTCCCTTCGATGCCATTACCCTGGTATTTGGTACCGAAAAACGTGGTGTGGACATCCCGCTCCTGAAGCCTAATTTCGAGACCAGTATGCCGGGCATCTACATCGCTGGGGAGCTTGGCGGCATGGGGCTTATCAGAAATGCCATCGAACAGGGCTACAAGGCACTGGACTATATTGCCGAGGGGCTTACAAAGGCGGATTCCGCACCGCTGGATGTCTTCATCGTAGGCGCCGGGCCATCTGGCTTCTGCGCTTCCTTGAGAGCCATGGAGAAAAAACTGAAATACAAGACGGTTGAGCAGGAATCCCTGGGAGGCACCGTATTTCAATTTCCCAGGGGTAAACTGGTGATGACCGCTCCAGTGAAAATGCCAATGGTCGGTGAGGTAAAATTCACTGAAACAACCAAAGAGAAACTGTTGAGTTTCTGGCAGGACGTAGAGAACAAAACCCAGGTTAAAATCAATTATCACGAGCGGGTGGAGAAGATTTCACCCAGTGACAAGGGAGGATATGAGGTCAAAACCAATAAAGACGTCTATCATACCCGTACGGTGTTACTCACCATCGGCAGGCGTGGTACCCCCAGGAAGCTCGGCGTGCCGGGAGAGGACCTGAGTAAGATCACCTATCGACTCATCGACCCTGAGCAGTACAGGAATCAGCATGTTCTTATCGTCGGCGGTGGTGACAGTGCCTTGGAAGCGGCCCACAGCATTGCCGATGAACCGGGAACCACGGTAACCCTCTCCTATCGGAGTGGCGCTTTCAGTCGTGCTAAAAAGAAAAACAGGGCGAAAGTGGATGCCGCTGTGGACGCGGGTAGAATTAATCTGCTGCTCAGCTCGAATGTGGTTGAATTCACCCCTGAGAAGGTGACCATCGACAAAGGCGGAGACAAGATTGAGATACCCAACGATGCAGCTATCATATGTGCCGGTGGCATCCTACCAACAGGCTTCCTTAAAGAGACAGGAATCGATGTGGAAACCAAACATGGCACAGCGTAGAAGAGATAGCAGGAGCGCCCCCATGCGACCAATTGCGGTATGTCTGCTGACCTTACTGCTGTTCCAGTTTCCGCTACAGCTCCATGCAGCGACCCATGAAGAGGCGGAAGCGGCAGTTCGCATACGCAACTTCACCAAGGCGGCAGAGATCTATCAGGACCTCGCCCAGCAAGGTGATCAGGACGCACAATTTGCCCTGGGCGGGCTTTACCGTTCCGGTCGTGGCGTAAAAAAGGACCCGGCCAAGGCCTATCAATGGTTTCTCCAGGCGGCCAATCAAGAGCATGTGGAAGCGCAATATACAACAGGTACCATGTATGAACACGGCTGGGGGGTTAAAGCTGACCTAGTGACTGCCACGGACTGGTACCAGAAGGCCGCCTTCCACGGACATAAACTGGCGGAAAAAAAACTCGAACACCTGGCAACCTCATCTCCCACAGACGGCCTGAATGACCAGCAAATAACCGAGCTGTTCAATCGCGCGGCGGCCGCGGGTAAGACAGTCACCATTAAACGCATGCTCACCAGTGGCATTTCACCGGATACCCGGGATGAGTTCAGCCGCAGCGCACTCCATGAGGCGGCCATCAACAACCGTCAGGAGGTTGTGGAACTGTTGCTTGCCGCCGGTGCCAATCCCAATAGTAGCGACAGCCTGGGTGATACCCCTCTGCATTCTGCTTCCGGTCTGGGGCATGCCTCCATCGTACGCAGCCTGATCAAGGCTGGTGCCAAACTCGAAACCAATGATGCCAACAACAACACACCGCTATTGGTTGCAACCAACAGAAAACAGGCGCAGACGGTTGAAGCACTGATCCGCGGCGGCGCCAGAGTAAATGCGAAAAATCGCAATAAACAAACATCACTGGATCTGGCCGTACTACGCAAATATCACGTCATCGCCAAAAAGTTGAAGGCTGCTGGCGGTATAGCCACCCAGACTAAAAACTTAAGAAGCGAGTTTCCCGACCTGGCCAAGGTTAGTCAATCGGTGATGCCATCGAGAAACAAGGCAAACGAAGAGAGAAATCCTTTTGCCGGTTGGAGTACTCTTCACCTGGCCGCATGGCGGGGTCAGATGCCGCTTATTGAAGCCTTGTTGAAAGAGGGCTCCGACATAAACGGTCTAGATCCCGAAGGACTTACCCCGCTTAGCCGTAGTGTCTGGCAAGGACACAATGAAGTGGTCACACTGCTGCTTGAGAAAGGCGCCAATCCCAATCTTTCATCCGCAGCAAGTCCTACACCGATCATGCTCGCAAGTAGAGAGAACAACCTGGAGTTGGCACGACAACTGATCGAACACAAAGCAGCCGTCAATGTCACGGGTGAAAACAGCGTCACTCCCCTGCATATGGCTGTGGAACACAAAAATCCGGCGCTTGTGGAACTGCTGCTGACACAAGACGCTGATACAAACAAAGCAACCGATGACGGCATCACACCTTTGATACTGGCGGTTGCCAAACAGGAACCTAAGATTGTCAGTATGTTGCTGAAGCAAGGTGCCGCCGTCGATCAGGCTGACGATAAAGACAGGACACCGCTTTATCATGCAATTGACGCCGGCAACAAGAACATATTCCATCTGCTTATAAGTTCAGGCGCAAAGATCGACCTACACGCTAAAGACGGTCTCACGCCGATGATGCGCGCCGCATCCTTTGGCCATGCTGAATTAGTCAACGAACTGATACAGAAAGAACAGAACATCGACCGTGAAAGTAACAATGGTAATACTGCCTTGATGTTAGCGGCCGGTAACGGGTCAGTCTATACCGTCGACATCCTGCTACGTTATGGCCCAAACATTAATCACCACAATCATGCCGGCAATACAGCGCTGATGCTGGCGGCGGAGCAAGGCAATATGGAAGTGGTGAAACGCCTGCTGGAAGTCAAGGTCGATGCCCACCATCTCAACCTACGTCGAGAAAACGCTGAGACTCTCGCCCGCCGTAGTGGCAATGATGAGGTGGCCGACTATATCGAAAAAAACAAGGGTAGTGGCGGCTTGCTTGACCTGATGCGCTAAGTTCGTCCAGAGTCGGAATACTATCACTATAACTGTCATAGTCTTGTTAGTTGTTAAGACTCTGTGCTTTCCACCACTTTATCGAAAGATCGGATATATGAAATCCACATGGCAAAGGGTCCAATAATAAAAACCCCCAACAACGTCAACATACTCCATAGTGTTGGGTTTCTGCCGGTCTCTTTAGCAAATTTTCCAATATTGATGACGTAGGAAATGGTTGCAATCACTGCTATAGAAAACATGATAACGGAAGTGAGTGAGGGCATTAGAATCCAACCTGTTACTAAAGCAACATGTGTAATCCAAAATGGAAAATCCAAGGTGTTTCTCACTGGTTTATCCACATTCGCTGCTGATATAGCTTGTTGACTAGTTTCCCTATTCATTACCCTACTCCTTTGTTTACCGTGATCGTATCTACTCGCATCTAAAGCATGCTTGTATTTTAGCTTGTTGATATTGATTCTAATGTTGAATAAATAATACCATTTAGATTACTCTCAGGTAAATTCTGATAGCCCTGTTTAGCGGTTAAAAAGATTCCCTGAAACTCACGTATCCTGCATATAGACACTGTAAAGTACGATCTGTCCCTATATCCAATTATCGGATATACAATACTTCATTGAGTATCACTAATTCACTGTTTTTCAAAACAGGCTAAGGCCTTATCCGCACCGGCGCAATCACCGCATCTCTTGTCTGGACTGGTAAACTGAACCACTGAATATTTGTGCGTCTCGAGATGCTCTGGCAATTCCACTGGTTCTATATCAATGACCTCTGCCTAAACCGTCAAAGCGATAAAGGCGAGTACAACTCCCTGCACCTTTGTTAGGTTATTTATGTGCATCTTGTTAACTCTCCCTGTTTTTTTATGACAGATATCAGACTTGTATTTGTTTTCTTCTGGTCACTCGATGCGCCGGTAAGGATGTCCTTCGCCCCGAACGTAATTGTATATTTTTTATCTTTGTCCAGATAACTCGTGCGATCCACATCGATTTCCTGATCGAAAATATAAGGGAGGTTCAGTGACCCCTTTACTTATCTCAATTTCCTACGACCGTTAAATTGGGAAAAAATACGATGGTAATTTGGTGCTCTACAGTCATAGTCCGAACATCTTTCTCAATTCTGTTACAGATTGTTTTCCCGAATTAAAGATAATAACAGGATTTTTTGGAGTTATCGGTCTTGTTAGAATACTTATCTGATTCTGGCCAAACCATAGCATCATAACTGTCTCGCTATTACCCTCAAACCTAACAGCATGCTTGGGCTCTTGGTTAAGCCATTCACCTGTTCGCTTCCATACTCCCATACCTTTATCTATAAAATTATAAATCCGATCGATCAATGATAGTTCAGAAATAACTTTAATAGTCTCATCCGATTTAGAACGAATAATTCCATGGTATGAAGAATCATGACCTATGGAAATTATTTCAATTGCTTTAAGCTCTTCCCGTTCCGGCAATTTTAAATCGACTTTCACAATACACCCCGATGTTGCCAATAGCAGCAACAAAAGACAGACTTTGATCAACTCAATTCTACGGAGCAAGCATGGTATCATTTTCACGTCCAGTATTATGGTGGCATGTGACCAGGTGTTGTAGGACTGGGCGGTGGTGTGGAACGGAGTGGTATGTGACCATGTGTAACCAAAGGATCTTCCACATCCACCTGAACTTGGCCACCAACCGTTAAAGCAAACAAACCGGACACCCATCGACAATTTGCCAAAATTGTTTAAATCTAGCAATCTCTATCCATCACCAGCTATCAAGGAGTGATACGATGCCCAAGCCAAGGAAAGCCCTGGTTCTACTGGAAGAAACACCCTACTATCATTGCGTCTCCCGCTGTGTACGCCACGCCTTTCTCTGCGGCGTGGACACCCTTACTGGCAAAAGCTACGAACACCGACGCCAGTGGATCGTCGATCGCATGAAGTTACTGGCCGATATCTTTGCGATAGATATCTGTTCTTATGCCGTACTCCATAACCATTACCACGTCATTCTCCATGTCGATACTCAGCTTGCTACCGGGTGGAGCGAGCATGAGGTGATCGAGCGCTGGGAGCGCCTCTTTTCGCTCCCGATGGTTGTCCAACGCTATCTGGGTAAAGAGCCCATCACGCAAGCAGAGCGCGATACGGTTTCTGAACTGCTGACTAAATGGCGTATCCGGCTTCACGATATCAGCTGGTTTATGCGCTGTATCAATGAACCGATTGCCCGCCAAGCCAATAAGGAAGATGGTTGTACGGGGCGCTATTGGGAGGGAAGGTATAAATCCCAGGCGCTGTTGGATGAGAAGGCCCTCGCGGCCTGTATGGCCTATGTGGATCTCAATCCGGTGCGGGCTGGATTGGCAGAGACATCTGAGCAGTCTGAGTATACGTCTATCAAAGAGCGTTCCCATCATTTCAAGCAGGACCCAGGCAGTGCTGATGAACCCACCACGCCTAGCGGTCTGTTACCTTTTGCCGGTTACCCACGCCAGGATATGCCCAAGGGACTATCCTTTCGTCTTAAAGACTATCTTGAACTGGTCGATTGGACGGGGCACGCCATCCTGGAAAATAAACGGGGTTACATTCCTGATCATCAACCTCCTGCTCTTGAACGATTACAGGTCGATCCCAAGCATTGGCTCTATATGACGCAGCATTTCGAGAGTCGCTTCAAAGGACTGGTGGGTGCAAGTCATGCGCTGAAGGCGGCCTGTCGCAAACTGGAGTTTCGACGAACGCCTAATCTGGGTGCCGTGGTGCAGTTACTCAGTTAGCTTATTCTTTCAAACTGCAAACAGATAAAGCAATCAGCGCATGCTGAGGAGTTGTTGTGCCTGATACTGAGAAATCACCCAGCAAACACCTGGTCAAACCCGTAGACGTGTCGATTTTCACTTAATCACACTTTCTTTCGCAGTTATTTCTGACTAGATCTTATGGCGTCATATTGATTCTTTACCCGTCGGAAGGAGGGATATTTAGGGATGGGTGTCTAGTATCTCCTCTGTATCTCCATCCGGAGGGTTAGTTGTGTGTGAAACCGAGAAATCACTCAGTAAGCACCTAGTCAAATCCGTAAATCTGTCGATTTTTCACTTAATCACACTGTATTTCGCTGATATTTTTGACTAGATCTTATGGCAGTCTTATAGATTCTTTGCCCGTCGGTAGGAGGGGTATTTAGGAATTGGTGTCTTCATTATATTCCCTGTATTTCCACATATTCGCTTCGTCTCACCATTTAATGAATGGAAACATCTCTCTAAAGTGCTTTTCAATGTGGGATTGTTCTTCCAAGGCCTTCAATGCATCCTCTCTGTTAACAGAGTCACTTTTATGATTGAGATTACGTTTGTAGGCAATTCCATCAAGCGCATTCTCTTCTTGATTCGTGCCTTCCCAACTGGGAGTAAAACCAATGACTGATTGCCGCTTTAAGGTGTAGTCATATTTTTCATCGATATCTAAAATCTCAAAGAGATAAGTTGGCACATTTTCCGTGTGTTGAATGACATAATATATCCACTCCTTGAACTCTGAAAAGGAGATTGCGTTGGCAACCAGGCAGGTTGAAGCAAATCCAATATCTTCACTATTACCCTTAGTCAGTCTATATGACCTGGTCACTACAAACCACCTGATATAGCTTCACCACCCACATGACCTGTCCTTCTATGTATATCTCGATCAATTAGTTGCATTCGTCCTGTGTCTTGATGATGATGCCATGTAAGCCTTGGGATATTAGCTTGGCCAGATTGAATAGCTTGGAGTTGATCAGGTTCAAACCTTGAACGTAATTGAGGATTATTATTAAGCTGATCTCTTAAGTCACGTGTAGCCATTCTCATTTGTGACTGATAGCTGACACTTCTGAACTCATTGATATTTAATCGAGTATCATAAAATGCCACATCATCAAAAATTGGAAATCCTCGATTGTCATACACAATACCAGTTGCTGGATGTCTTTGTCCAGCCAAGCTGACTCTCGGTGCACTATACGGTGGAATAGTAGTTGATGTTACGTTGCCTCCATAAAAGTTTTCATAATTCTCACGCCATGCCCTAGGTTCATAAAAATTATTAGACCTTGTTCTCCAAACACGCTCATATGTTTCATCTGTGATATGCCTCACGCGATTTAACGCAGCGTGACCAGCACCCCTGACCACTCTCAACATATCCTCAAGCGCTTCACCCACCCGTCGAACACGCCCAAGACCCAATGTCAATGCGTCAATCGCAGCATCCTGAAGCGTCAATGGTACAAACATTCCCACTGTTGCCACAGTCGCTGCCGCAAACATTTCACGGGCCTGCGACTGGTTGCTCATCTGCTCATCCATCAACGGCATCATGCCGTTATCGATCATTTCATTATTGATCGTTTGTAGAGCGTCGATGTAGCGTTCCATTGCCTCTTCGGCATCTCGCTCGAGTATCATTCGGCGTTGACATACAGCAGGATCTGTTGTCTGAACTCGGCCACTGCAATCAAGCGTACCACCATACTCCTGAATATGTGCGTTGAGTGCCTCTTGATTCCTGTTGGCATCGATTTCTGTATGCCAGACCCGCTCGTCACTGTGCAGTCGTGTCTGATAACGTGCCAAAATCTCCTGGTAGAGCTCATAGATATCTACCAGTAATGGTTCGTTACGATCCTGTGGCAGATTGGCAAGTAAGGCAGCCAGATCTTCGTGGGTGAGCAGGCTACCCAAAGACATCATAAGCTCTTCTGCAATCTGCTCATCAGTAGCGCCCGCCGGAATGGCGATATGCATGCGCTGGCCGTCGTAGGTCGGGAGATGGCCGATCGCTATACCGACTACATCTACTTGGTCCTCACTCAGACCAGGGTAGTGGAGTTGCAGTTGATTGCCGCTTCTCACCCAACCATGAATACTGCCCATATTAAATGGCTGATCAGTATATTCCGCCAGAATGCCATCAATGGTGTCGCCATAGATGATACCTGGAAGTCCTGTGCCACCTCTGAGATTACCGAGTCCCAACTGGAACGCTTCCGGTACATTAACATCCTCGATGCAGATCGCAGGCGCACCTGTGGAGGCAAAATCATCGATTAACCTATCCCCATACTCCTCTCTATCGAGGGTTGATAGATAGTCAGTCAGTTCGCCGGCATCTATCTCTGGGGTTCCAGGCATGGGATAGAGATCAAATATATTAACCGGCTCCGTTGAGCCATCTGGACCATCCGGAATCCATTGTGGGATACCGTTGACCATCTCCCAGTAGAGTCCCAGTGGGTCAATGGTATTCAAGGGGTTCCCACCCACATAGGCATAGGTATTCAACCCACCCTTCAGACCAATCGGATCACTGGTCAGGTATCTTCCCATATGTGGATCGTAGTCACGCTGGTAGTTGTAATAGGTCCCGCTCTCCTTGTCTTCATATTGCCCAGGGAACCTGATATTCAACGTGATCTGTTGCTGTTCAATGCTGATCAACCCAAACGGACTGTAGACTGCCGACCAGACGCTTTGCTGCGCTTCATTAGTCACCGCTCTCGGCGCACCCAGATGGTCAGTATGGATCGCATAAGCTGTCTTGCCCTCCAGCTTGAGGATAGGCCGTTGCTGATGATAGAGATATTGCGCAGTAACTTTACCGCTTTCATCTGCCTCTGCTGTCAGCTGATGCCCGTCATACAGGTAGTAGGTGACCTTGGGGTGTTGTGTATTCGTATACACGACCTTCTTGATTCGCTCACCAAAGCGGTTGTAGGTGTAGGCTGCCACCAGGGTCTTGTTTTCCGGATCATTGGGATCAACCCGGTAGAGTCTCACGGGTCGTTGATGGGCATCGTATTCATACAGACGCTCACCGATCTGCTCGGGACTGCCTGTAGGATTGTATCGGTACTCCTTGGACACGCCCTTGTCTTGGCTCAGCAACCGGTTGCCTTCGCCCGGGTCGGGGTATTGGTTTTGCTGAGTATTGGTATTACCATCTGGGTCGGTGTGTTGTTTGAGTGTGCGATTGCCCAAGCTGTCGTAGGCGTAGCGATAGCTACCCAGCTGGGTCTCGGCCTGGGTTAGTCGTCCGAACAGATCATAGTCGTAGTTTTGCAGCATGCCGTCGGTGTCGATACCGGTGATTCTGCCCTGCTCGTCATATTGGTACTGCAATTTGAGTTGTTTACTGTGATCGATCGCGGTAACACGGCCCAGCTTGTCATGCTGTCTAATCTCTTTGAGCCCGTTACTAAAGCTGAGACCCGTAGTGCCATCGCTTTCGTCCTGGTCGATCTCGCCCACCAGTGGGGTCTCACTGAAACCCATCAGCGCTTTTCGCGTGATAGCCCTGAGTTGTCCCTTTTGTGTCCCCGCCAGATAGTAGTGGTAGCCTAGGGTTTGACCATCGGGCAGGGTCTTCTGGCTGAGTTTGCCCACTTCATTGTAGGCGTATTCGGTGATAAATCGATGGCCGTCTATATGACGGCTGTGCTGGATCAGGCGACCCTGGTCGTCGTAGGCAAAACCCTCGTGGCTGTTGGCATCGGTGAGTTGGGCCAGGCGACCGGTAGCGGAATCGTAGTCCAGGGTGGTGGTGCCACTCGGGGTGGTCTCCTCGATGAGGCGGTTGGCGGCATCGTAACGATAGGTGGTTGTAACATTCTGGGCATCGGTCTTTTGGATGCGGTTACCTGCGCTGTCATAGGCATAGCGTACCTCACCGGTGTCGGGGTGACTTTGTTGGATGAGGTTGCCAAAGTCATCCTTGCGATGTGCTGTGGTGTTATGGCGGGGATCAGTGAGACCGCTGGCTTTACCATTCTCATCATAGTGAAGCTGGGTGACTCGATTACCCGGCTGGGTGACCGCAAGGAGTTGGCCGAGGCCATTGTAATCCATGGCGGTGGCATAACCTTGGGGATCCTGGACTTCAGTCAGGCGGCCCGCTTCATCATAGGTGTATTGGATCTGTCCCTGGGGGGTCTGACTCGTGCTGAGTCGGCCCTGGGCATCGTAGAGGTAACTCACGGTGGCCAGGAGCTGGCCCTGGGCATTCTTTAGGCTACGTTGGGTGAGGCGACCTTCGGTGTCGAGGGCTTGTTCGATGCGATTGCCGAGGCTATCTTCCAGGCCGCTGGCCCGGCCGGCCTCGTCGTAGTCGAGGGTAACCTGTTTGCCGTCGGGATCGGTGATACCGGTGAGATTCCCCACACCATCGTAGTTATAGCTTACCGTCTGTTGGCCTTGGGTGACTTGGGTGACCTTGCCCCGGCTGTCGTAGCTAAGGGTCAGTGGGGCCTGGCCACTGCTGTGGACTTGCTGCGGGCGTCCATAGGTATCGTATTGGGTGATCCGCAGGGTGCGCCCGTCTGGGGTTTTGAGTTGGCTCAGGCGTTGCTGACTGTTGTAGCTAAGCCGAATCTGGTCTTCCACATCCTCACGCGGGCCATCGATGACGATAAGGTTACCATTTTCGTTGTATTCAAGGTTCGTGGTGCGCTGGATGGGCGTAAAACTGCCATCCATTTCGGGACGGAAACCGCTCTCGGTAAGCTGGGTGGGCTGGCCCTGGGGATTGTAGTGGTTATCCAGGCGATGTTCGCCCTGGGGATTCACGCTGGGGCGGATCACCGCACTGGGTTTCTGGTCGGTTTCGTTTTCGTATTCGTATTCGTAGCGCGCAAGCATTTGCGAGGGTGCCCCTGCCACTTCGCGGGTGACTTCGATGGTGCGGCCCTGTTCGTCATAGCTATAGTGCTTGGTCATGCCATCCTTGGTGGCAATCTCGATCAGTTGCAGGTTGTCGTTGTAGCGGTAGCTCACATCGCCCGGGCCACAGGTGGAACAGCCGGGGCCGTGGATGGCGGTAACCAGGGCCACGCCATCCCGGATCTCGGTGATATAGGTACTGACCTTGCCCTGGCTGTCGGTCACTCGGGTTTCGCCGGGGGTGCTGAAGTCGAGGCTGACCTGGCCTACCTGGTCGGCATGGGTGCTGAGGATAGCCCGGTCCTGGTCATCGTATTCCCAGCTGGCGTAACGGATACCCCGCTCGTCGGTGATGCCGGTGAGATTATGGTTGTCGTGGGGATCGTCATAGTGGTAGATCCGCGTGGCGCCGCCATCCCGGATGACCTGGTGCAGGTTGCCCACCGCATCGTAGCGGTAGCGGGTTGCCTTACCACTGGGATCGTAGAGTGCCATGAGGCGGCCGTTGGGGTAGTGGTCCAGGCTCAACTCGCGACCCTGGGGATCGCGCACCAGGAAGAGTTCGCCCTGGGGGTTGTAGAAGAGGCGCAGGGTCTGGCCGATGGCCAGGACAAGACGTTGTAGTTGGCCTTGGGGGCTGAACTGGAGTTGCCGGCCGTCGCGCCAGTGCCAGGTGAGTTGTTGCTCATTGACCCGCAGCCAGCCGTCGCTTATGCGCGGAGCGTTGTAATGTTCTGGGGTGTCGCTGGGGCTGAAGTGGATGACCCGGCCGTCGCTCTGGCGCAGGCGGTAGCCTTCGCCTTCGGGCTGGAGGCTCAGATCGTAGCTGTGGCTCCAGCCATGACCCAGGGGGCCTTTGTAGTTGCTGTGGCTGTTGTAGTGGCGCTCAAAAAGCAGACCCAGGGAGCCGGGTAGCGCCGATAGATCGACTTCCTGCTGGTATTTGTTACCAGTGACCACATGGATAGGATTGCCGGCGTGAGTGCTGGCTATGCCATTGCTTTGCGCGGTGGGACTCGAAGTTTCGCCATCGTTGTTACTGCGATTGCAAGGGTCATTGCCCTGGTCATCACCATCGGCGATGGGGGTTAGATTATCACCATCGTTGCCGTCACCATCTTCGGTATCTTGGCCATCCCCCGTTGATGGGGAGTCTGGATCATCTGTTTCTTCGTCATCACCACCCTGCCCATCTTCATCGTTCGGGGGAGTACCGCCGGTGTCGGAATCATCCTCAGGTGATGGCGGGGTACCGCCACTGCCGGGGGTTTCAACATGCACATTATTATCATCCCGCCAGGCGTCCGACTGCATACGCACTGTCGCCACCGAGGTGATCGGCAGGCGCCGTGAATTGTAGTAGTTGATATTTTCCGGATCGAAAATCCGCATCACCGCGGGAATCACCCGGTCCATCAACGGCACCTTGAGCTGGTAGCCGTAGGTGACCTTGATCTTCAGCAGATTGGCGTCCTGGATGTTGACGCCACTGTCGCCTACATCGGTACTACGCCAGCGCAGGTGGCTGTTGGGGATACCGAAGTGAACATCGCCGCTGCGGGGATTGACGATATCGCGACCGAACTCGTCGAAGGCCTCGATGGTGGGGTTGATGATATCAATCTCGGTAAAGCGGCTGTCCTGCACATCAAGGCTGGAACGGGTGATCGCGGAAACCGCCCTTTCCGCGCTGCCGTCGCCACCGAACAGGGGAGCCAGACGCAGGCCCAGTTCCTCGCGCATGGCATCACTCTGGGCATGCTCCACAGCCCCAACCCGTGCCGCTTCGAAGGTGGCGTAGTTGATCGTGGTCTTGGCGTCGAACAGTAGCGCGGTCTGCAGGCTGCCCAGGCCCATCAGCAGTAGCGCCGGCAGTGAAACCAGGAGTTCCACCATCGCTGCGCCTCGTTGGCAGCCGTTCCAAAGTTTCATGTTCCCTTTGATGATCATCCCTGACTCCAAGAATAATTTAGTTCAATACGGATGCGTTCAGTATCGGATCAATCCTTTGGCCGGTGATGGCAGATCACTGACCGGTTTGTAGATGATCCCATGCAGCTTGTTTAGCTTGTCCTGTACGATTACACGTTCGTAACTCTCTTTCTCTGCTAAGCTGTAGGCTTTTTCCAGAGACTGTCGGGCAAGCAGCATATATGCCTCACCTAAGTTATGGTGTGGCTTTGGTTGACGGGGGTCTCGTTGTATAGCCGACTCGTATGCGTGAATTGCCGCTTCAAGGTTGCCTTGGTGCAAACGTGCATTGCCCAGTCTAAACCAGGCATAAAAGTCGTTGGACGCGATTTGAGTGATCGAATGATAGTGCTGCTCCGCCTCAACCCACCTACCCTGGGCATAGGCTCTGTCTGCCATTTCCAAGCGAGAAAATGCTTTGACCTTGGTGCCTCCACCACTACATGCTGATATTGTAAATAGAGACAATACCAATAATAATCTTAATATTATTTTGTTACGCATGATCACTCTTTATCCACGACTTGTAATTCGAATCGATCATTGACCTTTATGCCCTGCTTTTGAATCATGCCCTGATTCAACTCAAGGGTATAATATGCACCTCTTGCCGATGCAGTTCGAAAGGGCTTAACTCCCTCTGTGCATTTCAATACTTTTCCTGATTTATCCATGAAAACCAGATCCAACGCGTAACGCATTCCAATGGTATGCACGGCGGAGCATCTTTTTAACAGTAACCCCCCAGTATCTTCCATACTCTTTTTACCCATTAAACCTCTGAGACGAGTGAAATAACTATCGGCCATCTGGACAGTAAAATTCGGGGTCGCTGTTGGCCCTAAGCTGTCAATACTCTGTTTTTGTAACTCGATGATTTTCATGATTACATTCGTGACTGTATATTTATTACTCTATATTCTCTTCGTCAGTAGTGCCGCTGGGTTCGTCGTCTATGGCTTCCGTGGATATATTCACAGAATAAAAACCATCTCCCGCAAACGCCTCTAAGCTTGCCAGGTAGCCGCTACAAGATGTATTGGTTCTTACAATTATGTGTTTTGTACCATGGTATCTCTCTGTCTTGGTCTCATAGAGTATTGGTTGACCAGTACCGCTCACCAGTTCCTGAGGGTGATCTACTACTCCATTATTATTGAGGTCGTCATACAGATAGAAAATATATTCATTGTTGTGTTGAGGTGGCGAAGTGCTGTTTGATGGAGATAGGTAAATTGCGAGATCCGCCTCTCCGATCGGGCTACCGTTGGAATCTCTGACAGTGATCACAAAAACATTATCCTGATAGTAATCCTGAGATACCACACAATTGCCATTCGAATCGAGTAAGTCTGAAACAAACCAGGTTTGTTCAGTTGGTGCAATAGTCACGGTTGTGTCCGGCCCAAGTTGATCAGTGTTGTTACAGCCAAAAAATGCGGAGCTGAGCAGAACAACAAGAGAGATATTGATTAATCGGTTATGTTTCATTTTTCTATTGCATTTGAGTGAATATAATTGCTGATAATATGTTAACCAGGCCAGTTGAATGCCCAGATCAGTGGTTTAAAAATTGGCCAGTTCAAGACACCTTTCTGGATCGCACTGCTGAGAATTACAAATATGATGATCAGGAATGTGTTAGGGAAGATAAACATGACCAATGGACCTAGTAACTTGACTGGTGCTTCCATTGCCATTTTCTCTGCCTTTTGAAATCTTGCTGTGCGCAACTGGTCAGCCTGGGCCTTGAGTACCGGACCTAGACTGGAGCCTGTTTTCTCAGCTTGTATAATACTACTGACAACACTCCTCATGGCTTCGTTGTCAACCCTATCTGACAGATCTCGCAAAGACTCCGCCCTGGGTTTACCAGCACGAATATCCCTAATAACACGGCTGAACTCCTGCCTGAGAGGACCGCCTGTTGCTTTGCTTATCGCCTGTTGCAGCCCACCCGTAAAGTTGGTACCCGCTTCAACGGCAAGAATAATTACGTCCAAATAGAAGGGGAGATCTCTGAAAATGCTTTTACTACGTGCCTGTGTTGCCTCGCGCAACCACAATTCCGGATAATAAAATCCTGCTAACAGCCCAAGGAAAATAAAATACCAAGCTGTAGTATTTAACATGCTTTGCAACAAATAGACGAATGCAGCACCGAATAATGCGGCCATCACCTTACCCGCAAAAAACTGATCAGGACTGAGCATATAATCAAGTCCTGCTTTTCTGAGTCGTAACAAAGTCACAATGCGATAATTTTGTGAGATAAATCCATTAAAATAATGTACAAAAGCATTGATCAATGGCCAGGTGAGTCTAAAACCGAGCGGAGGACGATCAAGATAAGAGCGATCCTCATCCGGAACGATGGCAAACACCTGATAAGTGTTCCATACGATCAACGCAAGCATTCCACCTATCAACAAACTTATGATGAATAAATCCATTTTTTAAAGTTACTATATATGTTGATTATGTTATTTAAATATCAATGTTGACTATTTTTCTAATCATCATCCCACCAATAAACTCATTGATGAATATGATGCCCAGAAAGATCCATCCAAGCAGGTTCGAGAAAATCGGTGAAATGTTTTCCCTGTCTACAAAGTAGAGGGCTAATATTATGAAAAATGGCAGCATCCCTACCACCCATCCCTGAAGTACTCCCTGGGATGTCAGCGCCTTTATCTTCCCTTCCATCTCCATCTTGCGACGCAAGGTATCAGACAGACGGCGAAATATTTCTGAAAGATTCCCTCCAACCTCATTGGCAATCTGTGTTGCTGTAACAACCAGGTCCAACTCCTCTGCCTGAACCCGTTCTGCGAGATTATCCAAAGCCTCAGCGAGTGATTTTCCTAATCTTTGTTCACGCAGGACCAGTGAAAATTCCTGACTGATAGGCCCTCTTGTTTCATTGACCATGGTTTCCATGGCCGAGGTGAATGTCTGGCCTGCACTCATACCGCTCGCTATTTGCGCTAATGCATCGGGCAATCCATGGACGAATTTCAACTTACGTTGAGCTTCAAGTCGTAGGAAAAAGAATTTCGGCAGTATTAACAATGCCAGTACTGACAGGATTACATAGAACGTAGATTGAGTAAGTAGATAGATAGTAACCGGCAGGACAAGTAATGTAATTACATTCAGTATAAAAACTCTTTTTGCGTCAATGAAAAGGAAAAGATTTTCCAGTTTACTCTCAGTCTGCTCTGTAAATGTTGCCTGATAACGCTCAAAACCATGCACACTGAATGTGAGAAAAACCCAGATCATGACACTGATCGCGATAAATAAAAATGCTAGTATAAGATAGATATCCATAATCAATAATCGTTATGGTTCTGACCAAAGATAGATAGATCAACAGGCACACCTATCAGCTTTAACTCCTCATAAAATGCGGGTATAAAGCCAGTGGCCTTAAATTCACCAACAACCTTTCCTTTTTCATCCACACCCCGTTGCTTGTACTCAAAGATATCCTGTAACTGAATGGTACTGCCTTCGATACCTGTCACCTCGGTGATCTTGGTGATTTTTCGCGAGCCACAGGAGTAACGAGTCTGCTGAACAATTATATTGACCGCTGAAGCCACCTGTTCACGAATAGCTGAGACAGGCAGATCCATGCCTGCCATCAATACCATGACTTCAAGTCTGGATAATGCATCCCGAGGACTATTCGCATGAGCAGTTGTCAAAGAACCGTCATGTCCCGTATTCATTGCCTGAAGCATATCCAGAGCCTCACCCCCTCTGCACTCACCTACTACTATCCTATCTGGTCGCATACGTAAGGTATTCTTAACCAGTTCGCGTATGGGCACTGCACCCCGACCCTCGAGATTTGGCGGTTTGGCTTCCAAGGAAACAAGATTTGGTTGATCCAGCTTCAATTCCGCTGCATCTTCCACAGTAACAATTCTTTCGCTATCGGGAATAAAACTGGAAAGCACATTGAGCAAAGTGGTTTTTCCAGAACCAGTACCGCCAGATACTATTATATTTTTCCTCTGTTCAACACATATCCTAAGAAAGTCGACCATCTCCTGATTGATCGATCCAAAAGCGATGACATCCTCAAATGTGAGCTTCCGTTTTGCAAATTTACGTATAGTCAGGCTGGGCCCTTTGATAGCCAAGGGGGGAATAATAGCGTTGACTCTTGAACCATCCTTTAGGCGCGCATCCACCATTGGACTGCTTTCATCGATCCGTCTACCTAATGGGGTGATAATCCTCTCGATTACGGACATTACCGCCTGATCACCACTGAAACTCTCACCACTGTCGACCAGTCTCCCCCCACGCTCTACAAATATTTCCTTATGGTTGTTGACCATGACCTCAGTAATCTCATCATCATCCAGAAAACTCTCAAGGGGCCCTAACCCAACCGCTTCATTTAAAACATTTAAACGTAACCGTCCTATATCCAATTCTTTTGGAAGATCATTACTTAGGCGTAAAATTATTTGATCCAGAAGAGACTCTGCTTCATCCTTAAGTTGACTGTCTGACATGCTGTGCACATCTTTGCGACGAAGATCCATCTCAGCGATCAACTGCTCATGTATAATTCCAGTCCAGTACAGAACAGCTTTTTGGTTTTCTTGATCAGGCCTATTATCCTTAATGTTGTCCTCATGCCCAATACTATCTGCCTTGTTTCCACCAATAGCCACTGTTGCCACACTCTCAGTAGATTGTTGCTGAGTCATGGCAAATTTTGATTCTATTTTTAGAGTTACATCACCAATCGTTATCTCATCATGCTCATTGATCGGCCCATAGTTGACAACACGTTCTCTATTGACCCATGTTCCGGTAATACTGCCCAGATCTTCAATATGAACCTGATTATTCTGGGCGTAGAGTGAAGCATGCTTTTTTGCAATATGGCGATGCTTTAAAACAAGATCATTATGACGAGCGCTGCCGATGACACACCGATCTCCTTTGATCGAATGGCGTACACGCCGTTTTCTTCCTTGTTGATATAAAATCTCAAACATGAGCTAGTCTAAAATACTGTATTGCAATTTATCTGATATTTGACCGTTGGCCTCATTGCTTATCCCCATGAGTCTACTAGCCCGGTCATCAAAGGTATCTTTTACCTCAACGACTTCTGGGGTTAGAAAAACGACCATTTCTGACATTTCGTTTTGTACGTCTTCTGTCCCAAACAAACCACCGACTAATGGAAGGTCGCCTAGGCCTGGTATCTTACTATTGCCTCTCCCACGTTTCGCTTTCAATAAGCCAGATATGACAATCGTTTCACCCGACTCTACATTGACTATTGTCTCAGTCTGATTTTTCAAGATACCAGGAACACCCAATACAGTCGTTGATTGGTCTATTTCACTTACTTCCGTTTTGATAGTGGTATAGATCTGATTATTTTTATTTGCTCGAGGCGAGATATCCATCTTGATGCCATACTGTTTAAATTCAACACTCGTACCACCAGTGGTGTTAGTGACTGGTATCGGATACTCACCACCTGATATAAATTTTGCAGTACCTCCGTTGATACAACTTAACACCGGTTCTGACAAGACGACCGCATCGCCATCTGACGCAAGCAAATTTATTCTAGAAGTGAGCGTTGTTGCAATACCGAAATAGGATGAAAAAGGTTTTACCCTTAGTGGAAGAGTCGCACCACCGATGGTTGCTGCTGCAGGCTTGTAAAGTGAATTAGAGACAAAATCACCAACTGTTGAAAATGTTGGACCGTTGAAATCGCTTGACCAGTCAATCCCGAGTTTCGATAGAGCACTCTTTCTAAACTCCACCATCTTGACGCTGACCCTGATCATTGCATCCATTCTGACCCTCTTTTCAGGATCATTCTCAGAAACTCTTATGTTGTATTGATATTGACTGCCGTCTTTATTCCATAAACGTAATGATGTGCTACCTTTTTGCTGCCCTATGACTATAAGTTCCCCTGTACTTATTATCTCTAATTTAACAACGCCGTCCTTACCAATTGCCACCCTGTCGACATCTACTTTACCTAATATCTTTACCTCACCTACAAATAGATCAATGTTACTCGCTGATACTATACCCGTGCTCACCATCCAAATCAGTGCCACACCCAGAGCTCTTATTTTTTTCGTCACTTGCAATATTCTCTCAAGGCAGACTTCATGCAGTCTGCGTTAGCTATCTACCACCAATGATATATTCTATTCCGCGTTTTTTTCGTATGATCTTTTTCTTTTTAAATACCTTTGGTTGTGGTTTGTTAAACAGTCGCGCAACTGTCATAGGTGCGTTACTCATTGGCTTGTCATCCAGAGGCGATCTTAGTATGGCAGTAATCTTACCCAAACTACCTGCGAGAATTATTTTCTCGGCAACCTCGGGCGTTACATCTACAGTGATAATATTGTATGTATTACCCGATTGTGACCCAGTCTTGTCAATGCGTGTTCTAGTCCCGGTAGCAACCACATGAAGGTTTTGTATGACAGGTATAATCTGGTTATTGTATTCAAGCAGGAGATCTATTTTATCTTTCGGTTGCAGAAAACCTGAGATCGAGTTTATCTTGTCGACTGCAAAGGACAACGCACGCTTTCCTTCTTCTATCTTGCCAGAAAAGGTGGGCATCAAGCCTCCTTCAAGGTGCGCCCAAAGTAAAGCTTTTCCCTTAGTAATATCAAAGCTTAATCTTTGTCCAACAGCCGTATTCATCGTCGATTGAGTGACAGCATTGGTATGAGCGAATTTTTTGGGAATCTTCCTGATTGAGAAGTCCTTCACTGATACAATAGTACCTCTCGTCATATTGCGCTTAGGCACGACAAGCGAAACCATCTCTTCTGTTTTTTCCAATTGACTTTTATAGTAGTTAATTTTTTTCTCAATGAACTCTTTTGCAAGGTAAACACCACCACCTCCAATCGCTAGCGAAACTAACAGCATAAGCAAATTCTTATTGAAGAAGGTCCGTTTTGTTGTACGGTCTCTTCCAACGCTTGATTTCTGTATATCCATTTTCTATTAGTATCGTTAGGTTGATTTTTACGGGAGCGAGTAAAGCAGTGACCTGTTTGTATCGTAATTCCTGATTGATTCCATCAAGAAACTAACCACTGATTGACTGTCATCAGTTATCGGTGTGAACAGAAACATGATAAAAATAAAGGTAACGATTACATACTCTACTGCGACATGTCCTTTCTGATATTTCATATTCGACATCTGATCATTCACCTTGTTTTGACTCTACAACATTAGCGAATATAACAGTCTTACCATCGTCTGCTTGAGCTATCGCAATTTCACAATGCTGACTTTTCTTTGAGAAATACATCGTTGACACATCTTCATTGAATTTACTATTTGTATACACCCACCCACTATTACTCATACTGGTTTTATAGTACTCACTGTTATCTATAATTGTGTGGTTATTGATCAAAATTATCGTTGTTGCATACTTTCCGTTATCGATAGATTCCGTACTTGACAGTAACTCACTATCATTCATGCGTGGAAAATTGACTGCTTCATCACTTACTTTTTGCGGACTACTTATGTCCGACACTGAGATAAATCCAGTGGAATGATTACCAGTAGTTTCCTGGACCTGCACAACGACGCTGTGATTACCCTCCATCTTACTAAGCACCCACCAATCACCTACTTTTTTTTCTATGTATTGAGGTATATTTTCCTTATAGTTTCTTGTGTCCGACCACCGCTGCTTGTAGAAACCAATCACTTCTCCAGGTGACCCAGTCGTATCAAACTGCTTCATTTGGATCGGCAGACCATTTTGTACAACGTCACCAACATATATGACGGTAGAATCTGGAGGATCTTCAACACCAGAAATATCGAAAGCAGAACAAGCACCAGTCATTGTGACTAGAAATGTTAGAACCGATAGCTTCTTTACTATATTCATAACTACGAAATGTAAGGCGAGAGATATCAATCTTCCGCATACCGATCTAAGGGTAAAACTTCAGAGTCGATATATCCAAACCCGCCATTTTCGTCTGTCTCCAATGTTCCCAGATCCGCAAAGAATGGAACCATACCTACAATCTCAACCGCAGCACTACCAAGTTCTTCTAAACCTGCAGCAGGTACAAAGGTCCTTGTCCTTTCCTCTGCATGATTTGCATCTGCCACTTCCCAGGCATCAACAAATATCGTATTCGATCTGGATACACACGCTGTTACTTCTTCTGACTCATGATTATCACAATCATTTCCTGACGCTAGATATTGATTACTGGCGACATCAACCGAAACACGCGCCGTATACAAACCTGCCTCCTCGATGTGCCACTCTCCGCCAGTAAATCTCGCCATTGTGCGACCAATCGTTGCAATACCCGAGGAGAGTGTTCCCGCAAGGCTGTCTGGCGATTCATTATCCAGGTCCAGAGTCAATCCATCTCCGTAAGATACCAGGCGGTTGACCTCATCCTCTTCTGTAACACCATAACCAGTCCAGAAATGATTGGTTTGCTCCTCTTCAGACAATGCAGGCCTGTTAGTCCTTATTTGCAAATCAGGCCTTGCAAAAAAGCGGTTACTCACTTCTGCTTGTAATTGTGAAACTGGTTTACCTGATGTGCCTGTTACTGTCTGTTCCCAAGCCATGTATCGACTTGTTTGGTTTGTAGTGTTGTTGATATCTGCAATCTTACCCAACAATGGCAGACTTCCCAGGACAGGTACTAATACAGTAGCAACAAGGATTGTTTCCACTGTTGCACCACCCAACTGATACTTTCTAGAACCCCAATATGTGAATTCCATACGCTTACGTTTCCTCATACATATCGAATTGCCAGTGCTTATTTCATCCACCAAAGAATGAAGAGATAGCACTTTCTACCGCATCTTCAACGGCTCCCTCTAGGGCTTCCTGGAGTGAATCCGTTACTTGCCCTACTATCTCATCCTGAAACTGGTCAGTGAATTCTTCACTCTGCTGTTGAGCATATTGCTCCAACTCCTGCTCATACTGTGCAACTTGTGTATTTGCTGCACTGCTTACTCCTTGCGACAAATTTTGTTGTAGATTTTGAGTCAGATTGTTCACATCGTAGTTTTGAGATTCCAAATCTGCTATTTCAATATTGACTGCGTTGAGTTGGGACTGTATCTGAGCTCGTTCCACATCATCTACTGTACTATCGAGCTGATTTTGTAAATCTTCCTGCAGATGCTGAAGACGACTCAGCTCCTCTTCCCTCTCGCTTATAAATATCGCAACGCCTTCAGCAATACCGGAGGCTCCTTCTGTCAAAAGATCGCTGTCTCTTAGAGCCCATGCCATAAAGCGACGCTCGATAGGTGTTTTTGTCAGTCTTACTTCCCAATATGGATTAAACAGATTAGCTATCTCGTATCTGCCACGTCGACGTGATGGGTTGTAATCGTCAGGCGGATGAAAAAACACTTCACCACTCGCTATTGAAGCTATGCCTTCTCCTGCCATTCGATCCTCTGTACCAAATACACCTATACCAATACCGTTCCCTGTCTCTTCATTCGGTACCGAGTCAGAACCTAGATTTTCTATCTTTGATGCCGTTCTCACTTCATCTTCGGGGAGATCTACCTCTATTCTTAACACAAGACGAGGATCCTTGTTTTCTTCGCTTAAATCACTTAGATCGTAGTAAGCACGAATACCATTGTAATCAGCATCAAGCTCTTCACTCTCCAAATCGGCCAAATCTTCTGCCCATCTATTCTCATTCATGTATTCAGGGCATATTTCTCTTCCTTCATCATCCTCTTCACATTCAAAGTCACCATTGACATATCTAGAACCCCATCCCATTGGGAGTTCCACGTGACTGCGCCATCCGCAGCCCCTCCGAACCGAGCAACGATATGTTTCTGAATGTAAAGAGAGCGTATCCTTGCCCTTCCACTCCCACTCGATATCTCCAGAGTTCCCCTCCTCTGCGATCAGGTTCGATCGACCCTCTTTCTTGATCCAGAAACGCATGGGAAAGATTGTTATTTTGCTAGGTGAACCCGGCAAAAGCTGACGTTGACCGATATTTCTTGCATTCGTGAATTCATCTTTCGAACGATTGACAACGTCTGCTTTCCGTAACAATGCATCCCGATCATCATATTGTTCTGCGAAATTATTCCAGGCCATGGCATTTTCACCCATACCGATTACGGCATAGGCTGAATTCACATTGTATCGCTCATCATTTTTCTCAACGACTTCTTGCACAATCGCAGGTGTTGCAGCAAAACTTGCAAGATAGACCGCTTGCTGGGCATTACTTAGAACACCATTTACACCATCAACGACAGGAATAAGTGCCTCAGTAATGTTGACGACAACATTGTCGACTTGGCCCATTATCTGGTTTGCGATACTGGTAAAGGGTTTCATCACCCAGATAAAGTTGGCAATGTAGTCAACGTTTCTTATAAGGATAGAGGCATACCTGGCCCAGGATGAAAAACTCACCATTTGGCCTATGGAGACTTGATTTGCAACCATTGCCCGGTTTGTATAAGCCTGAAAATTCAGCGCTCTTGCCTGCCAAATCAAGCCACTGTAAACCGCCGCATCAGCAGTATTAGCAAGTCTGGATTTCTCTGATGCGGTTTGCCCCGTATTGAACAAGACCAGAACAAACAGAATTGATGACATGAGAAAAGCCACCCCGAGAGGGAGCGCTTGTCCTTTTTGCTTTGTGCTTGATATCCGAATCATATTGCTGTCCATTAACGGCCTGACTTCACTGAACACCAAATTGTGAAGTCAGGCCTCATAAGGCGTGATGATGATATGAAGGTATAACCTTCCTACAGATCAATCACTAACCTCCTCCGCCACCTCCGAGTGATCCTGCCTCAGAATCGTTATCATCATAGTTACCCATGCTGTTTGCTTCCACAGCTTCGGCCTTAGCGGTCTCGCCCATTTCTGTTGCAGCACCTCGAGCATCCGCACCGCTGCCACCACCAAGTTCTGAGCCCAACCCAGAGATTTGTGTTTCGACAATCTGACCAAAATATCCGAATGCACCGATCGCAGCGACCGCAATTACAGCGACAATAATTATGTACTCAGTCATCCCCTGACCAAAATGAAAACGTTTTGGTTCTTTCCTTCCTGATTTATATGACATATGAATTACTCCATGAAGACATTGAATTTAGCAAGTTGCACTTTTGGCTTTGCCTATCCCTATTTACGCATGACCGAAATCTCTGCGCTCCATACATTGACGAATTTAACTATATTGACTACCCCTCCATAATTTTATCCGTTTCTATATATTGAACCCTTTGCCATCAGAGAACGAAAGTTGAATCACTCTACATAGGCAGGCAACAGCGGAGCGCCTGTCAAAAACTCCTCCATTGATACTTCACGCCACATTTTTGACGGCTTGAAATAATCAATCGGCTTATCCACGAATTTGATCTCCTGGAGTTCTCCTATATGGCCATCTGACGTTTCCTGACGTATCACAAAACCAAGTAGAGAGCTAAAGTGTTGAAGATAGCTGCGTCCTTGACCATCGGTACACTTCCATACACTCAGTTCAGAATTTTTCACGCTTCTCGTACTGATCTTTTTTGCCTTTGCACCACTACAGGGCATTGATCTCAATACACCCGACCAAGTCATAATGTCTTCACTTTGATCGCCTTTAGAAGCATTCTGCTTATCTTCACTGATCTCAACTGTGTTACCAGTCGGTAACTCGCTGTAGTAGTGGCTGGATGAATTGACTAACCATTCCTGTTCAGACTTGTAATTTTGGATATAAACCAGCTGCGGCGTGTTACTACTCTGTGACAGACTCTCAGAACGTATCCCATGTTGACTAAGCGTAATCCGCGTTCGCTTTTTAACGTTCTCGTTATGCTTGTTGTACTCCACTAATAATGCACTGAAGGGTTTAGCAGGCTTGAGTGTATTTTCATTGACATCCACTGCCATATCCTCTGTTCCAAAACACACTCCTGACACTGTCAGGAATACAACAAATTGAATGACTCTCTCCAGTGACTTTCTAATAACAGACATGACTCTCACGGTTATCCAATACTCAGATCAAATCCAAATATTTCTGCCGTCACCAATTGTAACTATTTGAAGTTCCGCTATTCGTTGTAACCACATATTCAGTACAGCTGACGAACTCAATAGTGCCCGATGTCTGGTTTGCGCCCGTAAAGCTCAGACGGCCTGTGCCAGGATGACCATCCGGGCATTCAAAAGTCACTGGGATATCGGTTGTTACATCTATATAGCCATGACTGGGATCGTAGACACGGCCCTCTGCTGTGTAGGCCGAGTTACCATCCTCTGTCACTGAGATATCGGTCACCCGGTAACTTCGATCATCAAATCCAAGAAAGTCGGAAAAGAAGGTGCAATTCTGATAATTGGCTTCACAACTGAATGTTCTGTGTATCGCACGGGTAATGTTATCCACGCTGGTCAGATCACCATCATGCACGCTGGTGAAAGCGCTTCCATCGCTACCATCCGCGTATGTAATAGTGACTACGCCCGTGAATGTATACAGGTACAAACCCCCACCATAACTGCAATCCGTGAAGGTGCCGAGAGTAACCTGACCCGTTGTATCGTTGAACTCGACAATCCCTGTCCCACCGTGGGGACAGAGATCTTCGCTACTATCGCTTGTACCCATCGGCACAACTATTGGTGTCGGATTGTATGCCTTGGCTGCGGTTTGAGCAGGCAGCACGATGCCATTTTCATCAACCCCTTGTTTAACGGCTGATGCCGCGCCGACCGCCAGATCTTTGGCATTGGAGTCGTTGACTACAGCTTCAGATTCGTTACCGGTGAAATCATCTGATGTGTTGTCACTTACATTATCATCATTGACGGGGTTATTCGTATCAGTAGGATCGTCTGAGGAGCCTCCTCCACCGCCGCATCCTTGCATTGCCAGCAACAGGGAGAATGATGCCGACACTAAAATCCTTCCGCTTCCCTTCATGTTCCTTTTCAACCTCTTTGTTGCTTTATTATTCCATAGAAGGCCTTGCCTGGCCGGGTGAAAGACTACCGTTTAATAGCCGGACAATGAAACTGATCATGGTCAATTAGGGGAAGATTTCAGAAAATGATCACACAATTGTGTGAGCCGAATCACATATCCAGTTGGTATTCAGCCGCTTTGATGGGTAAATTTTTTACAAAAGCGGACGCTATTCCCGGGTTGGCTTGATGTGGAGGATTATCTAGAGAGAGCAGCTTCACATGAGTAATAGATATAAAAAAGTAGCAACATCGATGTTATTTTAAATAGCGTTCAATTGTCTCCCGTCTCTTTATCCAACTTGCGTAGAAATGCCAGCTTTTCCCCTATCTTTATCTCCATGCCCCGTTCAACCGGATGGTAGTATTGACGGCCCTTTAACTGCTCAGGCATATAGTTTTCACCGGCAGCATAGGCATTGGGTTCATCGTGGGCATAACGATAGGCCTTACCGTAGTCGAGCTCTTTCATCAGTTTGGTGGGGGCGTTGCGTAGCTGCAGTGGTACCTCAAGAGAGCCGGAGGTCTTTGCTTCGGCGAGGGCATCTTTCCATGCCGTGTAGACGGCATTACTCTTGGGTGCGCACGCCATGTAGACCACGGCTTGTGCGATGGCCAGTTCCCCTTCCGGGCTGCCGAGCCGTTGCTGGGTGTCCCAGGCGTTGATGGCAAGCTGCAGGGCCCTTGGATCCGCGTTACCGATATCCTCCGATGCCATGCGCACTACCCTGCGGGCAATGTATAGCGGATCGCAACCCCCATCGACCATGCGCGCCAGCCAGTAGAGGGCGGCATCCGGCGCGGAGCCTCTGACCGATTTGTGCAAGGCTGAGATCTGATCGTAGAAGGCCTCACCGCCTTTGTCGAAACGGCGTAGTGTGCCGCTGGCCACTTCCGCCACTACCTGTTCATCGATCTCTCCCGACTCGGTCAGGTCCGCTGCTATCTCCAGCAGGTTGAGTGCCCTTCTGGCATCCCCATCCGCCGCTTCCGCCAGCAGGGTGCGGGCCTTGTGGCTGATGCCGAGCTCCCTTGCGCCAAGTCCATTGTCGGTATCTTTCAGGGCCAGATCGATAATCTGTTCCAGCTCTTCATGGGTCAACGCTTTCAATACATAGGTGCGCGCGCGGGAGAGCAGTGCGTTGTTGAGTTCAAAGGATGGATTCTCGGTGGTGGCGCCGATGAAGACCACCGTGCCATCCTCCACATGGGGCAGAAAGGCATCCTGTTGGGATTTGTTGAAACGGTGCACCTCATCGATGAAGAGAACGGTGGGTCGTTGCGCCTGCTGTTGGAAGTGCTTCGCCTGCTCCACCGCGGCACGGATCTCCTTGACCCCGGACAGCACCGCCGACAAGCTGAGGAACTGGGCACCGGAGTGGTGGGCAATCAAGCGCGCCAAGGTGGTCTTACCCGTGCCTGGAGGACCCCAGAAGATCATGGAATGGAGGCGATCCTCCTCGATGGCTCGGCGCAGCGGTTTGCTGTCAGAGACAATATGGGACTGACCGACAAACTGTTCCAGGGTGCGCGGTCGCATCCGGTCGGCAAGTGGGCGGTTCTCTCCACCCTCGTTCCGGGCAAAGAGATCCTGATCGCTCATAGGTCGCCGATCAAATCGACCATGGGTGGCGGGGTGAACTTGAACAGGGTGACATCCAGGGTTGGATTGCGCTGGATATTATTGAAAACAAAGCGAGTGGTCTGACCGAAGTTATCCACCATCTCCATGCGCCGCAGTCTGTTATCGTTGAGTGCCAGGCGCAAGCTGGCGAACTGGGACTCTTTCCCTTTCGGCAGCAATTCAACCCAATTCAATCCATCGGTTTCGCCCAGATCATTGACCAGAAAGTGTTCGTTAATGGGTGCCTGGTCACTCAGCAATTGAGCCGGCGTGCCAACCAACGCCGCCTGTTGGCTGCGATGGGAAACCTGCTCCAACTCGATGTCGTAAAGCCAGATGCGATCGCCGTCTGCCACAATCAACTGCTCACTCGGCGCTGTATATTCCCAGCGCAACTGACCTGGGCGCTTCAGGTAGAAAACACCGCTGCTGGTGTAGGAGGCCTCATCATCCTGTTGCAGTGTCTGCTCGAAGTCAGCCTGAAGGGTGGTGAGATCCTCGAGAAAGGCCTCTAGCTGCTGCGGTCCGCTCAGTGCCCATAGGGGTTGAATGAAGCCCAACAGAGTAAGGGTAATAAGAAGTCTCAGGCTTGTCTGCATACAACAATATTCCCAATCAATCTTGTGGCGGTGGCGGTGCCAGTACCGTGCGACTGCCATTGCTTTCCGCGGCCCCGACAATACCTGTTCTTTCCATCTCTTCGATCATCCGGGCGGCCCGGTTGTAACCGATCTTCAGTCGCCGCTGCACGCCGGATATGGAGGCCCGGCGTGTCTCGGTGACGATGCGAACCGCTTCGTCATAAAGGGGATCGCTATCTTCCACATCGCCGTTCTCCGCCGGAAAACCGGGCACCGACTCGGTTGCTTCCTGGAGTATCTCTTCCAGGTAGTCCGGTTGTCCTGCCTGTTTCAGATGCTTCACCACCCTGTGTACTTCGTTGTCATCCACAAACGCGCCGTGCATGCGTTGCGGAATATTACTACCGGTACCCATGTAGAGCATGTCACCATGACCCAGCAGGTGCTCCGCCCCCATCTGATCGAGGATGGTGCGGGAGTCGACCCGGGAGGAGACCTGGAAGGCGATACGGGTGGGTATATTCGCCTTGATCAGACCGGTGATGACATCCACGGAGGGTCGTTGAGTGGCCAGGATCAGGTGGACCCCGGAGGCGCGCGCCTTCTGCGCCAGCCTGGCGATCAACTCCTCGACCTTCTTTCTTGCCATCATCATCATGTCGGCAAGCTCGTCGATAATGACCACAATATAGGGGAGAGGTTCCAGGGTGGGATGCTCCATGGCCTCGATGATCTCTGTCGGTTCAGGTTGAAACAGGGGGTCCTTGAGGGGTTCGCCTTTCTTGATCGCGTCCCTGACCTTGCGGTTGTAACCGACGATGTTTCGCACCCCCAGGCTGGCCATCAGCTTGTAACGCCGCTCCATCTCACCCACACACCAGCGCAGGGCGTTGGCCGCCTCCTGCATATCGGTCACCACCGGAGTCAGCAGGTGGGGTATGCCTTCATAGACCGACAACTCCAGCATCTTGGGATCGACCATGATCATCCGCACCTCATCCGGCTTGGACTTATAGAGCAGACTGAGGATCATGGCGTTGATCGCCACCGACTTACCCGAGCCGGTAGTACCGGCGATCAGGACATGGGGCATCTTTGCCAGATCGGCACACATGGGATTTCCGGCAATATCCTTGCCCAGGGCGAGGGTCAGGGCCGACTTTGCCGACTCGTAGGTATCGGACTGGAGGACCTCGCTGAGAAAGACCATTTCCCGGTACTCATTGGGGATCTCGAGACCGATCACCGACTTGCCGGGAATCACCTCCACCACCCGCACCGCGATGGTCGACAGGGCTCGCGCAAGGTCTTTCGACAGGCTGCTGATCTTGCTCACCTTGGTGCCGGCAGCGAGCTGTAGCTCAAACAGGGTCACCACGGGCCCAGGGTGTACCGCCACCACCTGAACCTCGATATCGAAATCGGCGAACTTCAACTCCACCTGACGGGACATGGCCTGCAGTGCCTCGGGGGAGTAGGACTGGACCGTCTGTTTGGCCGGGTCCAGGAGTGCCAAGGGCGGTAATTCGCTGTTGGGATCGGCCTCGAAGAGTGGCACCTGCCGCTCTTTCTCAACCCGCTCACTGGCCTTCGGCGCATTGATCACCGGCTCGATACGGGGCTGTTTTCGTTTGCCCGATTTCTTCTGCTCTTTCTTGATCAGATCCACCCGCTCCTGGCGCGCCCTCTTGGCTGCCACATTTTCACGCCGGTGGGTGAAGAAGAGCTGTGTCTTACGCATCAGACCCAGCACCATTCCCCCCAGGAAGTCCATCACGGTAAACCAGGAGACACCGGTAAACAGGGTAAAGCCGCTGAGAAACAGGGCCAACATCAATAGTGAACTGCCGGAACGACTGAATGAGGCTTCGAAATGGCCGCCCAGGAAACTACCCAGGGCACCCCCCGTACCTGTTGGCAAGGTCACCGCCAAATTACTGGTATGAAGTGCCGCCAAAGCACAGCCCGATGCCAGGGTGATGAAAAACCCCAGCCAGCGCACCAGCACCAGATTCAGATTCACCGAGTCATCGGGATTACGCCGGCGGAACACCAGTACCGCGCTCCAACTCAACATGACGGGAAACAGATAGGCGAAAATACCGAAAAGATAGAGAAAGACGTCAGCAAACCAGGCCCCCGCGGGACCCCCGGAATTCAATACCGAAACTGCCGGTCCGGTATAGGACCAACCAGGATCCAGCGGAGAATAACTGAACAGGGAGAGCAGCAGATAGCCGCTGAGGCAGAACAGGCTCCACATAATGCCTTCGCGCAGGGCGTGGCTCACATGGTTGTGAAATGCACTCTGGTCTGATGTTTGTTGGCTTTTAGCCTGTGCTGGCATATCAATAATCTTTTTAAATTAAAATGTTACGGTTACTTATTATTGTAGTTTCATAGATACTGTTCACGCAAGGCCGGGTAGAGCAGCTCCCCCTTGGAGAGGTTCACCGCGGCCTTCAGGCAGGGATCATCCTGCCACCCTTCAAGCAAGCGCTTCAAATAGGGCATCATCGCCGCAGAGAGGGCCTGGCTGGCGCTTCTTGGCACGGCCCCGGGCATGTTGGTGACACAGAAGTGGGTCACCCCATCTACCTGATAGGTTGGCTCCTCATAGGTGGTCGGACGGGTGGTTTCGATACATCCGCCCTGATCGACTGAGATATCCACCACCACGGATCCCGCCTTCATAGTCGAAATCTGCTGGCGTGATATGACTTTCGGCGCCTTCGTACCGGGAACCAGCACTGCGCCGATCAGCAGGTCCGCACTGGCCACCGCCTCACTGATTGCATCATGGTAGGAGTAGAGGGCAGTGACATTGTTCCCTATATCCCGCATCGCACCCATCTTTTCCCTTAAGCGGTCGAAAACCGTCACCCTTGCCCCCATGGACGCTGCGAGTTCGGCGGCATTACCACCCGCCTGTCCTGCACCTAATATCACCACATGACCTCGTTCCGCCGCCGGCAAACCGCCCAGCAGCACTCCCCTACCCCCGTGTTGATGATGCAACAGGGTAGTGCCATTCTGTACTGCTATGCGCCCCGCGATATCACTCATCGGCGCCAGGATAGGCAGCCCCCCTCGATCCGCTACCGTCTCAAAGGCGATGCCTGTGACCCCTGACCTCAGCAGGCGCTGGGTCAATCCCTCATCCGCCGCCAAGTGGAGAAAGCAGAACAGCAACTGTCCTTCCCGCAACATCTCAGGCTCATTGTCATAGGGCTCTTTAACCTTGACTACCAAATCGGCGTGATGATAGAGGGTCTCTGCGTCGGCCAGGATCTCCACACCGGACTCCTTGTAGACCTGATCCCCATAACCGCTGGCACTGCCGGCACCCTGCTCCAGCATCACCCGATGCCCCGCCTTGACCAGCTCCCCGCAGGCCTCAGGCACCAATCCAACCCGCCCCTCAAGGGGTTTGATCTCTTTCGGAATGCCGATATTCATTACCAATTTCTCTCGATTCTTTACCCCGGAGGGATGATTACGTAGTATTCCCGCAATCCTATTTTCAGACTTGGATGCGGGTCACCGATTAAGGACTCGCAAGGCCGGGTCAACACATACAGTCTGCCAGGCAACCAGCCATGGCAGGCCCGAGTTGGAGTAAGTATACATGAGCGAAACCAAGCATTGCCGCCTGCTGATTCTCGGTTCCGGCCCCGCCGGTTACACCGCGGCGGTCTACGCCGCCCGCGCCAACCTGAATCCCGTTCTGGTAACCGGCATGGAACAGGGTGGTCAGCTGATGACCACCACCGAAGTGGACAACTGGCCAGGGGACAATGCCGGGGTACAGGGGCCGGACCTGATGGAGCGTATGCGCCTGCACGCGGAACGCTTCGACACCGAGATCATCTTCGATCACATCAACAAGGCAGAGCTGGGCGAACGCCCCTTCCGCCTCACCGGCGACCAGGCGGTCTATACCTGCGATGCGCTGATCATCTGCACCGGGGCCTCCGCCAAGTACCTGGGCATGGAGTCGGAGCAGGCCTTCCGCGGTCGCGGCGTCTCCGCCTGCGCCACCTGCGACGGCTTTTTCTATAAAAACCAGAAGGTCGCTGTCATCGGCGGCGGCAATACCGCGGTGGAAGAAGCCCTCTACCTGTCGCACATCGCTTCCGAAGTGGTGGTGGTGCACCGTCGCGATCAGTTCCGCTCAGAGAAGATACTGGCCGATAAACTGAAGAGCAAGGCCGCGGATGGGAATGTCACCATCGAGTGGGACCATGTCCTGGATGAAGTCCTCGGCGATCAGAGCGGGGTCACCGGGATGCGCATCAAGAATGTGAAAGACGGGGCCACCAAGGAGATCGATCTGCAGGGGGTCTTCATCGCCATCGGACACAGTCCCAACACCTCACTGTTCGAGGGACAGCTGGATATGACCAACGGCTATCTCCATGTTGCCGGCGGCTTGGAGGGTAACGCCACCCAAACCTCCATCCCGGGCATATATGCCGCCGGTGATGTCATGGACCATGTCTACCGACAGGCGATCACTTCCGCCGGTACCGGCTGCCAGGCGGCCCTGGATGCGGAGCGTTTTCTCGATGCGCTCGAGGAGCAGTCCTCGTAACGGAACAGTCCCCCACTTAAAGCCATTTAGTATCCGTGCAGATTATATCTGTACGTTGGTAGGCGCCTGACGGTTGTCTTTCGCAGTAGCGGCAGGGATGCCGCGTAAGCCCCGTCAGCACAGGGATGTGCTGTTGGGGCGTCGGAGAAAGATAACCGTCAGGCGCCGGGGCTAGACAAGTACTCATCATTTCTGGGTGGACACTGTATAACTCAAATGTCTTTTATGTTGAGGGGTGTGACATCTTAAAACGGATCTATTTTCTAATCATCGTTAGCCTGTCCTTGGCGGGTTGTACGCAACTACCACAAGGGGTGGAACCGATCGATGGCTTTGAGATCGATCCTTACCTTGGCACCTGGTACGAGATCGCGCGTCTCGACCATCCCTTTGAAAAAGGGCTGGACAAGGTCACTGCCAACTACGCATTGCGTGAAGATGGCGGCATCGATGTGATCAACAGAGGATACGCTGCCAAGGATAAACAATGGAAAGAGGCGCAAGGCAAGGCGTATTTTGTCGATGACAGGGAAACAGGCCACTTGAAGGTCTCTTTTTTCGGCCCTTTTTACAGTTCCTACGTCATCTTCGAATTGGATAAGGCAGACTATCAATACGCCTTCGTCAGCGGTTACAACCACGACTATCTTTGGCTATTGGCAAGAACTCCGGAAGTGGATAAAGCGATTATTCAGCGATTTCTCGATCTTTCCAGTTCATTAGGTTTTTCAACCGAAGATATCCTGTTCGTCCCGCAAGACCGGACTGATACGCTTAACGCCGGGGATTAGTGACCCGCATCGAAATCTGGATGTGAAAATATCACATCCCAGCAGACTAATAGATCACTGCCCCGCACCTCAATATCGCTTAAGATTGTTACCACATGGATGTTATTAAGCAAGACTAACTAGCAGAGAATGGAACCGGGTATCCTCGGATATATAACTAATCGGAATCCTTTTTAACAGCTATGCAGTCTTTTAGCACAAGGATGTGCTAATCACGATTCTGACACTATTGTGCAGACAACCTTACGATCTCTTCTGGGCCCATCGAACTCGCAAAAGAAGATATTCTGCCAGCGTGACAGACCCAACTTGCCACTGATGATGGGAATGGTCTCGGACGGTCCCACCAATCCAGCCTTGAGATGACTGTCGCCATTGCCATCCTGGGCGTCGTGCAGCCAGACACCCTGGGGAATCATCTTACGCAACAGATTGACCACATCGGTCTGCACACTCTCATCCCAGTTCTCCTGGATCATGATCGCTGCGGTCGCCCCCTGGGCGTAGACATTGACCAGACCCTGCTGAATACCGCTGCGTACAACCACAGCCTCCACTTGACTGGTGATGTCCACGAGGGTCTCGCGGGTATCGGTTTCCAAGCGGATCGTCTCAGGCATATCGAGCCTCCTTGATGAAATTCAATACCGCGTAAGCCAGGTTAGCATAGGGATGTGCTATTGGTGCGCCGGAGGATAGCGCAAATCTAGCTATTTCCGCACGGACACTAGCTGAATATGTATCGAATGGCCTTACGATTGGTCCAGGATGTGGCCAATTGCAGGGCCTGGGTATAGGGAACCCAGCGATATTCGGCATGCTCTCCGTGATGCAGCCTGGGCTGTCGCCGGAAGGGCAACATCACCGAGAACCAGTGCTCCCTGTTGGCGTGTACACTGGGCCCGTAGCGGGAGCGCCAGGCGGGAAGAATGGGGAAGCTCTCATTACAGGCAAGGTCGAGCAAGGCCACGCCGGCCTGTATCCCTGTCTCCTCGTAGAGTTCCCGGCGCGCTGCCTGAACCGAAGACTCGCCCCACTCCAGGCTTCCGGTCACTGACTGCCAGAAATCCCTGGGGTGGGTTCGACGCAGCATCAATATCTCTCCGGCTGCGGTATAGACCACAACCAGGACCGATTCTGGACGTTTATTTGCTCTCTTCACTGACCGGCTTACGTACCCGGATAGAGAGCTCACGCAACTGGTCGGCGCCGACCTCCGAGGGTGCGGAGGTGAGTTGACAGGCCGCAGTCTGGGTCTTGGGGAAGGCCATCACTTCCCGGATCGAGGCGGAATCTGTCAACAGCATGACCAGGCGATCCAAACCGAAAGCCAGACCGCCGTGTGGAGGACAACCGAACTGCAAGGCGGTCAACAGAAAACCGAACTTCTCCTCGGCCTCCTCTTCGCCGATTTCCAGCAGCTTGAAAATCTTCTGCTGCACCTCCTGTTGATGGATACGGATGGAGCCACCACCCAGTTCGACCCCGTTCATGACCATGTCGTAGGCCCTTGACTTACAGGCGCCGGGGTCGTTCTCGAGCACCTCCAACTGATCCAGCTTGGGCGAGGTGAACGGATGATGCAGCGGCGTCCAGCGGTCGTGCTGTTCATCCCATTCGAACATGGGGAAATCCACCACCCAGAGGGGTTGCCACTCCCCTTGCAACAGCTCCAGATCATGCCCCAGCTTTACCCGCAGGGCACCCAGGGACTCGTTCACCACCTGGGTCTTGTCGGCACCGAAGAAGATCAGGTCGCCGTCTTTGGCCTCGGTGCGCTGCAATATCGCTTCGGCCACCTCTACCGGGAGGAATTTGAGGATCGGCGACTGCAGGCCTTCGACTCCTTTGGCGATCTCGTTGACTTTGATATAGGCCAGCCCCTTGGCGCCATAGATCCCGACGAATTTGGTGTATTCGTCGATCTGTTTACGACTGAGAGAGCTGCCACCAGGCACTTTCAGGGCTGCTACGCGACCTTTGGGATCCTTTGCAGGACCGGAAAAGACCTTGAACTCAACCTCTTTCATCAGGTCCCGCAAATCCACCAGCTCAAGGGGCACGCGAAGATCGGGGCGATCCGATCCGTAGCGCTCCAGCGCCTCGTCGTAGCTCATGCGGGGAAAGGGATTGGCCAGATCCACATCCAGTATCTCTTTGAATAGCTGACGAATCATCTCCTCATTGATCTGGATGATCTCATCCTCGTCGAGAAAGGAGGTCTCGATATCGAGCTGGGTAAACTCGGGCTGCCTGTCGGCGCGTAGATCCTCGTCGCGAAAACAGCGTACGATCTGATAGTAGCGATCCATCCCCGACATCATCAGCAGTTGCTTGAAGAGCTGTGGCGACTGGGGCAAGGCGAAAAAAGATCCTGGATGGGTGCGGCTGGGCACCAGGTAGTCACGTGCCCCCTCGGGTGTCGCCTTGGTGAGCATCGGTGTCTCGATATCCAGGAATCCATTCTCATCCAGGAAACGGCGCAGAACCTGGGTCACCTTGGCGCGGGTACGGATCTTCTCCAGCATCTCGGGACGGCGCAGGTCGATATAACGGTAGCGCAGGCGTATCTCTTCGGAGACATTTTCATGCTCATCCAGCTGGAATGGCGGTGTTTCGGCACGATTCAGCACCTCCAGCTCCAATCCCAGGATCTCGATCTCACCGGTGGGCAGATCGGGATTTACCGTACCCTCGGGCCTGGCTCTGACCCGACCTTTGATGCGTAGTACATATTCATTGCGCACATGCTCAGCAATGCTGAAGACATCCGGCAGGTCAGGATCGTAGACCACCTGAACCAGGCCCTCCCGATCCCGCAGGTCGATGAATATGACCCCACCGTGATCACGTCTTCGGTGCACCCAACCACAAAGTTCTACTTCCTGGCCGATATGAGAGCTGTTGATCTGTCCACAATAGTGACTGCGCATGGAAATTTCCTGTGAGAATCCGCTGATATTTACCCAGCCACCTTATGCTTGACGGGTAATCACTCTAAAACGGGCTAAAAAGCGGGAATGTTACGGCTTGACCTCGGCCTCTGCAAGCCCATCGTCTGGATTGACCGCCCCCATGGAGAGTAGCATCTTCAATCCGTCATCGACACTCATATCCACTTCGCGGATATCTTCCTTCGGTACCAGGACAAAATAGCCGCCGGTGGGGTTGGGTGTGGTGGGAATATAGACATTCACCACATCCCGGCCGGTCACCTGCTGGACTGCACCATTCTCTTCGCTGGTCAGGAAAGCGAGGGTCCAGAGTCCACGCCGGGGGAACTCCACCAATACCACCTTGCGAAAGGATTTGCCCTTATCGGCAAACATGGTCTCGACCATTTGCTTGACCGCGGAGTAGACCGATCTGACCAGCGGTATCCGGGCCAGCAGTCTCTCCCACATGCTCACCAATTTGCGGCCGAACAGATTGGCGGCCACCAGGCCGGTGAGGAGCAGAATCAGCAGGGAGAGCAGAACCCCCAGTCCGGGAATGTGAAAACCGAACAGATTATCGGGGCGGTAGGCCTCGGGCAGCAGCAACAGGCTGGTGTCCATCCAGCTGACCAGCAGGTTGATGACCAGAAAGGTGGCCCCAAGGGGCAACCAGACCAGCAGGCCTGCCACCAGGTAGCGGCGTAGGAAGCTCATTTTAATGATTCCGATAGGTGTTTAGTGGCACCCGCAGCTACCACCGCTGCAACTTGCCGGTTTGCTTTCGGTCTTGGTTGTCTTAGCCTCGGTCTTAGCCTCGTTGCCTCCGTTATCGTGGATGTTTTTCTTGCTTCCACCCTTGAAATCGGTCTCATACCAACCACTCCCCTTGAGCCGGAAAGCGGCTGCGGAAATCACCTTTTTGAGGCTGTCACGCTTACATTCCGGGCATTTGGAAAGCGCTGGATCACTCATCTTCTGGATGGCTTCCAGCTCATGCTCACAAGCCTCACAGCGATACTCATAAATAGGCATATCAGGTTTCCTCAATTGTTCGGTTGCGGCGCCATGGTCGCTTGCAGTGCCGCCGAATCGGGGAATCCTAACATATTGGGGGTGATAAACGACATTTCAAGACCGAATCGTCGGGTGACGGTCTTCACCAGGTGCGGCTCAGATCACAAGCAAGAGAGTGGTTGCTTCTGATCCCGGCACTTCCGACAGCCCGACCAAAGTCTTAGCCGGAGGGGACTACTGTTCCTGATCCAATTTTTCTCTGCGCTGGCGCAGCATCTCGCCTTGCCGGCGTGTAATGTGGCGGATCAAGGCATCCTGGTCACTGTTGCGGATGAGGGTGAAATTGATCCGTGTATGGTAGGGATAGGTACCATCTCCAGAGGTCACTTCATCAATACCAACCACCTCGCCATAGGCCACTACCCCAGTATAGGAAGGTAGCAGCAGCAGCTTGATCTCAACCAGGCTACCCACCTCCAGCTTCTCGGTGATATCCATGGCAAGGCCACCGGCGCTGAGATTAACCGAGCGTGAGGGACGTGCCAAAAGATCATTCTCCTGGGCCAGAAAACTCTGACCCAGCAGATTGACCTTTTCATCCAATGCCTTGAGATAGTCAGCAATATCAGGGTCGCGCTGCTCGATACGGTGCAGGGGGGCAGACAGGTGCTGACTGATGTTCTGCAAGCGGGTCATTACCGTAAATCTGTCCGTCCCTTGGAGCTTCTCATCGATGCTTTGGGGTAACTCATTCCGCTTGATCGCGCGATAGTTGACCTGTATCGAATCATCGATGCGGAAAAACTCTCTGCGTTCATCCTGGGACATTCCCTTCTCATCATTCATCATCTGTCAACACTCCTCTCCAGCTTTCACTCTGGTTCACTGGCCTTGATCACCTCACCGCTATCCTGATCCTCGCCACGCTGGATCACAAGCTCGACACGCCTGTTCTGTGCCCTGTTCTCACTCGTATCATTGGCTACCAGTGGCTTTGAATCGGCATATCCTTGGATCAGAAAGCGCCCCTGATCTATGGCCGCATTACTCAGCATGGCGTGGACAACAGTCACTGCCCGGGCTGAAGAGAGTTCCCAATTCGAGCGAAAACGTCGGGTGGATATGGGTATGTTGTCCGTATGACCTGCAACAATGATCTTACCAGGGGTATTCGCGATTACATCTGTTATCTTGGAAATTACTTCGAAGAATTCGGGGTTGAGGGCAGCCCGTCCCGATGGAAATGAACCCTTTTCCTGGATGCGGATAATGATTTTTGTTTCCTCTGTCTCCACGTCCAGCAATCCCCCCTCGATTTCACTATCCAGCATCTCCTGCAACTGCTCTGCCTGCTCCTCGACCTCTTTCTCAATCTGCGCCTGCATCGCTGCCTTTGCCACATCGATATCCAGGTCTTGCGGGTCCTGAGCCTCATCACGCCGATCCTGTTCCTCAGTCTTGAGAAACTCCTGTTCCAGATCTGATGTCTGCTGGCGGAGCTCTTGCAGGGGGGAGGGTTCAGGCGTGCCTGGACTGTATTCCTGCATGATCACGCTGGTGCCTTTTACCACCTCCAGTGCCGGAATCTCCCGCTGCACACCGAAGGCATCCTTCATGGATTCCGCCATTTTCTTGAAACGCTGGGCATCCACCTCCGCAAAGGAGAGTAGCAAGACGAAGAAGCACATCAGCAGCGACATCAAATCTGCAAAGGTCGCCAACCAGGGCGGCAGGCCGTCAGGACATTTCGGGCACTCATCTGCCATTGCCTAGGATTCCTGAACCGGACGTTTACCGGTGGGAAGGTAGGTACTCAGGAGCTGTTCCAATACGCGCGGATTCATTCCCTCCTGGATGCCAGAGATTGTTTCCATGATCAGGGACTTGTTGGTCTTTTCCATAGTACTGGCCCGGGCCAGTTTGTCGGAGATGGGTTGTGCGAAGGCATTCGCAATCACGGCGCCGTAGAGGGTTGTCAACAGTGCGACTGCCATGGCGGGTCCGATACTGGCGGGGTCCGACATATTCGCCAGCATCTGCACCAACCCCACCAGGGTGCCGATCATGCCCATGGCCGGTGCCATGGTCGCCATATTCTTGAACATGGTCTGGCCGACTTCGTGGCGTTGAATTGTCAGGTCGATATCCTTGGTCAACAGCTTGTTGACCAACACCGGATCGTGTCCGTCCACACACAGGCTGATACCCTGCTGGAGAAATTGATTGCCGATCTCCTGCCCTTCCAGGGCCAGCAATCCATTCTTGCGTGCGATATCCGCCAGCTCCACAGCCTCGTCGATGAGTTTTTTAGGATCATCGGTCTTGTAGAAAAAGGCCTTCATTCCGATGCTGAAGGAACCGAGAAAGTCCCCCAGGGAGACCTGCATCAAGGTCACCATGAAGGTCCCTCCCACCACAATCAATAACGATGGAACATTCACAAACAACATGACGTCGCCACCGGATGCAATTGCCCCGATGATGATGCCGAAACCACCCAAAAGACCAACCAGAGTAGCAATATCCACCGATTATTTCTCCGAATCCCCGTTGCTGTTTTATTGCATCTATAAGCAGCTGCCTGAGAGCAATCCGTCCCGGTTCGTTCAAAGGTAAAAAGCTAAGATTCCAATCTGTTTGTTTTAGCGGTAGGAAGCGGTCAAACTTTAATTCCCCAAGACCCTGGATGGGTGCCAGATATTTGTTGCTGGAGTCGGTAGGAACTGGCTGTACAACAGACTATTATGAGACGAATTGTTACTAAAAATTCAAGAAGTTATATGAATATTACAGATGAACAAAATATACTTATTACCGGTTGCTCCAGCGGCATCGGTCTTAACGTCGCTGCAGGACTGAAAAGCCGCGGTTACCGTGTCTTTGCCAGTGCCCGAAAGGAACAGGATGTAGAGGATTTGCAGCGCCGGGGATTCGAGGCACTCCAGCTCGACCTGGATCAGAGTAGCTCCATAGATCAAGCCGTGGAGCAGCTGTTTGAGCAGACCAATGGGCGACTTTACGCCCTCTTCAACAACGGTGCCTATGGTCAACCCGGAGCGGTCGAGGACCTGAGCCGTGAGGTACTGCTCAAGCAATTCGAAACCAATCTCTTTGGCTGGCATGAGCTGACATGCCGGGTCATCCCAACAATGCGCAGTCAGGGTGAGGGGCGAATCATTCAAAACAGCTCGATTCTCGGTTTTATCACCCTACCCTATCGTGGCGCCTATGTGGCCAGCAAATACGCCCTGGAAGGATTGAGTGACACCCTGCGGCTGGAACTTGCCGGGAGCGGTGTGCATGTCTCGCTGATTGAACCCGGACCAATTGAAAGCCGGTTTCGGGAAAATGCTCATATCATGTTTGAAAAACATATCGACAGCCTCAACTCTGTGCATCGGCAACACTACCAAGGCGTGATCAGCCGGCTGGAAAAACAGGGACATGCAGCTCCCTTTACCCTTCCTGCGGAAGCGGTACTCAAGAAGGTCATCCACGCCCTGGAGAGCCGCAATCCCAAACCACGCTACCACGTCACCTTTCCCACCCATCTGTTTGCAGTGCTTAGACGCCTGCTCAGCAGTCGCGCCATGGATCGCCTCCTTCTCAGGGTTGGGGGAGGTGGCAGTCGCTGATATGGTCATTATTAACCCGGTATGCAGGTAGGCTGGGTTAAAAAAAAATTCCAGGTTGAAGCGGAAAGCCATTCTATGACATGATCCTTGCCCCTTATCTAACCTTGTTGGCCTACATAAATCATGTCGACTGAGATCCCAACCCCCATTGAGATCAATCTGCACCAAAAATCCCGCCTGCTGGCACTGCGCTTTTCCGATGGGATGAGCTTTGAACTTCCCTGTGAGTATCTGCGTGTCTTCTCCACGGCGGCGGAGGTCAAAGCGAGTGATTCACCGGTTACCGGAAAGGAGTCGGTCAGTATCACGAAAATCGAACCTCAGGGGCAATATGCCATACGCCTGGTCTTCGATGATGGACATGACACAGGAATCTTCTCATGGGAGACCCTCTATAAGCTGGGCATCGAGTATGAGAAAAACTGGAACAGCTATCTCGAAAAGTTGAAAGCCATCGGCTACGCACGCCAGGAAACGGGGCAGAAGGAACGCAGAATCAAGCTCTATTATTTCTCCTGGTTGGCAAATAAAACAGGCAAAGAGAGTGAAGAGTTGGTACTGCCGCCTTCAGTAACAACCGTCTCAGAACTATTGATACTACTCAGAAAGCGTCGATATCAAGTGGCGCAAGTGTTCGATGAATCACTCTTGAGGCCTACCGTCAACAAGCAGTTTGCCGAGTTTTTCACCCGCCTCGAAGATGGTGATGAAGTGGCATTGGTGCCTAATCGCCCAACACCACCCGCAACACCTGATATATAGTCAGCAGCAAGTTTTTTGAGTTGGAGTCCGCCATGGATATAACTAGCGGACAGTAGGTATGCACGCTATTCAGTTAAAATCGAAATTGAGTGTTTGCGGTTGTCCGTTACGCACGATTTCCACCTGAACACTACTTACACCCTTCAGTTTTTCTATCAGCTTCATCGCTTCCTGGTCATTTGACAAAGCTACACCATTCACCGAGGTCACGAGATCCGAGGGGCGTACACCCAATTGGTTGTAAAGTTCACGATTCTTTTGTGGCAATATGCGATAGCCCTTCATGCCTTCTCTGGATTTAACCGGCACAAATCGGACATATTCAAATATCTTCAGCGGCTCCTTGCGCAACAAATCACGATACTTACTTAGATTCTTGCTCTTATTGCTGGTTGAGGCGCCCGGGCCAAACCCCGATTTCGACGAACTCCTTTGAGCATTGGTGCTAACCCTGGAATTTGTGACAGGTCTACTTTTTGATACCTTGGGAAAGCGTAACACTTCCGACCGCCCATTCCTCAACAACACCACGCGATCTTCGAATACCGCCTGTAAGGTGACTCCGGACATAACAGCATTACCAACTTTATAATATTTTTGCACATTACCCGATGTTCCGATGATAGCCTCTCCCTTCTCGGCTTGATCAGCGACAAAAACCCCATGCAGGGTCAAATTAAGTCTGGTTTCAGGTGCCTTGGTATCGATTTTCTTTACTGTCTTGGTGGCCCCTGCGATACCAAACAGATGCAGTTTCGCCACGTTATCGAGTTGATTGGCATTGCCCTGTCGCTGGGCGGTTGGCATGGCATTAGCTCCTTGTTTCTGCCTCTGTTGTTGAACCTCAGAAACAGGAATCAGGCTCCATGTGAGCTCCGCTGCACGCCAACTGATCAGTAACACCAGTAACAGTGCCACTGCCAGCGGCAGCTGCTTTGTGAGCAGCTTCTCCAACCATTTAGGGGCTGTCTTTTCAGACATCCAATCGTTGAAATAGCTTTGTGCCTGTGTTGCGATATTCATCTCTTTCCCCGTCTATCCGGCTCGGGCCAGTTAACTTTAATCCAGTCGGCTCTGCTATTCCGGATATCGCATCAGCTTTGGATTCAGTTTGAATGCCTTTTTTATCTTAGCGACCATTTTCTCTGCAAGCCTGTGATCCACCTCCGGCCCAACCTGGATTCGATAATGCTGTTTACCCTTCAACCTCACCCTTTCCATCTGAGCAGGCAGATCGGCCTTGCGTAACTCTTTGACCAGCTTTTTTGCATTTTTCTCATTCGTAAGACTGGCAACCTGAATCATCCAGGCTGTCGGTGATGGCCTGGTTGAGGTGTTTTTGGCTACCGGCTTAGGTTTTGCTTCCGGTAGTTTTGCCTCCGGTGGTTTCACTTCCTTAAGCTTAGCCGGCTTTGTGCCAGTGGATTCCGACTTGGTGATTTTTTCAGGTTGTGGTTTGGCCACATTCAGTGGCTGAACCCTCTTTACTGGAGTGGCTTTTTTCTGCGCCGGCTTGACTGGAATGGTGTGATCGGAAACAGTGCGCCTTTCAATCGGCTCATCGATAAGCATAGGGACGAATATCACCACCAACGCCACCAGCACCGCGCCACCCAGTAATCGTTGTTTGAGTCTCTCCTCCAGTCCCATATCCACTTTTCCAGCTTAGGAATCAATGACAACTGAACATGATTCAAATATTCAGTCCTTGCCTGTTCAGACAAGTATATCAGCTCAACTCCAGATCACCCTCATGCCAGGTGTAAAATGTGCATAGCCTCTCCCACAATGCGAAAAGAGCCGAAGATCAGAATCAAATCCTGGGGTTCCGCCTCATCGCTACAGGCTTGGTAAGCCTCTGAAAAACTATGATAACAGCTGACCGGCTGCCGCACCCCCGCCTGCCCGAGATTCGCGGCGAGCTGTTCTGCCTTGCGTCCGCGCCAGCCATGCAGATCTAGCAGGTGCCAACTCGTCAGCAGCGGTCCAATCAATTCAACTGCATCGGCCACATCCTTGTCCTGCAGCATACCGAAGATTGCGTGTATTCGTCCGCGCCTATTCATTTGCGTCAAGCCGTCACGCAAGGTTTGCATGGATTGCCTGTTATGGGCGACATCCAGCAACAACGCAGGAGTGGACGGGATAAAATGTAAGCGTCCGGGCAGTCTTACATCACGCAGTCCCTTCGCGATGACCTTTTCATGCAGTGGAAAACGATGTTGCAGCAGATGACAAACCATGACAACCGCACTCGCATTCTGCAGCTGCTTGCCACCTGTCAGAGCTGGCTCGGGAAGTTCGATTTCCACACCATCCGGCCCCGACCAGCGCCAACCCCTGGCGTTTGCCTGATGATTAAAATGCCGGCCGGACTGGTAGATATCGGCAGATAGTTGCTCAGCCTGCTCCAGTACTGAGTGAGGCATAGTCGCATCTCCCAAAACGACAGGTTTACGGCTGCGTATTATACCCGCCTTCTCCCTGCCGATTGATTCTATATCGGTACCGAGCCAATCGGTATGGTCCAAATCGATGGTGGTGATCAATGCAACATCCGCATCGATGATATTAACCGCATCGAGACGCCCACCAAGACCCACCTCCAGAATCACCAGCTCCGGCTTCTGCGCAACGAAACAGAGTAATGCTGCCAGGGTGGCAAACTCAAAGAAGCTCAAACTTATCTGTCCCCGCGCCTGATCGATCATCTCAAATGCGCGGCATAGCTGCTGATCAGAGACGGGCTCGCCATTCAGACGTATGCGCTCGTTGTAGCGAATCAGATGAGGAGAGGTAAAACTCCCGATATGAATGCCTGCCTGCAGGCAGATCGATTCAAGCATGGCCACGCAGGAGCCTTTGCCATTGGTGCCGGCTACCGTCACCACTTGAGACCTGAATCCTTCAGGTTTCAGTCGCTGCCAGACAGTTTTGACCCGCTGCAAACCCAGGTCGATTTCCGTAGGATGCGAATCTGCCTGCCAATCGAGCCATTGATCCAGCTTCTCAAAACGCACCGTTGAGACTCCACTGGTGCATACCGCAAACAATCAGCCGGGTGATCAAAAGTCTAAATATATGATTAATAATCAAAGATGCACTTCAGAAAAGCTATGCCTGGGGGAATCGCCTAGGGTCTGGCTCCAAGACCAGTGGTCATGCCCTGGGCTTATTCATCAGGATGCTGAGTAGATCGGCAATGCGGTCTCGCATATCCCGTCGGTCGATGATCATGTCGATGGCGCCATGATCGAGCAGAAATTCACTGCGCTGGAAACCTTCAGGGAGTTTTTCACGCACTGTCTGCTCAATCACCCTGGGACCCGCGAAACCGATCAACGCATTCGGTTCCGCCACATTGATGTCACCCAGCATCGCCAGACTGGCTGACACGCCACCCATGGTTGGGTCCGTCATCACCGAGATAAAGGGCAGACCACGCTTTTGCAGACGTTCCAGAGCAGCACTTGTCTTGGCCATCTGCATCAATGAAAAGAGCGATTCCTGCATCCTGGCCCCACCACTTGCCGAGAAACAGATCAGTGGCGTATGCCGCTCCAAGGCCATGTTGACCGCGCGTACGAAACGCTCACCCACCACAGATCCCATGGAACCCCCCATGAAACTGAACTCAAAAGCGGCAACCACCAGGTCAATACCTTTCAACTGGCCACGCATGGCAACCAAGGCCTCTCTCTCTCCCGATCCCTTTTGCGCCTGACTGAGGCGATCCTTATATTTTTTGCTGTCCTTGAACTTCAACGGGTCCACTGATTCCAGGTTTGCGCCTATCTCCTCCTGGGGTTCCGCATCGAGAAAAGTTTCAAGCCGACGTCTGGCGCCAATCCTGTTGTGATGGTTACATTTAGGACAGACATCCAGATTTCTTTCCATCTCCGCCCGGTAGAGAATAGCGCTGCATCCCGGGCACTTGGCCCATAGACCCTCGGGGACCGCACGCTTGTGTCCGGCATCCGTACGGATGCGGCTAGGCATCAGTTTTTCAAACCAACTCATATGATGTACTCGATCTTTGTTATCTCGTTAAAACCGCGAGCCCATAGACTCAGTCGGTATTTACCTAAACCTACTCAGTTTGCCTGATCCATTGCCTGCCTCATGGAAGCGATGACTTCCCGTAATGCGGCGCCGATCTTCTCCGGTTGATCCGCCAGGGCTTCCACACGCGAAACCAATGCGCTACCGACCACTACGGCGTCAGCGAGGGCGGATACGGCTGCTGCAGTCTGCGCATCCTTGATACCGAAACCAACCCCCACCGGCAGATCACTCACACTACGAATCTCAGCCAGCTTTACCGCCAGGGACTGCAGATCCAGATGGCTGGCTCCGGTAACGCCTTTCACGGAAACATAGTAGACGAAGCCACCCGCCAAGTCACAGATCCGCTGAATACGCTCAGGTGTGCTGGTAGGCGCCACGAGATAGATCTGATCGATCGATTCGGCCTGCAACAACTGTTGCAGATCCCCACCCTCCTCAGGTGGAATATCGACCACAAGTATACCATCCACCCCAGCCTCTGCCGCCTGAGTGGCAAATTGCTCATAACCCATTATCTCTATGGGATTGAGATAGCCCATCAATATAACCGGTGTTTCGGCATCGAGCTGCCTGAACTGACTTACCATATCCAATACATCATGCAGACTGACATGATACTGCAAGGCTCGTTCACTGGCCCTCTGGATGACCGGTCCATCAGCCATAGGGTCGGAAAAGGGTACACCCAATTCGATAAGATCCGCACCGGCGGATACCAGATCTTGCATCAGGTCAACGGTTATCTCAGGGATAGGATCTCCCGCGGTAATAAAGGGAATCAGTGCCTTCTTCCCATCCGCCTTGAGCTGTGCAAATCGCTTACCTATCCGGCTCATAGCTGAATCCCCTCCCGCGCTGCAACTGTATGCATATCCTTGTCCCCCCTCCCCGAAAGATTGACCAGTATAATCTGGTCCGGGCTCATGGTGGTGGCAAGTTTCGCCGCATAGGCCAGGGCATGACTCGATTCGAGCGCGGGAATGATGCCTTCGATCCGGGTCAGATCGTGAAATGCCGCGAGGGCCTGATCATCGGTCACTGCCACATAGTTTGCCCGACCACTATCCTTCAGCCAGGCATGCTCGGGACCAACGCCCGGGTAATCCAATCCCGCGGATATGGAGTGGGTTTCGATAATCTGTCCATCCTTATCCTCCATCAGGTAGGTCCGGTTTCCATGCAACACCCCAGGCTTCCCGGCACAGAGCGGTGCTGCGTGTTGACCTGTTTCCAGGCCGTCACCCGCGGCCTCCACGCCATAGATGGCGATCTCTTTGTCATCCAGGTATGGGTAGAAAAGACCGATCGCATTGGATCCTCCACCCACACAGGCGACCAGCGCATCCGGCTGTCGTCCCGCCTGGCGTTGCATCTGGTCCCGGGACTCTCTGCCGATAACTGATTGAAAGTCGCGCACCATCGCCGGATAGGGATGGGGTCCGGCTACGGTACCGATGATATAAAAGGTGTTATCCACATTGGTCACCCAGTCACGCATCGCCTCGTTGAGTGCGTCCTTAAGGGTTTTGGAACCCGACTCAACCGATCTCACCTCGGCTCCCAGCAGGCGCATGCGATAGACGTTCGCCTCCTGTCTTGCGATATCCACAGCCCCCATGTAGACCACACACTCCAGACCAAGTCTGGCAGCGACTGTGGCGCTGGCCACCCCATGCTGACCGGCTCCGGTTTCCGCGATGATGCGGGATTTACCCATGTGTCTGGCAAGCAGCGCCTGGCCTACCGTATTATTGACCTTGTGCGCCCCGGTATGATTGAGGTCTTCACGCTTGAGGTAGATCTGCGCGCCACCCAACTGCTTACTCCAGCGTTTGGCATGGTAGATGGGGGACGGCCGTCCCACATAGTGGGCAAGATCCTGGTCCAGCTCCTTGAGAAACTCCTGGTCACCCATGTAATGCTGGTAGGCCAGACGTAGCTCTTCCAGCGGTGCCATCAGCGTTTCCGACACAAAGAGTCCGCCATATGGACCAAAATGCCCCCTGTCGTCAGGTAGGGACCCAATGATTTTCTCAGTTGTCGCCACGCTTTACTCCTGCAATAAATGCCTCAATTTTTGTCGCATCTTTTATGCCCTTCGAGCTTTCGACACCCCCGCTCACATCCACTGCATAGGGATGCACCTGCTGTATGGCCTGATCCACATTTTCAGGATCGAGTCCACCTGCAAGGATTATCCTTGATGCCAGGGTTGAGGGGATACGACGCCAATCGAAACACTGCCCCGTACCCCCGGGAACGCCTGCCTGATAGCTGTCCAACAACAGACCCGACGCACTGTTATAAGTTCGCTCAACCTCAGCCAGATCGACCCCTTCACGCATACGGATCGCTTTGATCCAGGGTCTGATATATCCACTACAGGCCTCTGCCGTCTCATCACCATGAAACTGCAGCAGATCGAGCTGAACTTCATCTATGCAGCGTTCTATCTCGGCTCGATCCTGATTGACAAACAGGCCAACCACCGTAACAAATGGGGGCAAACTCTTGACAATGGTCTTGGCCTGCTGCAGCGAAACAACACGCGGACTGGGAGGATAGAACACCAACCCAATGGCATCAGCGCCAAGCCGAACAGCCTCGGCAGCGTCTTCAACCCTGGTAATGCCACAAATTTTAATACGTGTTCGCATAAGCTGCTGAAAGATACATTAAGCATCACCCTGAGGCTAGTCTGGGCCTGAAAACAACATGCAGGAAGGTCCTCACTAAAGTTGTGGCAAGTGTGTAGCTTAGCAGAGGCAAAAACCTGCCCCGAGTGGATCAGGGATCGCGAACTCCTGTGGATAGTCCACTTTAGTCAAATAGAGCCCCTGTGGTGGTGCCGTGACCCCACCCAGGGTGCGATCACGCAACTCCAATACCTCTTGAGTCCATGACTCCTTCTGTTCTCCCTTGCCGATGGCGATCAAAACCCCGGCCACGTTTCGTACCATATGGTGCAAAAATGCATTGGCATGTACCTCGATCGAGATAAATTCACCAACTCGTTTGACCTGCAGACGGTGAACGGTCCGGACCGGATGTTTGGCTTGACAGCCGATCGCCCTGTATGAGGAAAAGTCGTGGGTACCGACCAACACCTGTGCCGCTCGATGCATGTGCGACTCATCCAGGGGTTGGTGAATCCAGACTGCCCGGTCCCGCCACTGGGCAGAACGAAAGCGTCGATTCAGGATCAGGTAGCGGTAGTGTCTTCCCAGGGCGGAGAAGCGTGCATGGAATGTGGAAGGGACCTCTCTGGCCCAGGAGATACTGATATCCTGTGGCAGATTGACATTACTGCCCAACACCCAGGATCGATCGGATCTCTCTGCTTTTGTCTCGAAGTGAACCACTTGGCCGGTAGCATGAACACCACTGTCCGTGCGCCCGGCACAGTGAACCGTTACAGCATGATCAGCCACCCTGGAGAGGGCCTGTTGGAGTGACTCCTGTACACTGCGAACATCACCCTGGTACTGCCAACCGTGGAAAGCGCTGCCATCGTATTCCACACCCAGAGCTATCTTCATCATCTACCCTGAAACAAAAAAGGGGCGCACCAAGATGTGCGCCCCCTATGCTATTGGAAAGCCTCTGACTTAGGAGCCGAGACCGTTCAGCAACTCCTGGGCCTCTTTCTGTTGTGCATCACTGCCTTCGCTGGATACCTCATCGAGGATACTTTTGGCACCTTCGATATCTCCCATGTCTATATAGGCTCGAGCCAAATCCAACTTGGTCGTAATCTCATCCGTGGAGTCCAGATCCAGGTTTTCACTATGACTCTGCAGCAGACTCAACTCATCTGCTGCTTCAGCTTCAGGCTCATCACTGTCCAGTTCCGAGGAGAGCCCTTCCAGTTCCTTTTCGATGCTCTCCAGATCCAGATCATCCAGCACCTCGGAATCTTCGAGTTCTATTGCGTCCGAAGCATCCTGTGCAATTGATGCGTCGGCCATCTCTGAATCGCCCTCAACATCCGATAGATCGAATGGCTCTGGTTCCTCTGCAGCACCACTCTGCTCAGAGTCCATATCAAGATCACTGAGGTCGATATCCAATGCATCGCCCTCTTCTACCGCACTCTCACCTGACTCCATCTTGTTAAGGAATTCCGAATCCAGAGAGAGATTGCCTTCCAGGTTTTCAGAATCCATTTCATCAAGATTATCCAGGCCACTCAGATCCATTGAATCGATCTCAACGTCGGATGAATCCTGTACCGGTTCGACTGCAGCGGGCTCATCGCTTATGCTAACTGGCTCTGATCCCAGGTCCAACCCAAGGTCATCCAACGCGCTATCTGCCGACGCAACAGCGCTGGCGGCAATACCGGCAGCACCTGCGAACAGGGCGGACGAAGGATCCAGCTCCTTACCCATCGCGGCAATCTTAGACCAGGTATCCGGCTCCTTGTCCTCCAATCCAGCATCATGCAATTCTTGGGCTAGAGAGTTAAACTCCTGATGTTTTTTGGCCGAAAAGTAGATTTCGGCTAGCTTATGTTTAAGTTCCTCACGCTCCGGAGTCTTCTCAATCGCCTGCTTGATTAACTCTTCGGCCTGCTGGTAACGGCCATAGGCGATATAGACATCAGCCTCAGAGAGCGGATCGACTTCACCGGTCTCATCTTGCAAAGCATCGATATCACTGGGTGAGAAATCACTCATGAATGAGGTTTCATCAGTCGACGCAGTGAGTGAGCTGGAGTCGTCCTTGCCCGTGGCTATAACACCACTGTCGGGGGATACCAGAATGCTCTCGGCAAATTCTGCCTCAGCCTCTTTACGCCGCCGCATGATCATCCACAACAGGCCAATCAGCAATACCGCAACACCACCGACTATACCCAGTAGGGTACTGTTTTCCTTGACCCCATCGAAATAGCTGACCTTCTTGGGGGGAAGTACGGCAACCGGCGGTTTGACTGGTTGTTGTACCTCGGGAGCAGGGCTTGGGGCTGGTGCCGGCTCCGGCTCGACAGCAGTTTCAGGGGTCTCTGCTGCAGGTGCCGCCTGCTGCTGTGCCACATCGATCTGCTTCTCGATATCGACCTCTTCGATCACCGTTCCTGGTGGAATCGGTACCACGGGTTCCTCAGCAATTGTCGGTTCCGCCTCAACTTCAGCTGGGGCCACATCCTCTGCCACAGCAGGTTCAGTTCCAGGCTCGGCAGCTTCAGCCGGTGCGGTTTCCACCGACTCCATCTCTTCCATCTTCTCTGCAGCAATATCTTGTGCAGTTTGGATCTCCGCCAGCTCATCGCTCTTGAGAGTCAGTAAGCGCTGAATATCCTGGATCTGTTTCTCCAGCTCCTGTACCCGGTTACGCAGTGCTTCATTCTCTTGTATCGCCCCTTCATTGGACTCGCGAACCAGCATGATCTCATCTTGCAAGCGATCTATTTCACTCTCAGACTCAGCCATACCCTCGCGTTCGGCAGCTTCACCCTCGCCAGGTTTGGCTGAGATGAGACGCAGACGATCCTCTTCCTTTGCCTGACTCTTCGCAGGCTGCTTGGAAACCGTAGGTCTGCCGGCCTTACTGCTACGCCCTGCTTGCCAGGCCCTTGTCTGGGCTAGAAACTCCTCACGCGCCTCCTGCTTGGATAGGGAGGTCACACCGTCGTCATCTGGCAGCCGTAGTATTTTGCCGACCTTGAGGTTGTTGACGTTGTTATTGATAAAAGCGGATGGATTATGGCGTTGCAGCGCCATCATCACCTGCTCGACTGATTCATTTGTCCGTTGCATACCCTTGGCAATATTCCAAAGATTGTCATTGGGTTGAACGGGGCCATATTCTCTGTCACCACTCTCGCTGCTCATCGAGGAGGTTACTCTGGCAGGCCTTGATCTGCCTACCTGGGTAGGCGCCATCGTGGTAGCCGGTGTAGTGACAGGTTGTGGAGCGCGCTTAAGGGTGACCGGCGGGTCGAGTAGAACCGTGTATTCACGTACCAATCTGCCTTTCGGCCAATTCACCTCGATGAGGAAATTGAGGAAGGGCTCCCGAATGGCATCTGAACTCGAAATAGAGATCACCGGTTTGCCAGCAGGGGTCAACATTGGCGCGAATTTCAGGCCAGACAACAGAAATGGCCGCTCCATGCCCGCTTTTTCAAAGGCCTCGCGGGAGGCAAGCGAGACACGAACATCCTGCAATTCTTCCTGAGAGACTGAAAGCAGATCGATATCGGCCTTGAAGGCTTGGTTGAGAGCAGACTGGGGATGAATTTCGCCCAATCCGAGAGCCAAAGCACCAATGGGTGATAGGGCTGTTGCAACAGCCACTGCCAGAGACAGCTTACGAATCATGCTTCCTCCTTGCCAGAAAACATACCCCACCGGTCAAACTCATTCCGAATATAGTGTTCAAAATGGTCCCCTAAACAGCCCCGATAGGTTTAGAATAAACTTAATAATTAGACGCTAACTATAGCTGATAAATGATCTTTTTACCAAAACTTCGATGATCTTCACACTATTTTTTGTGATACCACACCACTGTTAGCCAGCGACTACCCAAAGTGAGAAATAGATCGGGTTTTTCACGCTGGGAAAAAACCCAGAAATCCCTCTGCCAACACCATCTTCCCGAATACCATGCTGAATCACTCTCCCTTGCTCATTCAACTGAAATAGAAAACCCCGTCGTCAGCCGGTCGACTTTACGACGGGGTTGAACACGCTCTGGCGCAGGTATTCTGCCTGTGGTTCAAGCCTCCAGCAGAATTCTCAACATACGCCGCAGCGGTTCGGCCGCACCCCATAGCAGTTGGTCACCGACCGTAAAGGCATTCAGATACTCATCACCCAGGTTCATCTTTCTCAGCCGCCCAACCGGGACAGTCAAGGTTCCAGTAACCTGGGCAGGGTTCAGTTCCCGTATCGTGATATCCCGTTCATTGGGAATTACCTTTACCCAACTATTGGCACTTGCCAATATCGACTCCACTTCGTCTATCGGCACGTCACTACGTAACTTTATGGTCAATGCCTGACTATGACAGCGCATTGAGCCGATACGCACGCAAGTACCGTCTATGGGTACAGGCTTGTCACTTCGACCGAGAATCTTGTTGGTTTCAACAAATCCCTTCCACTCCTCCTTGCTTTGCCCGTTCTCCAACGCCACATCGATCCATGGTATCAGACTGCCCGCCAGGGCCGCCCCAAAATTATCTGTGGGAAAAGCCTCGCTGCGCAGTGTCTCAGCTACCTGCCGGTCGATATCGAGGATAGCAGAAGCCGGGTCTGCCAGATTATCCCGCACCGAGGCTTGAATAACTCCCATCTGGCTAATCAACTCACGCATATTGCGCGCGCCCGCGCCTGAGGCAGCCTGATAGGTCATGGATGTCACCCACTCCACGAGATCCTGCTGAAACAGACCGCCCAGGGCCATCAGCATCAAGCTCACGGTACAGTTGCCACCGATGAAATCCTTTGCGCCTTTCGCCAGACCGTCACGAATCACACCATCGTTCACCGGATCGAGCACAATCAATGTATGCTCCTTCATGCGCAGACTGGATGCGGCATCTATCCAGTAGCCCTGCCAACCCGCCGAGCGTAATTTATCGTACACCTGATTGGTATAGCCTCCACCCTGACAGGTCAGGATCGCATCCATCTCCATCAAGGCATCGATATCGGTAGCGTCTCTCAGCGGCGCCCGCTCCCTGCCAATATCGGGACCTGGTTGACCCACTTGTGAAGTGGTGAAGAATATGGGCTCTTCAATGCCGGCAAAATCATTCTCCTCCAGCATGCGCCCCATCAATACGGAACCCACCATGCCACGCCAACCAATAAAACCTACTCTTTTCATCTCTATATAACCATTTAAAAGAATTCTGTCACCCGGTGCGGCAAGTCACACCCGATTCAACTCAATGCTGCGACCACAGCATCACCCATCGATTCGCAACTCACTTCAGTCATCCCTTCTGACATGATATCGGGAGTACGCAAACCATCGTCCAAAACCTTATCCACCGCACCCTCGACCCGATCGGCCATCACCGGTTCATCGAGGCTGTAGCGCAACATCATAGCCACCGAGAGAATGGTTGCCAGGGGATTGGCAGTACCTTTACCCGCTATGTCAGGCGCCGAACCGTGAATCGGTTCATACATGCCCTTACCCTGCTCATCCAGGGACGCCGACGGCAGCATGCCTATGGACCCCGTCAACATAGCAGCACAATCGGATAGAATATCGCCAAACATATTGGTCGTCACCATCACATCGAACTGTTTCGGCCATTTCACCAGTTGCATCGCTGCATTGTCGACATACATGTGACTCAGTTCCACGTCCGGGCGGGTCTCGCCTGCCCGTGTCACGACCTCCCGCCAAAGCTCAGTGCACTCGAGTACATTGGCCTTATCCACAGAACAGAGCCGACTACCCCGCTTGCGAGCGATATCAAAGGCGACTCGGGCAATTCGCTCAATCTCCGACTCCCGGTAGACAAGGGTGTTAAACCCCTGGCGTTCGCCACTCTCCAGTTCACGGACCCCCCTAGGTTGACCAAAATAGATGCCACCGGTCAGCTCGCGCACAATCATGATATCGAGACCGGCAACGATATCTGTCTTGAGGCTTGAAGCCGCTGCCAGCTGGGGATAGAGAATAGCGGGACGCAGATTGGCAAACAGATTAAGCTCGGATCGCAGTCCCAGCAACCCCTTCTCAGGACGAATGGAGATATCCAAGGCCTCCCATTTAGGACCACCCACGGCACCCAGGAGAATGGCATCCACCTCTTTCGCCAGATCAAGGGTGGCCTCAGGTAGCGGCCCGCCCGTGGCATCGATCGCAGCGCCTCCCACCAACGCCTCATCAAGCTCGATGTCCAGACCGAAATCATCCCGCAGTGTCGCCAACAGCTTTACAGCCTCCGTGACGATTTCAGGCCCAATACCGTCACCCGGCAATACCAATATGTTTTTAGTCATCACTTTTTACCTTATAACCGACCATAATAGACAGTTTATTTAATCGATATTTCAATGTGTTATATATATTATTTAATGTTACGCATTAATAATAAAGCCATCCACTTCACTGCACTCAATCGGTGAACATCCAAGGGACCTCTAAGCGCCTACGGGTTTCATAGGCCTTGATATCGTCAACATGCTGCAGCGTCAGCCCAATATCGTCCAATCCATGTAAAAGGCAGTGTTTACGAAATGGGTCCACCTCGAATGGGATCTGCTCATGGTTGGCTGTCAGCAGTTGACGAGACAGGTCCACGGTCACCTCCAGGGCCTCGTCAGTGGTTGCCAAGCAGAAAAGATCATCAATGATCTTCTCATCCAAAACAATTGGCAACAGACCATTCTTGAAACTGTTATTAAAGAAAATATCGGCGAAGCTGGGGGCCAGAATCACCTTGAATCCATAATCCTCCAGGGCCCAGGGCGCATGTTCTCGGGATGAGCCGCAACCAAAATTTTCACGGGCCAGAAGGATCTTGGCCTTTTGATAGCGAGGATCATTGAGCACAAAATCGGGATTAACCGGTCGTTTGCTGTTGTCCATGCCCGGTTCCCCATGATCAAGATAGCGCCACTCATCGAACAGATTGGGGCCAAAACCGGAGCGTTTGATCGACTTCAGAAACTGTTTCGGAATGATCGCATCAGTATCCACATTGGATCTATCCAGGGGACAGACGATACCGGTAAAGGGGGTAAATTTATCCATTGCTCTCTCCTCTTAATCCGAATCTCGGTATCAGCTATCGTTAAAATCTGTAAGGTCCACGAAATGCCCTGCCACAGCAGCGGCGGCAGCCATCGCCGGACTCACCAGATGGGTGCGCCCCCCCTGCCCCTGCCTGCCCTCGAAATTTCGATTCGAAGTGGAGGCGCAACGCTCACCCGGTTCCAGGCGGTCCGCATTCATGGCAAGACACATGGAACAGCCTGGTTCACGCCACTCAAATCCCGCATCGGTAAATATTTGGTCGAGCCCCTCCTGCTCGGCCTGAGACTTCACCAGACCGGACCCCGGTACCACCAGGGCCAGTTTGACCCCATCCGCCACTTGCCGTCCCTTGGCAATGGCCGCCGCTGCCCGCAGATCCTCAATCCTGGAGTTGGTACATGAGCCGATAAAGACCTTGTCCACAGCGATCTCGGTGATCGGGGTACCCGCCTCCAGGTCCATGTAGTCAAGGGCGCGTTGCATTCCTTCCGCCTTTACACTGTCTGTCTGATCAGCCGGATCGGGGACGACCTGATCCACCGCCACCACCATTTCTGGGGATGTACCCCAAGTGACCTGCGGCTTGATGGCAGTCCCATCCAGGCTCACCACGCGATCAAACTCCGCACCCTCATCGCTGTGCAAGGTCCGCCAATAGGCCACTGCCTGTTCCCATGTTTCACCACTGGGTGCGTAGGGACGTCCTTTGACATAGTCGATAGTCTTCTCGTCTACCGCCACGAAGCCTGCTCGCGCCCCCGCCTCGATGGCCATATTACAGAGCGTGAGACGGCCCTCTATGGAGAGATCTTCAATCGCCGAGCCGGCGAATTCGATAGCATAGCCGGTCCCTCCCGCGGTACCTATCTCACCGATGATGGCCAGCACCATATCCTTAGCGGTCACACCCGGTGCCAGCTTGCCCTCGACCCGGATCTGCATCGCCTTGGACTTCTTCTGGATCAGACATTGAGTGGCGAGCACATGCTCGACCTCCGAGGTGCCGATACCGTGTGCCAAGGCCCCCATTGCGCCATGTGTGGAGGTATGGGAGTCACCACACACCACGGTCATGCCCGGCAGGGTCGCACCCTGCTCAGGACCGACCACATGCACGATTCCCTGTCTGGGATCGAGCATCTTGAATTCGGGAATGCCGAAATCGTTGCAGTTCGCATCCAGGGTCGCCACCTGAGTGCGTGAAATGGGGTCCTCGATGGCTTCGACGCCACCCTGGCGTGGCGTGGTCGGCACATTATGGTCCGGCGTTGCCAGATTGGCCTCGACCCGCCAGGGCTTGCGACCGGCCAGGCGCAGGCCTTCGAATGCCTGGGGCGAGGTCACTTCATGCACCAGATGTCTATCGATATAGATCAGTGATGTGCCGTCCTCTTCCGTGCGTACCACGTGGGATTCCCACAATTTGTCGTAAAGGGTCTTGGCGCTCATGTCTCCTAACCTCATCAAAAATAAACAATCTGTCTGTGCGGTGATGGCAGCGACTTGTTCGATACCCGGCGCCTACCAACGTTCTAGTGGTTTCTGGATGGGCACTAACTAGTGGAAAAACATAGGGGAAAATGCTACATAATACAAATTCATATTTTTCATTTTTTCCATTCTTATAAGGAATAGATATGGAATTAAATACCCTTCGCGCCTTTGTGCAGGTGGCTCGTGACGGCTCTTTCTCCCAGGCCGCAGAACATCTATACCTCACCCAACCCGCTATAAGTAAGCGCATTGCCACCCTGGAGAGTGAACTCGATACCCGACTATTCGATCGCATGGGGCGCCAGGTATTCCTCACCGAAACCGGCCGCCATCTGTTGCCGAGAGCGGAGCATATAATCGATCAGTTGAGCGATATACGGCGTGAACTTGCCAACCTCACAGGTCGGGTTGCCGGAAGACTGGCCATGGCCACCAGCCATCACATCGGTCTGCATCGTCTGCCGGCCGTTTTGCGCAGCTACAGTGATACCAACCCCCAGGTAGAGCTGGATATCCACTTCATGGAATCGGAAAAGGCGTGTCAAGCAGTGGAGCAGGGGGAGTTGGAGCTGGCGGTCATAACCCTCCCGTTACACCCTGTGGACGCCCTGCAGAGCAAGACGATCTGGCATGATCCATTGGCCGTAATTGTCGGCCTGGACCACCCCCTGGCAAAACAGAGCACAGTCGGTCTACGGGAGTTGATTGACTACCCTGCGGTTCTGCCGAGCCGTGGCACCTATACCCGCACCCTGATCGAGCAGCGAATAGGCCAACATCACATGCAGGTCAACTGCACCCTATCCACAGACTATCTGGAGACCCTGAAGATGATGACCACCATCGGCCTGGGCTGGAGCCTCCTGCCTGAGATCCTGGTGGACGACAATCTGGTCCCGTTACAGGTACCCGAGCTCAAACTTAACCGCTCGCTGGGCATTGTCACGCATCGGAAACGCACCCTCTCCAATGCGGCACGCGCGATGAGAGAGCTGTTACTTTTCTATGGCAACAAATAGGCGCAGCAAAACCAAGGACCCAGTGTAGATCAGCGGGTTCTTGGGCAGACGCCTTCGGGGAAAAAGAAGCTGATTTCAACCTTCGCCGTATCCGGACCATCAGATCCATGGACTGCATTTTCATCCACAGTCTCGGCAAAATCGGCCCGAATGGTACCCGCTGCCGCCTCTTGTGGATTGGTGGCCCCCATGATCTCGCGATTACTGGTGATGGCATTTTCACCTTCCAATACCTGAACCATCACAGGACCGGATGTCATGAAATCGATCAGATCATTGTAGAAGGGACGCTCTTTGTGTACGGCATAGAACTCACCGGCCTGCTCACGACTCAGTTGCATCATGCGTGAGGCCACAATCCGCAAACCTGCCGCTTCGAAACGGCTGTAGATCTTACCGATCACGTTTTTTGCTACCGCATCCGGTTTAATAATGGATAGGGTCTGTTCGATGGCCATAGTGGAGCTCCCGGGTCAGAAGTTGGCGATGGATTGAATGATTTGAGACGAGTGTTGCGGTGCAACAGGCGCGCAACTTACTGCCCAAGAGGTCGTCTGTCAAGGGATTGAACACCCGATGGATAGCCGATTGTCCACTTTACCCGACCATTGCATCCGTCATCTCATCCCGCTCTACCCAGCGCCACGCGATGACAACCGCCAGCAGCGCATAGGCTGCAGCGATCCAGAAAGTCGCGGCGGCCCCGATACCACTCCAAAGATAGCCGCTGAGGAGACTGCCGAATGCCCCTCCGGCACCAAAACTGACACTACTGTAGAGTGCCTGCCCCCTGCCCTGGTGGCGACCGACGAAATAGTGGTGCACCAGATGAATGGCTGCCGCATGGAAGGTTCCGAAGGTGGCGGCATGCATCACTTGAGCCAGCAGCACCAAGAACAGATTATCAGGGGCTGAGCCCACCAGAATCCAGCGTACCACCGCTATCCCAAGGCTGATGATCAACACCCTGCGCGCACCCCATCGATGCAGCAGGCGGTGCATGACCAGAAACAGCCCCACCTCGGCGATCACACCCAGGGCCCACAGCTGGCCGATGAAACTGCTGGAATAGCCTACCTCTTCCATATAGATGGAGTAGAAGGCGTAGTAGGTGCTATGGCTGGCCTGCATCAGAAAACAGACCAACAGGAAGGCGATCACTTCACCCCGTCGCAACACCTGCATGATAGATCCCTGATCATGCTCAGGCATCACCGCTTCTTTCTCCGGCACCAGCAGGCTGTTGGCAAAGATACCGAGGAACAGAATCAGCACAAAATAGGGGATCACCACCACCCCCCACTGATCCAGCATGATCCCCAAGGCAACAACCGTGAGAATAAATCCGATCGAGCCCCACAAGCGGATCAGGCTGTAGCGTTGGATTTGCTCCCTCAGATAACTCATGGTGACTGCCTCGAATTGGGGCAGCGATGCATTCCAGAAAAAACTGAACAGCATCATCACCAAGGCGAACGGCCAGAATCCGTCGGCGATGAAGACACCTAGAAAACAGGCGAGAGAGAGCAGTGAGGCGAGGCGCACGATGGGCATGCGGTGACCGGTATGATCACCGATCCAGCCCCAGATATTGGGGGCGATCAACTTGGTGACCATGATCACCGCCATCAGCTCACCGATCTCTACCGGGGTGAAATCCCGTGCCTGCAGGTAGAGCCCCCAGAAGGGGATCAAGGCACCGAGGGATGCGAAGTAGAAAAAGTAGAAGCTGGAAAGACGCCAGTAGGGCATCCGCATTTTGTTAATAGGCCTTAGTTGTCCGATCCAATATCCCTTAGACCTGAATTGACATCCATATTCTGTCCTCGTTGGCGCAGCAGGTGATCCATGACCACGATTGCCATCATCGCCTCCGCGATGGGTGTGGCGCGAATCCCGACACAGGGATCGTGACGCCCGGTGGTGACAACTTCCACGGGATCACCCTCACGATTGACCGTCTTACCCGGCAGACGCAGACTCGATGTCGGTTTAAGGGCAATCGAAGCCAGCAGATCCTGGCCTGAGGAGATTCCTCCCAACACCCCACCGGCATGGTTGGTGAGGAAACCGTCAGGGGTCATCTCATCCCGATGTTCCGTGCCCTTCTGCTCAATACACCGGAAGCCGGCACCCAGCTCGACGCCTTTTACCGCATTTATGCTCATCAGGGCATGGGCAAGATCGGCATCCAGGCGATCGAAGATGGGTTCCCCCAATCCGGCGGGCATGCCACTGGCCACCACATTGATGCGGGCACCGATGGAGTTTCCCTCCTTGCGCAGGGCGTCCATGTAGGCCTCCATCTCCGCTACTTTATCCACATCGGGTGAGAAGAACGGATTCTTCTCCACCTGATCCCAATCGAGTTTTTCCGCCTTGATCGGTCCCAGTTGCGCCAGGTAGCCACGGATCTGAATGCTGTAGCGCTCGCTGAGATACTTCTTTGCAATCCCACCCGCGGCGACCCGCATCGCGGTCTCACGGGCGGAGGAGCGCCCGCCGCCTCGGTAATCCCGAATTCCGTATTTCTGATTGTAGGTATAGTCCGCATGTCCCGGCCGGAAGCGGTCCATGATCTCAGAGTAGTCCTTGGAACGCTGATCGGTGTTGCGAATGAGCATACCGATGGGTGTGCCGGTGGTTTTGCCCTCGAAAACACCGGAGAGAATCTCCACCTCGTCCGCCTCCCGCCGCTGGGTGGTATGGCGCGAGGTACCGGGTTTACGCCGATCCAGATCGTGCTGCAGATCGCTGGCTGAGAGTGCCAGACCCGGGGGACAACCATCCACGATACAACCAATGGCCGGACCGTGTGACTCGCCAAAGGATGTCACGCTGAACAGCTTGCCGATGGTATTGCCTGACATGGTCTAACGTTCCAACCAGCCGTTGACCCTTTCCAGGTCCGATTCGCTCAGGGTGCCGGCAGCGGATTTCAGGTTGAGTCCGTTGATGATGTAGTCATAACGGGAGTTGAGATAGTCCCGTTGCGAAGAGAACAGATTACGCTGCACATTGAGTACATCGACGATGGTGCGGGTGCCCACCTCATACCCTGCCTGGGTCGATTCCAAGGCGCTTTGGGCGGACACGGTCGCCGCTTTCAGGGCCTCGACCTGGCTGATGGTGGAGAGTACGCCCCGGTAGGCATCCCTCACCTGCCGGTTCACCCCACGGCGGGTTTGATCCAGACCCTGCTGACTGGCACGGAAGTTGGCTTGCGCCTGGCGGGTTTGGGCGCTCACCGCGCCGCCGGTATAGATGGGCACCTCCAGGGAGAGCCCGATGGTTCCCGTATCGGCTTCGGTGGCGGTATCGGAATCACTGCGATTCATGGTGTAACCACCCACCAGGTCCAGGGTGGGATAGTGGCCGGACCGACTCACATCGATCTCCTGCTTGAGACTCTCGAGGCCAGCGCGGGCGGCAATGATACTGTAGTTCTGCTGCTGGGCGGTGTCCGACCACTCCTGCAGGATATTGGGTACCGGTGGATTGAGTGCCAATTCCTCCCCCAGCTTTGCTAAGTCTTGTGTAGGCTGCGGGCCAATGATCTCAAACAATGCCTCCCAGGCGTTGTCGAGACTGTTCTCGGCTGCAATCTCCGATGCCCTGGCCGCATCGAAAGCCGCCTGGGCTTCATGTACATCGGTGATGGCGATCAGGCCCACATCGAAACGCTGCTGGGCCTGCTCAAGCTGTCGCCCGGTGGCTTCGCGCTCCGCCTTTGCAACCCGCAGGTCATCCTCAGCGGAGAGAATATTGAAATAGGTGGTGGTGCTGCGCACCATCAGATCGATCTCCGCCGCTGCATACTCGGCCTCGGCCTGAGCGATGGTACTGTCCGCCTGCTCCAGTTGCAGCAGCCGGTCCCGGCGATAGATCGGCTGGGTCAGATTCAATCCCAGGGCCCGGTCATGATTGGTACTTTGATCATCGAAGGGAACCCCCTGTAGGGTCTTGAGATCCCGGCGCACCACATCATAGGTGGCACCCAAGCCTACTGTCGGCAACAGTTGGGAGCGGGCCAGACTCTTTGATTCACGGGCCGCGCTCAACTGCTCCTTGGCTGCCTGCAACTGAGGATCGTTTTGCAGCGCCAGTTGATAGATCGTCATCAGATCCTCTGCCTGAACTGGCAAAGCGAGGATAAGTGTCAGCAGAATCAGGATCAATCGCTTCATCGATTTCATTGTTATTCCATCGCCAAACGGCGGCCAAACTCAACAAAAAATACCGGGTGACTTTAACACAGATCCACGCCCTGGCCTGTAACAAAAATCAACCAGCCCCACCCCTATTCAGTCTTGGGCATGGGAGGCACCAGGAACTGGGGATCGATGCGGGCCTTGCGCAGATTCATACGCCAATCGAGATGGGCGCCGGTTACCCGTCCGGTGGCACCGATCTCGGCGATCGGATCACCCTGCCTTACCCGATCACCCTCCTTGACCAGTATCTTGTGCAGATGCAGAAAGGAGGACGAAAGCTGATGACCATGATCGATGATCAAGGTTCCACCCGAATAGAACATATCAGGATAGGCCAGGGTTACCAGGCCATCAGCCGGCGCTACCACCAGGGTACCCACCGGTGCGGCGATATCGACCCCGAAATGGGGGCGTTTTGGGACGTCATTGAGGATCCGCTGACTGCCGTAAACTCCCGAGATAATCCCCTTTGCCGGCCAGATAAATCCGTTCATGAAGTCGTTGCGGTCATCATTCCGCTTCCGCGCCTGCTTCACCAACGCGGTCTCCTTTTTGATCCTTGCCCAGTCACGTTTTGGGGGGGTGACTTTGCTCGGGGGCAGGCCGTCGATCTTCTGGATCTGGTACTCCCTTTTAGCGATTTTTATCTGCTGTTTTTCGATCGATTTACCCGCTCTGCTTACCTCCAGCGTATGCTGCAAGCCGTCATCCCGGCCGAAACCAAGCAGAAACACACCCTCTCGCGAAACCCGTATCGACTCATCATTGAATCTGACCTGATTCCCCGGTTCTGTTTTACCAACCAGCATCCCCCCCTGAATCATTTTTCCTTCCAGGGTCAGTGAAGCGGCCGTAAACGGCATCAGGCAAAACAGCAGCAGGAAAAAGGCATACCTCACTCTTACTGAGTCGAAAAGTAGGAAATTCATAGCAACCTTGCACCAGGGTCTGTTTACACTAAACAAATGATCTACAACATGCAGCAAACTAACACAGTTGAGTTTGACCAGCCAAGCGGATCGATTATCAGGATTGACAGAAAAAGAAACTGGTTGTAGAGTTCGCGGTCTCTACGCCGGACGCCGGCAGACCACATCTTAGCCGAGGTGGTGAAATTGGTAGACACGCTAGCTTCAGGTGCTAGTGGGGGCAACCCCGTGGAGGTTCAAGTCCTCTCCTCGGCACCATTTGAATATTCCTGTTGAAGACCCCCTCTAATGTCTTGAACGGCAAGGACAATTCGGGGGTTCGATACATCCCTTTTCGATCCCATATCAGACGCTCGGAAAACACCAGTCTGAGCACCGCGCGCTTGTCTTCAAACCGGCCAGCCTTCCATATTTTCAAGGGGTTAGACAGCAGGTGCATGGCGGTTCGATACATCTCGTCGAAGGTGCGCGGCGTTTGACCGCACCGGGTCAGTTTTTCCTCTAGAAGCACACGCTTTTTCTCCAGAGCTGCAATGCGTTTTTCAAAGGCACTGACCACACTGGCACTCTGCGCATCCACGATACGATCAAGAAGCTGGTCGATGTTCCGCCCTGCTCCGGCAATCTCCTTTTCCAGATGCACCTGCCGAAGCTCCTGAGAGCGTGTGCGATGGTCCCACAAACGCCGGAACATCTTCTCCGCTATGGTCATCAACGGTTTTTCCGGGGTGACCCGCGCCAACAGTGATTCGAATTCACTTTCCAGATAATTACGCCGGATGGATTTTCCCTTGTAACCGCACTTCCTGTTCTGACAGACATAATAGGGATAGTGCTTTCCCGTATGGCTTTTCGACCAGGCGGCTGTGAGCGCGTTTCCGCACTCACAGGCCACCGCACCCCGCAAGGGAAAATCAAGATTGAGGTCTTTGCGTGCCTGGGCGTTCGTGCGCCCGGCCAGACGGTCCTGTATCCGGCAAAAGGTTTCGTAAGTAATCAATCCTTCATGTTTGCCTTTGCGCATTGAGATGCCCCAGGGCTCATAAATGATCATGCCTGCATACAGCGGGTTGGTCAGGATCGCCCTGGCCCTGGTATTGCCGATCCTGCCGCTCGCCTGTTTGGGAAACTCCGGGGTGGCTTCGAGAAAATAGCGAACCTCACGCGCCGTTTGAAACCGCCCCGTTGCAAACCCTTCCAGAACCTCCACAAGAACGGACGCCGCAGGCTCGTCCCTGACCAGGATTTTGCCGTGCTCTTTCGACCTGGTGTATTTGTAGCCAACCGGCGCGATAAAGGCGTGATACCCTGCCTCAAGCCGCGCTTTGGTTTTCTGGCGGGTCTGGCGGCCAATCTGCTTGCGTTCCAACTGGCCCTGCGCCGCGAACAACGTCTCCATGAACTCGCCTTCCGGCGTATCGTCAAAACGGTAGTTGAGGCATTCCAGCCGCGCCCCGAAATTTTTCATCGCGTGGCGCAATTGCCAGTGAAACATGGTGTCGCGGGCCAGCCGTTTGAGGTCGTCAAAAACCACGACATAGGGCGTGCGCCTGTTTTTCTCCAGGTAGTTCAGCAGCGCCATCATGCCGGGACGCTTGGCGAAATCTCCCCCGCCCGATACATCGTCCTGAAAAACTTTTTCAACCACGTACTGATGCTCTGCAGCATACTGACGGCACCGAAACTCCTGGCTCTCAAGGCCTGACCCTTCAACCTTTTGCTTGGTGTCCGAGACTCTACAATAAATGAGGCATTTTTCAGGCGTTTCACTCATCACTCTTCCTTTCCCTTTCATTGACATCGCTCATTTCGACATCCTTTGTCTCTACCAGTTTTACCGAATCCCGTGAAGCCTTTTCATCTTCCGGCGCAACAAACAACTGCACGGAATCCAGGCCAAAGCCAATCTCGACAAAGGTGTAAAGGATATTCCAGAGCGCTTCCAGAAGTTCGTTTTCCTGCTCCCGGCTCAATCCGAACTCTTCGAGATGCTCCCGGTATTGCTCCGGGTCGAGCGTAAGGGGAGGCAGCGCGCCATCCTCTACCGGGAGGGTCCTGTTCGTTTTATCTGAATCGGGGGATCGGTCTTTCATGGCCCTGTCTCCGTTTGTTTTGTTGCCTTGTTTTCTCGCCTGTCGCCGGAGCCCTGCCGCTCCCGCCCCTTGTGCGTGCCACAATCATGTTTGTGCGCCTGATATTCATGCTCGACGCCGTTGACGACCCGGTTGCGCTCAAAGGCAAAGGAAAACGCGGGATTCCCCTGGCAGACACGCAGCCAGGCGTCATAGCTTGCCGCTAGTTCGCCAAAGGCGCTGGCCCGGTGTTCCACCAGCCAATGCGCCAGGCTTTGCGCACTTGCCATGACCGGGGAGATCGGCGTGCCAGGCGTGGTCGTTTCGTACATCTGGTAGTGCGTGGCCACTCCGGGTTTCCAGTCCGGCATCTGCCCGCCAAAGAGTGGCTGGAATTTCCCATCTTCACCGACAGGATGCTGCCAGTCGGCGGCTACGCGTCTTACTTCCCGTCCCATACGTATTGCTCCTTTTGGTTGTTGCCCCGTTCAACTGCTCTGTGCCTAGAGCTTGTTGTGTCCTGGTCTGTGGTGGGTTGTGTGTTCATAACGCTCCTTCTAACTCTCTGTTTCGTGTTTTTTCTCTTCTATAAAGTGAACAAAAGGAGAACATGTAACATAACGTCGCATCATCACCTAGAAAAACAAAGACAATGCATGCTCCCGAATTCACAGGTCAGTCTGCACATTGCCGCAGGACATGATTGCGATTGGCTTGGTACACGGCCCTCGCAAATCCGGGCGGTGTTTCGCTTCTCAGGTCAGCCCGTTTTGGTGACGGAGGCATTGTCCAGATTTTTGCTTCGACACCTTCCGGCTTTTGGGTAAGGAGCGGTTGAGGCATCCGAAACCCGTTGCCTGTCCAAAGGCAGGTCTTCTTTGTCCACAGGTCGCCGAAGTGCCAGGGCTGGAAAATATGATTCGGTTTACCCATGTGGTCGCTGAACTTGCCGACAGGGTTTTCTATCATGTAGGGTGCGCCGCTCCAGGTGGCGGCCTGTTCGCAGGCACTGAACAGTTCCAATGCATCACGCAGGAGGTAATTGCCTTTCTTCCTGAAATCCCGCGCCCCGCTAACGGCAACGTGGGTACAGGGCGGAAAGGCAAAGACAATCCCGATGCGCCCACGGATGGATTCCGGTGGACTCCATCCGCGCACATCGCCCCATACGTAATGGATGTTTCCTTCGGTGCGGTCCTTGCGGATACTGTGCTGAACGTCAATGCAATAACACGCGTACCCGGCCAGCGCCCAGGGGCGCACCATGTTGCCGGTGCGGTCACACAGAGAAACCACAACGGGTTTGTCAGTGCCTTTGTTGGTGGATATCTTTTTCACCACCGCCCCACCTCCCGCAGGTCGATCAGGACCAGCAACGGGCATTCACTGCCACGGCGGTATGCCACGACACCGCGCGTACCGAAGTATTCACATTTCAGGTAGATACGATGTTGACCAATTTCCCGGTAGCTGTACTCCCAGCGCAGATGCGGGCCGACGGGTGAAACGATGACAACCGCAAGCAGGAGCAACGGCCAGCGTTCTAACAATCCGGCAATGCCGCGAATAAAACGCGCAAGCACTTGTTTCCAGCGCAGCCGCGTTGGCTTGTAGTGCTTCATCTTGCCCACCATTTACGCAGCCTGAGCTTCACTCTTTTGAGAAACGGCTTGCCATGAAACGGATTGATCCCGGCCTGTTTGCGCCAGGGATGGACTTCCGCGTAAGAGATCGGCTCGATTAAAGCGGGCAGGCAGCGCCGAATGAAAAGCAGGCCGTGCTGACTCCGGCGCACTTCATCCGCTGTCATGAGTGCTCTTCCAGCCTCACCCGTGTTTTCCTGCACGCCCTGTTCATTCGGAGACAGTCCTGCGCTCATGATGCTTTGCTCGCCGAGCAACTGGCTTATCATCGTCAGCGTTCTAGGGGAGCGCTGTCCCGGCAGGAACTGCTTGATTTCGGTTTCGGAAAGCAGCGTCTCTACGGCTGTTCTGCCGTAGGTATTCTCGAAGGCGGATATATCCTGCAAAAACAGATGCAGGCGCAGCCCGTAGGATCGCCCCCAGGTCAGCAGGCTGATAAGGCTGTGAATCTTGTAATTCGTCCCCTCGTCCATAATGAAATAAACAGGCACGATCTTGTTGGGATTGCGTTTGATGGCCGTCATCGCGCACCATTGCATGAGGCCGATATAGCTCTTATAGGCTTCCATACGGCTGGCGTCGGCGACGATAAAAAGGCTTGTTATCTTGTCCTTCGATTTGAGATCGTTCATATCGAAGGTGGAGCGGCGCATGGCTGGCGCAAGCCGACCAAAGGCGAAGGGCGCGAGCGCCTGCTGCGCACCGCTGATGAAAGAATTGAATGTGCGGCTTTCGCCATTGCTCATGAGGGCGAGCAGGCTTCTTGCCTGCGCCCGCACCCACTGGATAAACTCGGAAAGGTCCGCTGCGTCATGGGTTTTCGCCCATGTGCAGTTTTCAATGGGCATCGGGCCATCGGGTCTCTCATTGCCTTCCGCGTCAACACCGACCACCCAGCGCAAGTTCGTTTCAAGCGCATCCCTGTCTTCAATCGGTAAGGCGACAGAAGATAACGTGGCGTCGCGGCCCTCGATCATGGTCTGGAGGATCATGGCCATGCTCATGCATTTGCGTGAGCCTTCACGCCAGTAGGTGTTTTCGCCGTCACTTTGCGCAGGTTCAGGCAAAATCTGAGCGCTTTGTTCCCGAAGATCGTCTGGAACATCACGCAGCCCGCCGGGTCGTTCGAGATCGTCCACGATGATGTCGAGCGGGTTATAGCAGTCCCCGCTGCCGATAATCTCCTCCCACAGCCCGCCGGGATTCAGAACCCGAACCGTTTCACCGCGCTTTTCCAGCGCGTCTTTCAGGACGCAGACCAACTCGCCTTTGAAATCGCTAAAGACTTTCGAGGCCCTGATAGAAAGGCCATTCGTGATAACGCTGTATATGCCTTTACCGGAACCCGCAGGCGCAACTGTCAAAGCATTGGAGGCGTAGTCGCTGAATATCGGTGTTTTCTTGCCCGATGCCATCCTGCCCCAGAACGGCCCGGACTGCGCACGGCTTAGCTCCTTTCGGATGTCCTTATCTTTGGCCCAGATGGCCGTGCCGTCCTTGCCCGTAGCCTGATGCGCACTGGCCCATTCCAGATAACGGGCCAGCAATCCCAGGCTTTCGATGACAAGGCGCAGGCCAGCCAGCGCTGTGCAGCCATAGAGCATTGCGGTGAGCCATTGAAGATCACCGCCCACATACAAAGGCCCCACCTGGAAACAGCCCCAGACCAAAAGGCCAGAGACGATGACCAGGCTGGGGAAATGCACGCTGTTTTGCTCAGGACGGCTCATATCTAATCTTCGATAAAGCCGTGACGGATGCGAACGAAGCCGGGGTTTGCTACGCCATTGGCGATCATATAATCGCGCCAGAACTTGCGAAGCTCCTCTTCGCCGTAGCAATACGCATACACATCATGCCCATAGCCTTGGCGCTGGATCATCAACACCTCAACGTCGATCCCTTCCAGGGATTCCGGTTTCAAGCGGCGATAGACCGGGCGCTTGGCGAAGACGGAAAACGGCGGCATATCGTTTCGCGTGCGGCAAAACTGCACGCTATCGCTGTTCTGGATCAGGTCGCTGACGACGATCAAGCGATCCCCATCGCGAAGCGGATGAAAGCGCCGGATGCTCTGGATCATCTCCAGGATTGGAGATTGGAACCGCTGCTGGCTTTCGGAATCCGGCGACAGCAACTCCGCGATGGCAGGCCCGAAGTTTTTCTCATAGAGCCGTTCCTTCTGCCGGGCCAAAAACCCGGACGTTGCGGCTTCGGCGTTGATGGCTTCCAGCTCACCCGGATGAGTGGCTTGCCCGCAGACGTGCAAGCGCGGTGTTGGAACAGAGCCGATCTGGTCCTCTGCCGTTGTAATGATGCTGAGCTTTTCATTGAAACCAAGATCGCTATAGAGCTTATCGAAATAGTGCCGTAACGAGCGGGCTTGTTCCTCATTGAAGCGTGGCCCGCTGACATCGACCAAAACGACGGTCTGGCGCTGCCCGGCGCTTTCGAAGCACCCATATTCGTTGGCAGTCGCCTTGCCGTATGCCTGAAAGCCCATATAGCCCAGGCCAACGATGCAAGCACATAATGCACCACCCATACCCAGCAAAGCCGGGAGCTGTTTTCTCAGGCGTCTATTCATCGCATATCCTCCTTATCGTTTAACAGGGACTGGTAATGGCTGGTGATCTGCGCCAGCGCATCGGCTTTTTGGGCCGCAAAGTGCACCCGGCTGGCCTTTTCGTGCGAGTCTTTCGCGGCAACGGGAAGCGCGTCCGGCAGATAATCGTCGAACACCAGCAAATGGGTGAGGTCATTTTCGCTGACTGCCGAGCGGCGACCACGGGCGGCGCGGTGATGACTGGTCAAACGGGCGGCCTGCATGCGCATGGTGCTCTCAGCCTGCTTGACCGCCTCTTCCAGCTTGCGGGCTTCCGCACGACACGCTTTCACGGCGGCGTTATAGCGGACGATGCCCTGCACGCCGGACTTCGCAGCCTTTGCCGCATCGCGCTGCGCCTCGTCGAACCGCTCCTCGATCTGCTCCCGGAAATCCTCATACGCATCCACAACTTCATCACGCAGGGTTTGCAGGGCACGGGAGCGGGTCCCGTAACCGGGGTATGGATCGTCAAAGGAGAATTTGCCCTTGCGGTAGGCCAGAACGGACAGGCAGGCACCCGTCAACACCAGAAACAGGGACTCCGGCGTGGTCAGCACCAGCGCATAACTGGAAACACTATGGTGAACGATATCGAGAGACTCAGTGGCCCGCACCAGACCAACCGTCATATGGAACCAGCCCAATATGCCGATCAGTCCGGCGAGCGCAATCCTGGCCCGCAGGCGGGGGATGGAAAAGGCCGGATCGCGTTCATCCTCGGCATTCTTCCCGTAATCCATCCAGCGCCCGATCAGATAGCCGCCCAGAGCGCTGACACTCACATTCGTAAGCGAAATCAGGACGCTTGTTTGCAGCGCAGCGAATGGTCCGGCGACCATATGCGCATTGGCGAAAAACGCGGCATTGGCAGCCGCCTCGACAAAGACGAGGAGCGACAGGACCATAGACGCGGTTGCGGCTTGCGGCTGCGCAGGAGCACGGGTCAAACCGTGGCGCAGGCGAAACGCCTCCAGGATTTGTGCAGCTCTGGCGCAAGTCTTGGACAGACCGGAAAGTGCTTCTCTGGCCTGAGCCAGCAGCGCCTCGATCACCGATGAAATATCGGTTCGTGGCGGCTCCTGCTCTTCGGCATCGGTACGCAGAGCCTCGGCCTTATCGCATGCCTCTTTATACTGCCCCCTGACCTGGATCAGGCGCTCCTCATGTTCCCGGCGCTGCTCATACAGCGCCGCGTCAATCGACTGCTCCCCCAGCCCCTGCGCGACCGCCCGGTCGAATTTGCTCATCGCACTTCACCTTCTGTTTCCCGCTGTAGATAAGCCCCGTGTAGGGTGTTTAAACACGGGGCAAGTCCTCGTTCCACATGATCCCCAGTCTTCAGATAAGCTCTTTGGTGGTAGGCTTTATTGGCGAAATTAGTCATTCTTGTGCTCCATTTTCTGTTTAAGCTGCCGGATATAAGTGCTCTGTAGCCTGTTTTTGCGCCTGAGTTTTGCGAGTTGTTTGGTTATCAGTCGTTGCTGGCTGTACGCTTCGTATAAATCAATACTGAAATGCACAGTAAACGGGGCGGTTGTTATCGCCACGTCCCACTTGCCGAGATATATGCAAAGTCCGAAGCCGAGGACCGATAGCACAAACATCAATGTCCGCAATATCAGTTGCATGGTCATTCCCATCAAAATGTCGATGGCGGGATATTGGCACGGTGAATCTTGACTGGATATTCCGCAGACTCTGACAGGTATGACAAAGTGTCTGACAGCTAGCAAAAGCCTGTAAAATGGGCTTGTGTATAGTGCTTGACTTAATTATGAGAATTGCGATAGAACCAGACAGCAATAAATCATAGATCGCAGAAAGGACAGGCCTTACGTGAGTGGTTTTTCGGAGGACGAAAGATCTGATTTACTTTTAAAAGATGTCTCCCCCGTTTATCAGGATTTGCTTGAACGGATTAGAAAAAAGCATGGGTTCGATGACCTAACAAGCTGTTTTGAGGATTCAATATGGCGTATAGCGCAACAGGATTTAGAGGTATCGGAAATTGCACAGGCGTATCAGAAAGGTAAAGCATCTAGAAAGGAAGGCTCAGAACCAGAACTCGGTTAGAATGCATTTATGAAATCTTTAGACACAGCTAAAGATGTGGATGAACTACGCAGTAGCCACTCGTCCATATATTGTAAGAAACCGTACAATCAGCGAATTCAAAGTCAGCCGAGAGAGTTAGAGCGGAATTTTCCTGATCATGCCGATCTTTTGTACTCAATTTGTTTAGAGGCAACATATGCTGCTTTCAAGAGAAGAAATCATATCTGGATTGGAGGCCTCCTAAAATTTTTTATTGAAGAACTGGTAGAGGAAAAGAATAGAAAATCCTTATTTTCGACTCGTCTCAAAGATAACCAATTAAATCGTGACACACTAAGAAGATTAAACAATCAGGGCGTAGGGGCACCGAGGTTGCTGGCCTTTCTGTGTGTTATTTCTGACCTCTGTGATGTTTCCTTAAAAAATTTGGTTGAGAGGTTTGTAAAATTCTGCCTGGAAAAGTATAGAGGGAAAGTTTTTACAAATAATCCGGCTTTTCATCGGGATAATAGAAAAATCTACGCTGCCAAACACTCTGATTTTCAAGGTGATGGTCGCTTGATCGCCATGGAAATAAAAAATCGGTGGGATAGACAGAATAGAAAAGACATTGTTGGAACTGATGTCAATCACAATCAGCTAACCCTATTCCTGGGGAAACGAGATACCTATGTTTGTATTATTGATGGTGATGGGGAATCAGAAATTGATCCCAATAACATTTTCTGCAAACTGACTCAGGAACCTGTAATACCACCAAGCGAACTCGAAGGCGATATCGCAAAAATTACTGAGGAAGCAGAAACTAATCCCGATGTTTGGAATGGAAAAACGATCCATGTTAAAGGTTTTACTGTAACACGCTCAAAAGTTTTGGAATATTCCAAGCTTCATCTTGAATTACAGATAGGCCAGTATTTTCATCATATGTCCGTCAATAGTAGATTGTTCAGGGAATATCGTGAACACGGGATGGATACTCCATTCAGAAAACGATTAACCAAAGGTTTTGATGAATGGAGAACACGGGCATTTACATATGGCATCAACGTCCTTTACATAGGGCTGTTTGTGTTAACAAAAGAAAATAATGATAAAAAGGTCATTTTTGCAAGGCGATCAAAGAAAGCTGGAATAGACCCCGGCGTAATATGTTACACCGTGAATGAGAATATGCATCCTGAGAAAGATGTAGACCATGTGAATGCAGGCATGCTAAGTGTGAATCGCCTACTTGAACGCAGCCTACCTGAAGAACTAGGTTGGAAGGATTCTGATCATCACAAGAAGCACGACACAAAGCTACTGGTATTTAACGTGAATCTTGGTGGTATAACGTATGGACTTATGGGATATACACAATTACCGATAACGTATTCGGAATTTCAAAAGATGTTTGCTGCAAATGCCAAAGATCGAATGGAGGTAGAAGGATTTATTGCCGTCGATTGTGAGTTGGGGGCACTCTGCGAGTTTGTTCACGAAAATAATTTATACGATCACACGGGTATGGGCGTATTTTATTTACTGCGTAACCAGGGGTATACCACTCGTGAGATAAATGACTGTTTTTTTCAGCTACAGGAAAATGCGTAATTATTTATTTGCGATAAGCAAAATATTGTCCCACCCGGCTTCTCTAAATAAGTAGAATGCACGAATGTCCATGAAGATACGTGCGTATGCTCATCAGTGGTTACTCTTATATCAACCGGCAATCCTCCGCTGTCGAGCACGATCTGGAAATCAGGTTTCAGTGTAGATTACACGATATACCTTCCCTGATTGTAATTTGCGCTTTTCTGACAACGGGAAGCAGGTGCGGCACGGCGGATTGCCACTTTTCTGTTGTTTCCCACTCATCGCTTTTTAACTCCAGGGCGGCCTGTTGGGGAACCGGCCCCTCTGCATCAGCCGGGTTTCTCCAGCCGATATTGAATTCGATTTCAGAAAAGTCTGAAAGCTTATCAAAATACAAATAAAGAGAACCGCCTAGATATTGCGCGTATTCAATGGCGGGCGTGTCCTCTCGATTGATTATTAAGCGGCATATTGCCAGTTCCGGATCGGCAATTCTCTTATTTTTATTTCCAAGAATGGCTGTTTTTAAGTCAATTTTCAGCCAAACGTTATGCAATGGTTTATTGGGCGTGTAGATTCGATAGACCACCCAATAATCATTTGCCCTGAGTTGTTTAGCGTTTATTATATGGGCGCCCCCGTCTTGTGCGACGGTGGCTGTGGTTCCGATAAATAACAATAGAAACAGAAAAGCAATTTTGTTCATACGTCCTTCCTGGAACTGTTGGGAGCGTCGCGTTTAGCTCTCGGCGATCTGCCCGGCTTCAAAGTTCACCTCAATGACCGTTCGTTCATGGGGGTATATTTCCTCACGCGCGCGGCGCAAATCCTGCACGATCCTCGCGAACATTTTCATCTCGTCCTGATAGGCATCCGAGAATACGTACGCTCTCATCTTCGGGTGTCTCGCCAAAAACTGATCGTTTTCCCTGGCTTTTTTATCAAGTCTGGTTAAGTCTATGTCTTCCCACACATATGCCAGTATCGTAATTGTTCCAAAATCTTTTCTGGTGAGGTCCAGCTGCGTTTCATCACTATCAAGAGCGTCTCTTGCCTCTTTAATACGATCCGTATCAAGACCATGCATCTGGAGTTCAATAATCCCTTCGAGAGGATGTCCCGAGCCGGACCGAAACTCAAGCTCAAGTGTGGTTTCAAGCAACCCGCGGATCATGTCCTTCTCCTCAGGCGTGAATTCCGCAGCAATAACGTCCTGCCCGGAACCCCCGGCAGCTTCACGTGAAAATTTCATGACCGGGTTCCCTCTATGGTCAGGTGATGCCCAATCATACCAGCCTTGACCATTGAGTCGGAAGAAGTATCCGAACCAGTCATTCAATGCCCCCGAATGGCTTGCAAACTCGGCCCCGTTGGCTGGCCTCGGAAAGCCGCCCGGTCCATTTCCCAGGGGTTCGCTCTTGTTCGAGTTCACTCCCCTATGGTAGAATCTCGACCCAGGAGCTGAACGCCACGGCTATGAGTGACCGAAAAGACAGCGCTTAAATGACACTGCCATTTCCATGCAGATGATCTCTTTTTAAACCTGCTGGCAAACGTAGTGCCTTAAACACTCTTCGCTACATACAAGTCCAGCATTGTTTATGAAAGGAGATACTCGCATGAGTACCAATCTCTCTAAATTGTGCGCCGATTATTTGCGCACCGCTTACACGGCTACATCTTCCCAAAAGCTGAAAGCAACCCACGCGCGGGAACTGGTTGCGGCCTTCTTCGGCTATAAAAGCCATGCAGCTTTGATTGCAGAAACCGCCTATCCGCTAGATAACCTTGAAGAAGCCTATATCTTTGTCCCGGACATTCCCTTAATGGAACGTCGGCGTAACCGCCTTAGCGGTTTACCGGAGGATTTGCCGCCATCCGAAGCGTTGGCCAAGCAGCTTGCAGCCTTTCTCTCTGATAATGGACATTGTGGCGGCAATGTCTGGCTGTATGAGAGCCTTGAGACCTATATCATGGAGGTCCTGCTGATTGAACATGATAATGTGATTTCAGATGAGCTCTCTGGCACGATGGCGGAGACCAACGCTGCCTTTACCGAATGCCCGTATTATGAGGATGCCAGGATTGAAGATACAGGAGACAAGTTGGTGATTACTGTCACCGGGCAGCTTCAGGGGGAGCCGTTGGATGATAAACTTTTTTGCGGCGATACCATCAACATATCTGTGCGCGTCACCTTACCGCGTATGGCCGGAAAGCGTGGGTTCTATGATTTCGAACTGGAAGCCGGAGGTGCGGTCAATGACGACTGGCGGGATAAAGAGATGCACTACGAGGTACCCAATATCCGGCCCAAGGATCAATGGCTGGAGATGACAGGCGGTTTCCGTCTCGGGGAAACACAGGAGCAGTTCCAGAACAGGCAGACCGAAATCCATACCCTGCGCAATCGTATTGCACAAGGCAAGGCTGGTGTGCGGGATGTAGAACGGTTGTCACACCTCCTGGGTACCGACCAGGAAGATGAGTTTGATAGCCCGTTTTAAACGTCTGGATTAAGCTACCTGAGCGATTATCTTGCTGTCACGGATAATCGCTCAGTCGCTTAATCACCAGAATGCTCGACTTTCGGCCATAGCGCCAGCGGCACGGAAAAGAAAGCACTGCTGCACTGCAATAAACTTCTAAATCGCGCATATAGTTCCGGTATTGCAAAAAAAGTAGTCCTTTAGGCAGGATGCCAGTGAACGTGTAGCCGTTCAATCAGCATTCAAGGGAGCGTTCCTGCTGCCTCCCATGACCAAAGAGCTTTCAGCGCCCTTTGGAAACCAAGACCAGAATGGGGGGATGTTCAGCGATTAAAATTCTGGCCTGTCGGCCAACATAATTAGTGTTCCATGTATGGCATGATTTCCTCTGCGTTATGAATAGCTGGCGGCAGGTTCTTGCCAGATGTGATAAGCATATTCAGGTAATCGTTCCAAGCGTCTCCTGCATACCATTGTGGAGGCTTTAATGCCAACAGGTCTTCATCAATACGCTCGAAAAGTTCTATGAGCGGATCAACGGACGTCAGGTGTTGAGTTGCCCACGTCCGTTCGTCAGAATCGGAGAATGCAAATTCAGTGACCGCTCTAAAAATAGAACTTTGAGCGGCGGTAAGCCGGACACGCGTCATACCGCCAAGATCCGGCAGGCGCTTCCATACTGACAATTTGTCGGAGAACGTCTGGAGCCTATCAAGATATCTCGGCACTTCTTCAGGCAAACTTATGTTTTGGGCTTGGGCATGAGCGAGTTTCGGTTTGAGTTGTTTCAGAAGCGCTTCAACACGCTCCAAATACCAGTCAAGTTCTTCTTCAGGAACGGGAGTATGCCACGCCGAAAACTGTGCTTGAGCGTGCTTGAGTGCCAGCGTGCTTTCGGCGGGCCCGACTCCGGCAGACGATAAGCGCGCACTGAGTAGTTGCAGTTCAAAAAACTCTACCGTGGAAGCGCTTGTCAGAGTTCCATCAACTTCACGAAGCGCCTCATCGTAATGAAGCCGCAGCATCACGCCTGCCGTGCCGCCTAAACCAACACAAATGGCAAACGCGAGAATGCTGATACCTGCCGCACGGATTTTATCGGGTGTCGAAACATCACTATAATCGACCCGCGTTAAATAAACCCCTCCAGAGCCGCCGATCAGCGCAAACAACAGAGGTAAAGCCACCCCGACAATCGGGCTGCTGCTTAACCCTCCAGCAAAACCAATCAGGAGGCCGAGGCATGCCATGCCAACCACAAACCAGTAGATGGCATACCGTAAATGCTTGGTGTTCACGATGGGGGCACGGAGTACCCAAATCCCATTGTCAGCTGACTTCGAACCGGACATTCCTATCTCCTGCACCATAACAACGATTGTCGCCTTAGATTAGCAAATCTTAACGATACCCTGCCTTAATTGCCTGTGAGAGGCATAGCTTGGCATGCCTTTCCAGTGGCCGTAATACGGCACGCTGTTTGTATTACGCTTTGTTCATGATGTTCGCGTTTCACGCAAGGTGTGCGTTGTACTACAACGCTACCTTGGCAAGGGAGATCGCTGCCGCTCTCCCGTTGCATCCCTCTGGGCCGCTCTAGGTTTCGGAAGACGGGAAACCATCCTCCTCAGGCAAGAGCTGAAATGGCGCACCGCAGGCATCGGGCGTTTATGCGCCATGCAACCGTATCGCCGGTTGAGCACTCGCAGGGCATTGAGAATTGTCCTCTCCACCTGCACCGAACCATGCACCAACCGCCCGCCGATTGGGTGCCGTGAGCGTCTCACCACTCAACCACGACCACTGTTTCGCCAGTGGATGATGACCAGGGGAACGCCCCTGGATGCGAAATACAGATAACCACTACGATTTAATGCGCACCTGGTTGCAATCGCAAACGGATTTTTGTTTCAACCTCGTCAAAAACATCGTATTGAACATCTGCTTCAACCTGTAACGTTACAGCAAGAGCAAACGTAATATCCTCATCCTGGTTGAGTCCACCATTCGAGGTATCTCGGCATTGAACACGAATTGGTAATTCCCCATCCTCACCGAAATCCGGTACAGTCAGTTTTTTGTTTACCATTCTCCTTGACCATACCGATCCACGCTTCACCATATTCGCGTCCGGTCCATCAGATTTTAGTGCCAAGCTCCAGCCTTTATCCTCTTCCTCATCAACATCGTCAGCAATAACAGCTTCCAAACTCGCAAGACGATATTGCGCACGCGCAGGATTTACTGGTGAAAACCATGCGATTGTCGTCCGCATTGAACGCGGCACACGATCACCTGACATGGAGGCAGGAAGGGGCATTCTAAAAATCTGCGCCTGATCCTTGCGGATGGAGCCAAATCCCACCAAGGTCACACCATTTTCAGGGGAATGCCGCATCAACTCCGGAGCGATGACGCCATGCCCAAAGTGACGGCAAACTTCTTCTTTTGCCCTGACATGTTGGTGCGGCCCCAAAAGATGATTTTCTTCTTCGTAGAGATCACGAGCATCGTCAGGCCATCGCGCAGCATTTACGGCTAAGGCGCGTGTTAGCAAAGCATAAGTCCATCGTGGAAGTTCTTGCCCTTCGTAAGGGCCATTCTCTCCGACAAGTACCTCAGCAGATTGTAGGATAGCTCGGGTTGCCATAGCTGTAGCTGCGCTGGTTCCACGGGATTTCAAAGTTCCCTGCATACCGCCGCGTGGTGCAGCCACAATAAGCCCCGTCCGCTGAGAAGGTTCAACATAATGAAGTCTCGTATTCTGCCCCTGAGGAAAGGCACGTACTTCCTGACTTCCACCAATCTCCAAGATATCAGGCTTAATTGAACGGTGTAAACCGAGTCCACGCGCACTCGTTATTTGAGGTGTCTGGCCGTCTGGGCCTTCTAGTCTTATGATTCCAGATACATCTGGAGCTGTGTAACCATTCAAATCCCTTGAAATCGCACCCACTGTTACACTATTCAATGCTTCCGCAGGAGAAAGCAAGGTGCGTCCATGAGACAATTCCCTCATTGCTGTGCGAACGATGCCACGTTGTTCATTCTCATCTGCATCTTCAAATGCGCTAGCACTGATACCTGACAAAATAATGGGGTCACCGATATTGCCTGCTGAAATAACAAATAAAACACCTTCCTTTACGGACCACCAGTCCATAAGGCGGGCTAGAGCACTTATTCGACCTGCAAAGCGATTATCAGGCACGCCAATAGAAAAGTTCACAACAAAGACATCTGTTGAAAGCGCTTCATCACCTGTCAATAAGTGCACCAAAGCAGAATGAACCAAATCAACAAATAGCTTGTCTCCTGGTGACCATGGACCAGAATCACTGTCCACAAGCAAAGGAATACTTACGAGGCGTGTATCCTGTAATGGTTTTCCGTCACTTTCCAGGTCTCCACGCAAGATCAGCGAAGCCATCGCTGTGGCATGGTAACGTTGATCGACCGTAGATAGTCTCACGAGATCATGAACGTCTTCTATAACCACACCTCCGTCGAGCGCTGCATGTCCAGCAACAGGCGTTCCATCCAAGAGCGCAACTCGAATCGGAGCAGCAACATCAAAATTTCCCTCCGATTCACCCTCTCCAGTGTCGCTTTCTTTATCGTCTGGTACCGCTTGCCCTATGGTTTGTGGCAAGATGAATTGAACGCCCTCCAGTGTAGCCAGCCCACCAGCGCTTGCCGGGGCATCAAGCATTGTCCGTACTGCATGGACAGGCATCCGGGCCAATATAGCATCATAAGTAAACCCAATTTCCTCAATTATACTTCGATCAACTATTCCCCCACCAAGTCCAGCGATGCGATCTTCCGTCTCCTTTCGCCAGCTTGCCCGTTTTGCTTGATTAATTGTTGGCCATAGTTCAATTTCCAGTGTAGTTTCTTTGTTGTCGTCGAGCGGAAGCCTGTCTTCGATAACTTCACGCGCACTCTCAGTAAGTCTGTCTTCCGGTCCCCAGGGACGTATCTCTAGTAAGAGATCAAAAGCATTCCACCAGGGAGCAGCGCCTCTAGGTTTGGATTCACCATTTTGATATGCCTTCCATAGCGACAATATCTGCTCAAAAACCGCCAACGTTGGCATCGTAGCGTAGAGCGTTCTTGAAAGCGCTTTTTCTTTGTCTGGGGGAATAAATCCTTCAGGAAACGCCAAAACCTCTTCAAGTTCAGTTTCAGCAAATACCTCAAGACCTATGTCACTAGCAGCACGTGCGAAATTTTGGATATTTCCGGCAGTGATGAAAACCAGCGCCCGCTCTGGAGCAATACCGGCTGGGTCTTGACGAAGTACAACTTCCGGCTCATCTGTATTTAATGCACCATCAAGGCGTTCGAATGTTCTTTGGAAACGGTGGCTCTGAATAGTTTTTCCTGGCCCATGTGGTCGCGGTGGTGTTCTTGGCTTACCAGTTTTCCTGGTAAATGGCGTCGGGTCAGGAAATCGTAAAATAGGTCTGTCAGCCATCTTCCATGTCTCCATCAGGTTTATAACGCCGTGAAGCAAAAACTTTCACGCGACTATCAAGAATAGACCGCAATTCACGTTCCCCCTGTGCCAAAGCAAGACGACGCTTTACGTCCAAAAAGAAAGCTTCCGCCTCTGAATAGCTCGTCGGCATGAGTGTTTCACACAGACGTTTCGCTGTATAACCTGGTTGTCCATAAAGTGTTTTCAGTTGATCAGAAAAGTACGAAATCATTTGTTTCGGCGATGGCTTGTCAAGCTTAAGCCGAAACTCAAACCGTCGCCAAGCTGCCCTGTCAAGCAGCTCTGGATGATTGGTTGCGCCAACTAATACACAGTAAGGCGGCAAATCATCAAGCTGTAAAAGCAGTGTCGTTACAACCCGCTTTATTTCGCCGGTTTCATGAATATCACCACGCTCTTTACCGATAGCATCGAACTCATCAAAAAACAGCACACACGGCTCTGTTCGTACAAAATCAAATAAACGCCGTAATCGTTGCGCCGTCTCGCCAAGATAACTCGTTACGACTGCCTCATATCGCACTGTGAAAAGTGGAAGCGCCAATTCAAAGGCTAAAGCTTCCGCAAGGGATGTCTTGCCGTTTCCAGGTGGACCGGCAAGTAACACACGATGCCGCGGCTCCATACCGTGCGCCCTTAAAACGTCAGCTCGCTGCTGCTCTTCTATCAGTTCATCACATGCGCTTCGAACTGATTCATCCAAATAGAGATCGCATATTGACCGCCTGGGCTCATAGCGTTGAATTCCACCTGAACCATCTCTCACTCTCGGAACAGGCTTAGCATGCCCGTTTCTATTATTTGGTTGCGCAGTATCGAGAACGCGCGCAATTCGGTCTGCCACACCCGTGTGCTTTTTTGCCCGCTCGTCCGCAGCAATCGCTTCAGCCGTTGCCCGCACATCCGCTGCGTCCCCCATAACACCTGCCTTTACGAGATTGATAATGAGATCACTTCGTGCCATGGGAATAAACTCTAACCTCTCTTGATATGCTTACTTTTACTGCACCACTTCTGCGATTCGCCCGTATTTCGCCATATTGCCACGGATTTACACGAAAGTCTCCCGGAATATTCATTTTTAGCACGGTTAATCAAAAACAACCCATTTCCCTTCACTTACCGATACCGGTAAAGTTCCGTTTCTTTAGCGAATGCTACTGCTGAGAACTCTGCTCATATCTAGATCTCCTTAGCTCCCGTGAAATTTAACTGTGGCAAGCCTGGCATCAGCCCGGACGCTGCAAGTCTTCCCTTCGGCTACGGCCATCAAACCCGTGTCCTCATTCTTGCGGGCCGCGCCAATTTTGATGGCCTTCGGACCGTTCCGCTCTCCTTAATGGCTGCTGCCTGCCGTGAAGCCACGATTTCACGAATAGCAGGAGATAAGACCATGACCACCTTTTACGCCCAGCCATACTCCATCGATCACACCGGATTTTACTTTGACAGCCTTGAAGCTTTCGAGGCCGGAATGGAAAAGCTGAACGCCAAAGGCTGTGAAGAAGTCGAAATCCAGTTTATTGACGGTGAATGTGGCCTTACTCGACTCGCCAACGCCGCCGGGATTGGTCAGGGAACCGTTGCACTCTGGTTTGAAGAACTAGATGACCTCGATACAGAGCAAATCGACCAGCTTTGCTTCCTGCTGGATTGCGGCTTTGACCTGGAGGACGCTCTCACACGCTACGAAGAGGTCTGCATCTTCCACGGCAGCGCCGCCGATTATGCGCAGGAGCTAATCGAAGAGACCACCGATATTCCAGAGAACCTGCGCTTCTATATCGACTACGACGCCATCGCCCGCGACATGGGCTACAACGGCGAGATCGTTGAGATTGACCGCGAGGTGATCGTCACCAACGCCCACGAGTTCTAGGGGCATGCCCCTTATCAGAATTATTGGTTCCCTGTTTCGGAACGCTCAGGCGCTTTGATATTCAGGGCTGTTTCGGCAATAAGAACATAGCGTTCGAGTCGGTGAACAAACAGCACAATGAAAAACATAACCAAATAGAGAAACATAAGCCCAAATGCCACATGGTCAATCCATTCGAAGTTTGTTTTACTGCCATCAAAATATTTATATAGCGCAACAAGCGTGGCAACAGACACAGGTATAATCCCAACTTTCTCTATTGCCCCAACCAACAATGCAACGCGGCCTCTCATTTGTGCTGTTTCAAGCTGAAGACGTTTCAAAACATTAACAAGAAGTGATTCTTCATATCTGGAAAGAGATTGAGCAAGCTTAAAGTCTTTATTTGTAGAAGTGCCTACAGGCTCCAGAAAATGTTTCGAGGGTTTTCTGGCAATTTTAATTGCTTCAATTGGAATTGCTAAGAGATATAAAATTGCTCCTATTTGGGAAATCACAATAAGGACTAATACTGTTAATTTCTGCCGTTCCCCTTCAATTTCAATATTTGCAGTGAGCAGTGCAATGAATAGGGCAACAATAAAAGAGCCTGACGATATAATTAATGTCCATTTCTGAAAATTGTTATCGTAGAGTTTGATTTTTAAATCAGCGGGTGCATCGTGGTCCGAGATTTCCTTGAAAATACTTTCTATTGATCCCATTTCCATTTGATTTCCTCGAAGAACAAGTTGATGTTTATCGTCTACGGCGTTTCCTTCTCACGACTTGAAAAGCACCTGTAGCGCATTATGGCACACGCATTGAGTAGTCTGAGAAGGGGGCATGCACTTCACAATTCAAGCCCGAAAAACAAATCACGCAACTCACGTGGCTGGATATACAAATATTCCAGCGTCTGGGCCTCGGTGCGGTGCCCGAAGGCGCTCATGAGCAGCGGTAGTGACGCGTCATTGGCTTTACGCTGCTGATAGCCCCACGTCTTGCGCATGGTATGTGAACCGAACTGGCCGTGAAGACCGCCATACCGGCACCATTTTTTGACCAGGCGGTTGACGGACGAGACACAAAGAGCCGCCCGGCGGCGCTGCGAGAGAAAGAGTGGCGCATCCGGGTCGCTCCGCGCGGGGTGAGCATTCAGCCAGACCCGCAGGGCGTAATAAGCTGTTTTATTAACGGTCACAGCCCGGTATTTGCGGGTCTTCTTCTCTTTAATCTCCAGCAAGTCTCCGGGTTCCAGGTTTTCCACCTGGCCCACGGTCAGGGACAATAAATCGCTGGCGCGAAACGCTGTGTTGATTCCTAACGTAAAGAGGCAGTAATCCCGCCAATTCCCTTCACCGGAGAGATAGCGCTTGATCTCGCTGATTGCTTCCAGGTCACGGATAGGCTCAACCTTGAGGGTCGCGCCTTTGGGCGGGTGGTTACGGGATTGGGTGCTTCCTCTTGGCATGGCGATCCTCCTTGATCATTTAGTATAACTATCAATAAATGGATAATAATTGATAGTGTAAATGCTTGCCTTTGTCTGTCAAGCGGTTTTGAGGGGGGAGTGTGAGTCATCACCTGCAATCGCGCACCCCTAACATACTGATAAACAGGAGATATTTCGTGATGATCAATTTCTATCCATAAGTTGATCATTCCAAGTCTAAAAGGAGAATTATCTCGTGGCCGTAGCAAATGATACTACGGGCGGATTCAATCAAGGACGGCTCTCTCCCGCGAAATCCGCCGTTCTGATGATCGCCATCCTTGTTCTCTTTTTAACAGCCGGGATGCTGAATGTTGCGCAAGCAGGCGGTTTAAAAAACAGCGATTTCCTGAAATATACAGAAGGACAACGGCACTGGTGGTACTCCGGCGCGTTTACGGTGCTCGGGCATGTGGCGTTTCTGGATGATGAAGAAAAGGGGAAATGCGTCTGGAACTGGCTTGCAGCCGACTACGACAATAAAGAGGCTCTTCTTATGAAGAGCTTTAAAAAGTACCCTGACTATACGCCAACCAGCATTGTGATTGCTTTATTGCGCCGGGATTGCGGCGTGTTCCAGGAAAAATAAGTAGAATTGGAGCTGAGCGCTTTTTGCTTTAGCCTAGTGTCCGTGTTGCCTGTTGATTCGGCACAGAGTCGGGAGCAGGAGCAATGTCCGGGACGCCGACACTGGCCAGGTCAAAAGACTTGCTCATATCGGGAACATTCAGATTTGTTTCTTCAACCATTTCATGGGCAGCGGAAATAGGGGGATGTTCTACGTGAGAGGCCTGTAACTCACTCTTAAGCAGTTTGTTCCGTACTACGTCCGGTATTTCATCCTCAATACGGCGCTCAATGCCTTTTAACTCTTCCTCTGAAGGCGGGTTATTCGGATCATTCATGCGGTCTTTGGACGGATCAAGGACCTCTCGCTGATACCGCTCAACGTCTTCACGCTGGCGCAGGGCCAGGTCACGTTCTTCTTTTTGCCTGCGGTAATTTTCCCAACTCGCCGCGCCGTCAGGAATGTTGATATTGTGCGCCTCTTCGTCACTTAAGCGTTGCCCGTCTTCGGTATAAATGCTACCGTCAAGAGAAGAACGAAACACTTTCGTTCCATCCTCCAGTTCCCCGGCGTTTTCACGCATTTGTTGAAGCTTCCTATCGGAAGCTTCGAGGCGTTGGTTTATGTCAACCAACGCCGAGTCAACGGCCTGCTGAGCATCATTGAGTTTTTCGGATACGCGCTTGTACAGAGCCGCATATTGCGGGTCTTCGGCTAAGAGTATTTCAAGAAGAGTTTGTAAACGGCGCTCGGATTTCTTTTCTTCGCTTTGTGCGCTGTAGCCGGAAGCGCCTTCGACCAGGAAACGTTTGATCCGGCCAGTATCATTGCCTGCATGCTCATGATTCAGGTCAATCCTGTCACGCTCGGTTTGAGCCTTGCTGTCCAGTCCTACATCTTCCGGCGTATCCGCCATCACACCCGTCCTTGTGCTTTGTTTATATTGTCCTACTAAAATACTGCGAAATACCTCAGGTTGTCAAATTTATTACACGTATAAAGACACATAAAGCTCTAATGCGGAGCCTTGTGTGTTGAGACTGAAATACGTGCCTAGTGGGGTCTCGTTCAACTCCACCTAGCACGCATAGTCATACACATAAACCACCATGCCGGAAAAAAGAATAAAAAATGCCCTCGGATGGGCTCACAGATATTAAAATGACTTACCCTAAATATTCATTCTAGGATACCAAACGCCCCTCATTGAAACTACTCCCATATTGGGAATTACGTGACCTTTGTCCAAGGTATTAACATCTATATCTGGTGTAACTTTCTTAACAGCAGGAACATCTCCTTCATTAAAAAGTTCACTTTTTAATATGTTTAGCGCATCATCTTCCGTGAAAGCGGTCACGCCACAACCCCTTCCTACTCCTGCTTTAGCAAGACGCCATACTTCATCTTTATCCGGTTTTTCAAATTCAAACCAGTATCTAGTCAAATTAGCCATTTTAATTCCTTACTCTCCTTGGTTTCACGCCGGGTTCAAAACGTATAGACTCCGAACCTCTATCTGGTGCTCCTTGTAAAATACCATCATCTTCATCAATACCAGGGAGCGAAGCAGGGTCATCAAAATAGGGCTTATTAGCTGGAACAGTCGTATAATCAATATCACTGTCCTCGGTTCTTTCGCCATCAACTGCTGATCCTACAATATCAATAGGTCTACCCGCAGCATCTACAGCATCTTGGATATCTTGTATTTCTTCCTCTGTCAAATCCCCATAATCATCATCAAGCTTCTCCCCTTCCTCACCTGGCACCTCCTCACCTTTGTTGCTTCCTGCCTTCTTGCCGGGAGCGGGCTGCTCCGGCTGGTTCGCCTCGTTCGCAAACACAGGCTGCGGGCATTCCAAACCATGCTTCTTGCAGCAAGCAGGCTCATTATTGCACAGTGGCCGTCCCTGAAAGAACTCAAGGATTTGTAAGCATGTGCTTAAGTAAGGAACGCCTCTCGCCGGTGCCGATGCCCGCAATCCCTCCGGGTCGGTGTAGTTTGCGGGGTTGGCCATGGCGTAGGCGAAGGTGTTGAGGCCGCCCGCCAGGCCGATAGGATCGCTGGAGATATAGCGGCCTGTGGCCGGGTCGTAATAGCGGTGGTGGTTGTAGAACAGACCGCTTTCCGCGTCCGCGTACTGCCCCGGCATCCGAAGATTGACCGTTGCGCTGCCCGTCGGCGGGGTGTCGCCAAACACGTTATGCGCATAGGCCCATGACCAGACACTGGAGCCGCTGTCGTCCGTGCCTTCCCGCGGCGTGCCAAGATGATCCGTATGCAGATAGGTGAGCGCTTCGCTCGTGCCCGCGTCCACCTGCGCCAAAGGACGGCCATCGAAGTGCACATACTCCCTTACAAGCGCCCCTGTGCCGTCATACTCGCCGTACAGAGCGCCGCCTCGGCCATGCACATAGTACACGGTTGTAGAGCCTGCCGTTTTGGCTGTGCGCCGGTTCTGCGGATCATAGGCATAGGCGCCAAGCGTAGAAGCGCCCTGCTTCACCTCGATCAGGCGGCCAGCCTCGTCCCAGATGTAGCTTTGGGAGCCGTAGCTGTCCGTCATCCCCGCATCGTCCAGCGTGATACCCGCTATCGTGCTGCTTGCGTAGCCGTCATAGATTTCCTCGATCCGGCTGCCGTAGCTCGTGCCGTCATACGCATAGAGGTAGTCGATGTCTATATTCTGGCTCCAGCGCGATTTTTCCAAACGGTTGCCCGCGCCGTCAAGCAGGTACTCAAACGCCCCTTGCTTCACAAGCTCGTCATTCCGGCTGTAGCTGTGTTTCTCGCCGTTTACGCTGTCCACGTTGCCGTTGCTGTCGTAGGTGTAGGTATCATCCATCACAGGCGTTACGCCGTCCGTTACCTCACGCGTGAGCAGGCGGTTCCCCGCGTCATACGTGTTGGCTTCACTCAGCCCGTTCCCGTAGTCCATGCTCTCAACAGGGCCAAAGGGCATATACACCATGCTGTCTGCCAGCGTCGTGACCGTGCTGTTTACCTCGGCGGTGACCTCCGTCACTTCACCGTTCAGGTTATAGCTGTACGTCACTTCGCGCCCCGAAGGGTAGATGACCGAGGTCACATAGTTCGCCGCGTCATACCCGTAATACGTGTCGAGGCTGAATGTCGCTCCTGCCGGGGTTTCGCTGACCTGCGTCACACGGCCCGCATCGTCATAGACGTAATCCACCGTGCCGAAGGACGGGCTGTAGACCGTGCACAAACGCCCGTCCGAAGCCCCGCACCCGCTCGCGCTGTCATAGGTCAGCGTCACGTTCAGGGTGCTGTCGTTCGGGTAGGTGATGCCGGTCAGGCGGTCGATCTCGTCATAGCCGTATTGCACCGTGCGCCCTTCCGCGTCCACGCGCTGCGTCACGTTGCCGTTGGCGTCATAGCTGTAGGTGGTGGTGCCACGGTCCGGGCTGCTCTCGCTCTCCACATCCCCGAAGCTGTTGACGCTGTAGGTTGTCTCAAGCTCCACCGGATAGCTGTTGCTATCGCTGTCCGTGGTCGAGCCAAACGCAACCCCCAAAAGGTCGTCAAGCGGGCTATAGGTGAAGTCGCTCACGCCCCCGCGCCTGTCCGTATGCTGGATAAGGCGGTTCAGCCCGTCATAGTCCAGCGTCGAGGAATAGTCATTGCCGTCCGTGATGCTGGTCACGTTGCTGTTTTTGTCGTAGGCGTAGCTCACATCGTCGTTGGTGTGATGCGTCGAGAGCAGGCGCGAAAGCTCGTCGAACTCCTTGAAGTAGCGGTACGTGATGGAACCGCCGATCTTCTTGCGCTTGGTCTCCAGCACGTTCCCGGCATCGTCGAAGTAGTAATACTCGCCGCTGTCGGAGCTGTTGATTTTCTCAAGCCGCCCCGCCTCGTCGTAGTAGTTCTTCAGGTAAACGCCGTTGGCCAGCGTCGTCTTGTACAGCGCCCCGTCATCGTAATAGGCGTAAGTCGTGGAGCCTTTCACGGGCGCGCTGCGGTTGTTGGCCTGCGTGTACTTGGTCATCCGCCCCAGCGCGTCATAGTCGATTTTGTCCTTGGTGCCGTTCGGATCGAGAATTTCTGTGATACGTCCGGCGCTGTCTCTCGAATACACGTCCCACACATGGCCTTTCTCGTTGGTCACGGTGTCGAGCAACCCGCTTGCGTCATACGTCAAATCCGTATCATAGCCGCGCGGGTTCGTGTAGGTCTGGAGCTTGCCGAGCACTGTGTTACCGTTTCCGTCCGTGCTGTTCGCGTAATAGCTAAACCCGTGAACGCGGCTCACGTTGGGGGTGGCTGCCGTGTCGGTATAGGTCACCTGCGTCAAACGGTTATCGCTGTCATAGTCATAATCGATAACAAGTCCGTCCATCGTGATCGTATCGGCAAGATGGCCGCTCGTGCCCGTATAGGTTACAACCGTCTCGCGCTCGTCCGGCCCGCCGTCATCTTCCGTGATCGTATCCAGCCGGTTATAGGCATCATAGCCGTAGCTGGTAACGTTGCCTTCCCAGTCCGTCTTGCCCGCAAGCCAGCCCTCATCCGTATAGCTGTAAGACTTGTTCGCCGCTGCGCAGTTGGTCGAGGCATGCCCCTCCACGTCCACCAGCTTTTGCAGGCCGTTCACAGTCGTGAAATGGTACGTGGTCTGCTTGCCCAGCGGATTGGTCACGGTAACCGTGCGGTCTGTGTTGTACGCCACGCTGTAGGTACTATCCGTCATTGAGCCGCCGACCTTCACCGGGGAACTGGTCGTCAGCGCCTTGCCGCTCACCGCATTGTAGGTATACGTCCCGATAGTTTCCCCGCGCTCATCCTCGATAGAGGTCAACGCATGGGGCCAGTTCGTATCATCGTAGTTATAGGTCACCACCTTCGTATCGGGCTTGGTTACACTGATCAGATTGAAATCGGTATCATAGCCGTAAGTGAAGGTTCCCGTCGGCGTCACAACGCTGGAGAGATAACCGTCAGTGTTGTAGTTGAAGGTCAGGCTCTGCCCGTGCTCGTTGCTCACAGTCTCTAAAAGCCCGCTGGTGGCATTGTAGGACAGGTTCACCGCTTCATGCCCTTGGTACTCGATCCGCTCCAACTCACCCGCGCCGCTATAGAGATACGTCGTGTCATTGTTGGTGGTGAAGGTAAAGCCGTTGGTGCTGTCTCCCGTAAGCGTTGCCGTCACGTCATCATAGTAAGGCACCCAGCCGCTGCCCTCGTTATAGAACATGACAACAGCGCCCGCGCTGTTCACCACATCTGCAAACTTGTTGCCGCTATACTCGCTGTAGGTTATCTTGCCTTCAAAGTTATGCCGCCAGCGGTCTCCCATGACAGGACTGAAAATCCAGTCGCGATCGCTGCGGTAGTTACGAACAAAAGACAAAACCCCGTTCGCGTAATCAAGCTGGTCCTTGTGCTTGTAACCGTAAAAATAATTGATCGGACCGCCAACCTCATCACAAGGATCGTCAGCCTTAGCCACTTCACTTCCCGCACCATTCGCAGAAGCCCCAGCCGCCGCAACCGCTCTTGCGGCCTGATTGCGGGTCTTCTCCGGTATGGGCGGCTCTCCGCATCCGGGAACTGTGTCACCAGCGCTGTTCGTGCAACTCAAGTTCCCGACATCCAGCTCATTATAAGCGTAAATAGCGCCTTTACGATCCAGACCTTGCACACCAGGCTGGTCCATTTTAGTGCTGATTCTGAGATGAGCCGTATATGTTCCGCTGCTCTCAAGCTTGATCGTCTTGAAGTTGCAAACATGGGGATCATGATCAACATAACCATCATGGCGAAACAGAATCTGCGGCCCTTTGTTTATGGTCGAAACATTCCCCCCCGTTACCGTCACTGTAGTTGTAGTTAACGCTGTGGTTGGTTCGGGCAAACCGGAATACATACTGCATTCTTTATAATTCAACACAACAGGATCTTCCGGGGAAGCGCTTGGCACCACAAATGTATAAGTATCGCGAACCGTTGCGCTATTCGTACCCCCGGGAACAATATTGGGCCTATGAATATCTAAAGACGCTGCTACGCTCATACCTCTACGAATAGCAGACGCTGCCCAATCAGCTGACCCCTCTAAAACTCCCAACGTTCTTTGTGCATGTGCATCATAAGACTCATTTCCCGAACCTGTCGTTGACGTCACATATTCATCACAACCATTCACAAACCCGTCTTCGCCATAAGTACGAGTTCCAACTCTCACAAACGCACCGTCCCCCGATGAAGGAGGAACTGAACTCGGACAGGAGGCATAAGACCCACCCATATAAAAACCCCCGCACAGCGATAGCGCGAGGACTGGAAGTAAGCGTTTCATGGTCTCTTCCTCCGGGATATCTATGATTTATTAAAGGCGATTACGGGCGTGGTTGAGTTGACTGGTCCGCCGTTCGGAACGACACCACTGGATAAGAACGGCAGCAGTCGAAAAAGAAGAAGAGAAGAACCGGGCAGTAGGCGCGCGTAAAGACTCATATGTATCTCCTCCATGGACTGCGCCCGCACTATAGGCCAAGTCCGTTTTATGCCTATGGAATAGTTCGAATTGTTTTTATTTATGAAAACTATGGGTCTGGCAGCCCTCGTCTGTCAAGTCGGGATCGGGTGGTGAGTGGATGTTTATCCCCGTTATGCCACCCTGTTCCGTGGCCGGTATGACAGGACGATGACCGACCTGTTGCAAAAGCGAGATTTGCCAGGATTTTCAACGCTTAAATCCTGCGGAACTGTGAGCGATGTTCTATTATCTCCTTTCATGTGGCACGGAATATGGAGAAACAGCTCATGGCAAGACGGACCCAGGTAACGTTTGCATCCTGCAATCTTTTCAACATCAATCTTCCGGGACTCCCGATCTATAACGACAAGGACGGCTGGGACCAGGAGATATACGATAAAAAAGTGGCATGGACCGGACAGATGATCAACACGGTAGGAAGTGACATCTGGGGATTCCAGGAACTCTGGCACGCCAAAGCGCTGAAAGACGTTTTCAAGGCGGCGAAACCGGAGGAAGAGTATACGCTCATGGCTCCTCCAGGTCATGCCGGGGAGTCTATCGTATGCGCGGGCGCGGTGCGGAAAGACATCCTGGTTGGAGAGCCGGAATGGATCAGCGATTTCCCGGAGAAGTTCAGGCTGGATAGCGGCGGGGATGATCCGCAAACCGGCGAGATTGCCGTCTCCATTCATGCATTTTCACGGCCCGTACTGCATTTTCGCGTAAAGCCGCGATCCAATGGCAAAACGATCTCCGTCTACGTCGCGCATTTAAAATCCAAGGCCCCCTCAAAAATCTACTACGAGCAATGGTACAAGGATCATAAAACGTACTATTCTAAACATAGCTCAGCATTGGGGGCGGCTATTTCTACTATCCGGCGCACAGCCGAAGCGGCGGCGCTACGCATGATCCTGACAGAAGAAATGAAAGGTAATGAAAATCCGGTTGTTGTGTTGGGTGACTTGAATGACTCCCAGCTTAGCAACACGTTAAATATCCTGACCGGACAGCCCAACTACCTGTTAAGCGGCCTGGATAAGGGTGGAAGCGATACGGCGCTTTATACAACCGGAACATTGCAGGAATACCGCAGCCTGCGCGATGTGTACTACACGCATATTTATCAGAAAATTAAAGAAACCCTGGATCATATCCTGGTCTCGCAAGAGTTTTACGATAATTCCCGCAAACGGCTCTGGGCGTTTAAAGGCATGGAGCTGTTTAACGATCACCTGAATGCAGATAACCATAAAGAAGACGGCTTATCTGATCACGGCATCGTCCGGGCGACGTTTGAGTACAGACCGGCGAAATAAAATGTGCCAGTTTCCCTGTTCTAAAACCTGAGATTTTCTTACCAGATAATACCTCATTCCAGGTGATTATACTCTAATCAATATCCACTTCTACATGTCTTGCCCACCTCTCACGTTAAATGAAAGCCAAATACATTAAATAAACAATGATTATTAAAGGGGTAATATTTAGTATCTCTTGCATTTCATATAACTTGAGCTAAATTATTAAACTCATAGAACAAATCATTTAATAAAAACACGCAAGACCATGGAGGTTGACAGTGAAACCTTTTTTCATTCTGATTTCTGTCGCATCCAAATAAATAAACATAACCGGCAAATTATTCGTTGCATTGTGTTTCTTAGGTAACACCTAAATAAAGAATCATAACGATTTGTCTAGAAGACACTTTGTTTAATTTTGGACACGATACAGACATATCATTATCTGCTGTATAAAGCATAAAAAGGGAATTCCATGATTGACGATAGCGTAATATGTGAAGAGGTCATTAATACTATTAAGAAGATTGTTAAGGCGATGGGAGACGATAGTTCTAATGTGCAACCAGATACAGAGTTTTTTGGTGATCTTGGTTTTGTAAAAGCCTTTAGACGCGAGTTAGCAAAACCTCTAAATAAAATCATTCGAAAACATGGTGGGTATAGAGTAAGCAAAGATACTTGCGGAAAGCTAAACAAAGTTAGTGACGCATGCGAATTAGTTATCAAGCAGATTAAAAAAGCTTCAGAAACCAAGTAATAATAATATCATGGAGGGAGAGATTGTGAGATTTTTATACACCACAGCCGGAACTGTAGTTTTTTTTCTTTACACCACATTATCTCACTCACAGGAAGAATTTAGTTGGTCGATAAGACAACATAGTAGGGACAAAAATTTAACATCAAAACCTGCACTTATTCAACGCACATCACCAGACGAAGGGGACTCATCAACCTCCTTAGATTTAGCGATAAAAGGAAGCTATTTACCCCAAGGTTCTGATAGAGAGTTTTCCTTAACACTTGAGAGACATAAGAATACTCTTATAACAAAAGAGCAGGATCTTTCAGCATTAGTATTCGCCGTGGAAGATAGCTGGGGGGATTTGACAGATGGATATAGTTTCATTCCAGAATTTTCATTTGCCCACAAAACAGACAAAAAGAAGGATTCGAAAAGTCTACTTGCAATTGGTGAACTAACTGGTATATGGGGTAAGGCGGGTATCAATTATTTGAAAGGTAGCGATGATTTTAAGTGGTATTGGGCACCAACAGTAGGTCTTGAATACGAAAATATTATTGATGCAGAAGACAATAATGAAGGAAATGTTAGTCGATTTTACACAGATATTGATATTACATTTTATCCTTTTTTTAAAAAACTAGATAACGGTAGACTTTCCTTGTTCTATTCTTATTCTTATTGGAATGATTTTTCTGAAGATGATGATATTGATGATGGAGATGATACCCATAAACTCAAAGCATACGGTATCTCATGGCAATTAACAGAATCACCACCAAAGAACCAGCAAGGAATCGTGGTATCATTAGAAATAAAATGGGTAGATGGAGAAGACCCAAGAAATAATAAGAGTAGCCAAGAGTATAACCAAATAGGAATAGGCATTCTCTATTAAAAACATTGTATACCTGTAACTATTAGACCAAATCGCGACTACTACAAATAATAGCTAATACCTAGCCCGACAAAGTCGGTTTTTTATTATAACTTGGCTTATCTGTGATACCCGTGCGAAACAGAGGGTACTTGAGAGTTGCCCGAGCGTTCGAATTTGACCGTATCCCGGTTTTGCGCCCTGACATCTTCATACCGGGAAATATCCCTTTCCAGGTCATGTTTGGTGCGCTCGTCATAGCCCCGCAACCGTCCGATCCTGCGATGAATCGCGCTTTCCCGTTCAACCTGCCTGAATATCAGATCATCCTTTTCCTGCCGGTCCCGGACATGGGCCAGATGCGCGTCCTGTTCATTTTGCCTGGCGATCTGACGATGCCGCCCCGTGAAGCGGTCGAACAGCCCCCTCAGGCCTTTTCGGAACCGGGCATGCCGCGCCTTCGTTTCGGCCCGGGTGCGGACCTCGTGACGCCTTTGCAACCTGTCACGTTCCGAGCGGTGCTCTTTTGCCAGCTTTTGTTGCTTGTCCCTGATCTGTCCGATACGAATGGCGATAGCCGCTTTCTGGTGATGACGAAGGTTTTCCAGGTGGGCGGACATCTCCCGCGCGATCTCTGAGCGGGCTTCCGTAACGTTTGGCAGGTTGTCCGGGTCTGTGAGCCTGCCGCGTACGTCTTTGGCGCGTACGCCCGCCCATTTTGAAACGGAGAACACCTCGCAACGATGATCCAGCGCCACCACGCCCCGGCGGTCCCCTCTGGCCAATACATAACCGCGCTCTTTAAGAGCCCTGGCAAAAGCGCTTTGGCTGTCACTGGCCGCCCAGCATTCCCGAAAGGTCTGTTTGATCGCTTTAGGGTCTTTACCGGTCCGTTTGGCCTGCTGCCACTGCGCCAGCGTGAAATTGCCGGGATCACGCTGACCGGGACTCATCAGGCCACGGGGCATTTTCCAGCCCTGTTCCAGGAATAAATCCCGCGATAGTTCCGTCAACTTTCGTTTCGTAAAAGGGAGCGGAATGGCCTTCATGGCTGATGCGTCAATCCGTGACCATACGACATGGCAATGCCGTCTCCCCTCTTTGGTGTGGAACACCACGGCCCGAGGTTGTCCATCCAGGCCGAGCTTCTGCTCGGCGCGCTCAATTGTTTTCTCAAACACGGGCGTCGGGACAGTTTCATCCGGCGGCGGATTCAGGCTCAGGGAATAGAGATACTGCTTTGTCCGCTTCGTTCCCCGGCTGATAACCTCCACTTCCCGCAACGCCGAAATCAGGTCATCCGCCACGAAGCCACGTAGTTCATGAATTTCAACATGGTCGTTTTCGTCCTTCGTAAGATGCAGGGCCAGGTTCTTCGCTCCGCCCCGCTGATTGCCGTGCAGGATCATTTCTCCCTCCCCGGCAGAACCCCGAACACCTGCATCAGAACATCACGCATTATCTGAACGCTTTCGCAGGCCTCTCGTATCTCCTGTTCCACATCCTGGGAAACGTCCAGCGTCCCGGTATGCACGGCCTTACTGAGCTGGTTCAGGTTGGAGGCATAACGCGACTTTCCAAGTTCAGCCAGAAACCGGGCCGCCATCTCGTCGTTGATTTGCGGTTTTCTGAATCGGCGGCGTTTGTGGGCCTTCTCCCCCAGGAGACGGTCCCGGATGTAGGCTCCTAGCGGCTGGTTCCCGGCCAGTTCCTCCAGGTATGCACGCTCACTGGTGCTCAGACGCAGGGAAAACGGGGCCGGAGCGTCTTTCTTTTCTGCTTTCAGAGGCTGACTTTCGGAGGAAACCGCGTGAAATGCGTTAGAAAGCCCTGGATTTGATCGGGTGCCGCTGCTCATATCTGCGGCTCCCGGAAATACGGAACATGTTGTTCCAGATACTCATTCCACTCCGCCAGCGTGTCGAAAACCTCTTCGCAATCCTCCGGTGTTAGTACACCGTCCAGCGCCTCAGTTATATCCTTGCTATTTACCTCCCATTGTGCAAAAAGATTGCTGTTACAGTTCGATTTTGGTCCCTCACCGGGCACCATATTCAAAGACCCAAACAGAGTACCGGAAATAACAAAAAGCCCCATCTTCATGGTGCTTATATATGTCGGTACTCCATTTAGCCCGCTTTTTTACAATTTTATCCACAGAGCAGAAACCGCACCATTTCACGGCTGCTTTCATCTACCCATGCCACCACATAACGACTGCGGGCTGTAAGATAACTACTATGCCCTCAGCAATGGGCGTACCGACAGCTTTAAGTGGGCAAATACTACATCCCTGCTGCAGCGGCTCGTGTCAGGTATTCCTGATAGGCAGGGATCGCTATAGCCGCCAAGATTCCCAAAACCACGATCATGACAAGTATTATCACAATGATCATGACCCCACTTCGATTCGGTGGTGACTGAGGACCATATTTGTTTGCCCCCACGGTGCCAGGTATAAACCAGAAAATAAGAGGCACAAGTGGGATTACAAGAATCAAACTCAACCAACCTGACATGTTAAAGTCATGACATCGCTGAATCGTCAGCACAATATTGATGAAAAACATGGCACCGATTCCGAGTGCAGTAATAGGCAGTATGAGCAGACCAACTGAATCCTCAGACAGGGTCGCCGCGAACAGCCCTGATAACCCCCCCATAATCAGATAGCAAAAGAATGTGATGCCGATGGTGTAGACGATATAGCGCAGGCGTCCTATTCGTCCCTTTGCAGATAAAATATTGATGGATCCATACTCTTCCTGATTACTCAGTACTTCGGCTTTTGGCGTGGCATATGGGCTGGTTGTGTCCATTCTAAAATCCTTTCGATCACTTCTGTTTCAGGAAGACCTATTGGGGAAACGCTTCAAGAGCTGTTAAAGCGAATTCAATAGGTTAACGTCAGATGTGTGTCATACCTTTAATTGAGGCCATATGTTGCCCAAGGGAAGACCCTATCACCAAATATCCAGCTGCGCGGCCCGGTGATAATCATGATTGTGCGATTGCGCTTACCAGCCAGTCTACGCCAAGGCTTCACGTATCGTCTCGAGTAGCGTGTAACCCCTTTTATCGAGTCGTGCTGATCACACGCCAGGAGTTACAAGCACTCGAGAACAACAGACCAGTAAGCTTATGGTGCTTGTTACGATTTCTCCACAATGTCTTTCTTTGTACTGGCAAAGAAATCCAATACTTCTCGACTCTCCTTGGCAGGCACTTTGAATTTGTGCAGGGTATTTTTCAGCGCGGTTATCAGGATTTCCCAATCCTTCTCATCAATGCTCATGCCTTCATGGGATAGCTTCATATCCCGTCCTCTGTAGTAGAGACGACCACCCGCTTTGGCCACAATAAAATCCACTATCAACTGTTTTTCCCGAGTGATACCGTCATCTCCTCGATGGGCCCAAAAACGGCCAAGTTTTTCGTCTGCGGCAATCTGCACAACCACATCATCCACCACAGCAGTGATTGCGTTATAGCCGCCCAGGCGTTCATAGAGTGAAGCCTCAGATGACTCATCATTGCCGGCAATTATGGATGGTGAAGCGCAAGCCAAGACGAGTGGCAGAACAGCGCTAGTGACAAGCTTGTAGAAACGGATCTTCATTGTGACTACTCCTAAACAGCAAAAATTTGGATTGTGGAACGACACGAATTGTCGATCACCATTTCAGAGTAGGTTTTTGTTGATTGAATGAGAAATTGTATTTAAGAATGAAATTTATTCAGTTTTTAAATCAATCGAGATCGCCACCAGTGTGCTTAGCCCACACCCTGCTGGTCAGCTGCTTTGGCCTGACCACTGACCAATGCCGGGACTGTGGTCTGAATGTAATCGATAAAGGATTTAACATGTGCGTGTTCAGTGCATTCAGGTTGCCAGCTCCACTCGAAGCTGAAACAGGCAGGTTCATCCTTTTCCATAAACAACGGATAGCTTGCCTTGTTTTCGGCTGAGATCTTGGCCTTCGGCAGAATCCCGGCACCTATCCCCAAGGAGACCCAATCCTCTATCACCTGATAGGTAAGGGCCTGCCCTGCATAGGCATGCAGCTCGACACCCTTGGATTTGAGTATTGTCGTCAGGGCGGCGTTGAGCCCGCAACCACCACCAGTAAGGATTATCGGGGTGGCTGGCAGGTCGGCAATCTTGAAAGAAAGATGGCTTGAGCTCTGACTGTCAGCAGATGCAGGCAGATAGTAAAGCGGGTCCCGATAGAAGAGACAGGCATGTTCCGCATTACTCTCCTTTACCCTTGGCAGGATCTGAACATCGATCTGTCCTTTGCTCAGGCGTGTGGCCAGATCATCGATGAAACACTCCTTGAAGAATATGGTGATATCCGGATTGGCCTGCCGATAGGGCGCCAACACCTGATCCAAGCGTTGCATGTCAACCAAGGGTGAAAAACCGATGCGCAGCATCTTGTGGGTTGGATTGTGGTAGGACTCTGCCGCCTTGGCCAACTCATTCCGACTCTGCAGTACCTCATTGATTCGCGGCAGCATAAATTCACCAAAGGGGGTCAGATCCACCCTGCGCGTGGTGCGGTTGAACAATCTGCCACCCAACTCATCCTCGAGTTGCGAGATGGCATTGGAGAGGGTGGGTTGGGTGGCGAAGCTGAGCTCTGCGGCGCGACTGAATGAGTGGGTCTCGGCCACGTGAGCGGCGAACTGAAGTTGTTTCAGATTCATGTTTCAATTCATTCGATTTTTAAATCAATTCCATTCATAAATAAAATTTCTAAATTATTCTCCTTGAACATATGCTCTACTTCAAGACATTTCAACATCTTGGAGAATATCAATGAGTGCCCAACGCATGCTCTTCCTAACTGTCGCCACCCTGCTCTTCACCGGTATCGGATTGTCCGGCTGGAACCAGGTGCACTGGTTTCTCTACCTGCCAGCCGGGATGCTGGTCTTTGCCGGCTTAACCGGTATCTGCCCGGGCCTGATGCTCTACCGGAATCTCGGCCTGAAATAGGGGTTGAACGGCGATTCGTCACTGCAGTTTCAGGAACATTGGGATGAATACAGGCAGCGTTGAACTTCTTGCTTTCGGCACGGTTGCGATTGTCGCCGGTTTTTTTCTGCTCATCAGCATGGTACGTGAAATCGCACCCGACCAGCGGCGAAGATGGCTGCTTGGCATAGGCCTTGGAACCGGCATCATCGCCTTTAGCTTGAAGATCGGCCTTGTCATCCTCTTTTCCCTCAATCCGGGACCCATGTTGGCCCTGTTTCCAGAGCGTCAACATGTGTTCGCTTCTGTCATGACCACAAACAGCAGACTGTATGACCCGCGAATGGTGAAAACCCCCTACACCTGGCAGGCTCTCCCCTCCACTGCACCATCGCCTCGGGACAATCCGTCAACGGTGGAGAAGGTCAGGCTTGGTAAAATGCTCTTCTTCGATACCCGGTTGTCGGCTGACGGCACCCTTTCATGTGCCTCCTGCCATGAAATTTCCGATGCTAAAGGTGGCAGTGACGGACTGAGCGCTTCGATCGGTATCGATGCTCAGCAAGGGACGAGAAATGCACCCACCGTGCTCAACGCCGCCTTCCAAAAGGTGCTGTTCTGGGACGGTCGCGCCGCCTCCCTAGAGGATCAGGCTAAGGGGCCACTGGTCAACCCCATCGAGATGGGTATGCCCTCATTGGATCGGGTAGTCGAGACCGTGAAGGGTATTCAGGAATATGTCGAGGCGTTCGCCTTGGCTTTTCCCGGTCAGCCGTCGATCACGATCGACAACATCGCCAAGGCCATCGCCGCCTATGAACGCACCCTGATTACACCAGACTCCCCCTATGACCGTTTTGTCAGGGGCGATGCCAGTGCTCTCTCCAAACAACAGATTCGTGGCATGGCGCTGTTCGAATCAACCGGCTGTATCCTTTGTCACTCCGGGCCGAATTTCAGCGCTGCAAGTCACTTCAGCGAAGATACACCCTACAGAATATTTCCTTCTATTCCCAACACGGAATATGAGAGACGCCACCGTTTGAATGAGGATCTGGGCGCTTCGAAAAGCAAGGATGGTGCAGGCGGAGGTGTCTGGCGCATACCCTCACTCCGCAATGTGACCCGCACCGCCCCCTACTTCCACAATGGTTCCGTCACGTCCCTGGAAGAGGCGGTACGCATCATGGCCCAGGTTCAACTGGGCAAGACCATAAGCAACGATGAGAGGGATGATGAGACCATCCAGTGGCTGAAGGGTGAGCAACGACTCAGTGTGGCAACCCATCAGGCCCTGAGCGATACCGAGGTTGGAGAGATTGTGGCCTTCCTCAAGGCATTGGAAGGGGAGCTGCCTTCAACTCAATTGTAAGGGATCCATTCAACCGCTAAATTCGTTCCCTTGCAGATCATCTCTGTTTTGAATTGTAAAACAATGTCACTAACAAAACGTCCCGCCACCGACCCTGCGGAATCCACTGTCATATCTGCATATGTCTGATTTTTCATATGCTTAGAATATAGCATACCGAATCTGCAATTCCCCATACTGGAATCAGAACGCCATCCGCAGATCGTTGTCAATGAACTAGATGGATAGATACTTTTCCAGCTTGAGCCGAGCCCGTTGACAGCATGAGCCCAGCTATCGTAGGGTCAATTGATGCTCCCCAAAACAACTACCCGGACTGCAGAAGAGTACTGATTTAACTGATATTGACCGAGACATGACATGAATAGGTTACTGATCGCTGTCGCCCTCTCCTTCTCCCTGATCACCGGTTGCGCGGTAAACCCTGTCACGGGAAAAAATGAACTCAGCCTTGTTTCAGAGGCTCAGGAGATGGAGATCGGGCGAAAAAACTATGCCCCACTGCGCCAATCCCAGGGGGGGGATTACACGGTCGACAAGAAGTTGACTGCCTACGTCAGTGAAATAGGTCAAAGTCTGGCCGCTGTCAGCGATCGCAACCTGCCCTATGAGTTTAAGGTTTTGAACAACTCGGTACCCAATGCCTGGGCACTTCCCGGCGGCAAGATCTCCATCAATCGCGGTCTGCTCACCGAGTTGCAGAGCGAGGCGGAACTGGCCGCGGTACTGGGCCATGAAATCACCCATGCCGCCGCCAAGCATACTGCCAACAGTATGTCCCGCGGGATGTTGATTCAGGGTGCGGTTATGGCGACTGTGATCGGTACCCAGGGAAAGGATTATGCCCAAATCGCGCAGTTGGGCGCCGGCCTTGGCGCACAATTGGTGACCAAGAAATATGGTCGGGATGCAGAACGGGAATCCGACTACTACGGTATGCAATATATGTCGAAGGCGGGATATGACCCTCAGGGAGCTATCGATCTCCAACGCACCTTCGTACGCCTCTCGGAAAGTAAGAACCAGGACTGGCTGAGCGGTCTTTTCGCCAGTCATCCACCCTCCATGGAGCGGGTAGAAAACAATATCAAGACCGCAGCCGAGCTTCCCAAAGGCGGTACTGTGGGCAAGGATCGCTTCAAGGCCAGGACAGCACATATAAAACGTACCAAACCTGCCTATGAAGCCTATGAAGAGGGGCGTAAGGCGCTGCAAAAAGGCGATCTAAAAAAGGCCAGGACACTGGCCAAAAAGGCGATGCGAATGGAACCCAAAGAGGGCCATTTTCATGCCCTGCTCGGTGATATTGAGGAGAAAAGCAAACACCCGGCCATTGCCAAGCAGCACTACAATAAAGCGATAAAATTGAATGACAGCTTCTTCTACTACTACTTGAAGCGCGGTTTGGTCAATGAGAAGTTGAACAATGACGATGCCGCCAAGCTAGATCTTGAGAAAAGCGTGCAACTGCTGCCGACTGCAAACGCCTACAACTCCCTGGGTAATCTGGCCAAGGCAGCGGGTAACCTGAAATCCGCCAAGTCCTATTTTCGCAAGGCCGCCTCGAAAGATACCGCGCAAGGCAAGGCAGCCTATGGTTCTTTGATGGCCCTCGACCTATCGGAGAATCCGCAAAACTATATCAAATTGCGTACCGGCCTTGATAACAAGGGCAGACTCAAGGCGGAGTTATCCAACCCGACCCCCCGCGATGTAAAGGGTATCGTCATTGCAATCAAGTACCGTGACAGCAATGGGCAGATAAGAAAGGTGAAGCGGGTCTATAAATCGATCTTACCCGCAGGCAAAAAGCGATTGTTCGATTTGGGAGTGAACAATATCCCGAAAGCGCAACTGTCAAAGGCCAAATTCGGTATCATTGGTGCCAGACTTGCCAAATGAATCGCCATCTGATTGCAAGAGATCCACTTAAACCCCCATGTAATCGAGGTTAATTTTTTCTTTTCTGATGAATCCAGAACTTGAAATGGTTCGTATTCTTGCTTGAGGTCATGCATCAAGCAGGCTGTCGAATCCTACTCAATCAATTCTAAATCCCCCAGAGGAGAAAATCATGAACAAGACAACCAAGACTGCCATCGTAGCCGGCGCAATTTCTACCGCATTGGCCATGGGAGTGGCGAATGCCGCACCATCTGCCGGCACGGAAAAGTGTTATGGCGTTGCCAAAGCAGGCAAGAACGACTGTAAGGCCGGCCCTGGCACCAGTTGCGCCGGTTCCTCAAAGACAGACGCTCAAGGTAACGCCTGGATGCTGGTACTCAAAGGGACCTGTGAAAAAATCGTCGGCGGTAGCCTGGCTGAAAGATAGCCAACCATGCCACCACGCCGGGTGGGAGAATCTCATCCGACGCATACTGCCCCGGTTTTTAACTGTAACCGGGGCAGTCCATCCAATCTATTAAGTCTCTCCGGCTACTGCACCGCACAAAAAAACCTGACACTCCCATTAAATAACAGATACCCTAAGCGATGACTTGGCTCACTTGCACAGTATCCTCACTGATCGCTACCCTGCGCGTAGTATTCTATGCAGTAGAATGGAACTATAATACTGGCTTGAATGGCATACTCTGACAATAACAATCAGTGGGGAGAATATGAAAACCATCATAAGGACTGTTTCTATTTTTCTAACGTCCCTGATTTTTACCACCTTGGCTGCAGAAGAAACATCACCGGAGACTGTTGGGAAAAACCGTCTGTTTATCCTTGATGGTTCCGGCTCCATGTGGGGGCAAATTGATAATCGCAGCAAGATTGAAATCGCCAAGGATGTAATGAAAAAAATGGTTGGCACACTCTCAGCACAGGACCAGCTTGGCTTACTCGTCTATGGGCACAGGCGTAAAGGTGACTGCAATGATGTTGAATTAGTCTACCCAATGGCTGGAATCAACCACTCTGCAATGAGTCAGCAAATCGATGCTATTCAACCCAAAGGCAAAACGCCAATTACCGAATCAGTTGAACAAGCTGTTGATCTTGTGCGGACATTGGAAGATGAAGCAGAAATCGTGCTAGTAAGTGATGGCCTTGAAACCTGCAAGCGGGATCCCTGCGAAGCGGTAAAACAAGCCAAGCAGGCAGGCGTGCGATTCCGTCTACATGTGGTTGGCTTTGATCTGAAAAAAGAGGAAACCGCGCAATTGAAATGTATGGCAGAAGCAGGTGGTGGACGTTATGTGTTAGCCAAAAATGCCCATGAACTCAACAGTGGTATCGAGGAAGTCGTAAAGCATGAACCGAAACCCGAAGAATTGGGTGAAGCGAGTATCAGTGGTCCGGAAGAAGTTCAGATTGGCGCATACTTCGAGGTTGATTGGGAAGGCCCGGATGCCAAACATGATTACATAGCTATTCGCAAGGCAGATACCGATAAGCGCAAATATTTGAATTATGCCTATTCCAACACCGGATCTCCGGCAAAACTACGTGCACCATCCGAGCCGGGTGATCACCTCATTTACTACATGCATGGACGCAGTAGACAGCTGCTTGCAGAGATGCCCATCAAGGTTGTCGATGCTACCGCTACTTTGGATGCACCTGAGAGTGCACCGGCAGGCTCGGTTATTGAAGTAAGCTGGACCGGACCAGATGGCAAGAATGACTACATCACAGTCTCCGAGCCAGACGCGGAAACCCGCAAGTACCTGCATTACCGTTATACAAATTCCGGCAGTCCGACCAAGCTCACCATGCCCATAGAGCCTGGGGAGTATGAATTACGTTACCTGACCGATCAAAAGGCCCGCGTGCTGGCGACACGGCCAATCAAAGTTGAAGCAGTATCGGCAACCCTCGAAGCACCTGAAACCGTTGTCGCAGGTGCTGATTTTGAGGTTCAGTGGACTGGGCCTTCCAATAAGTCTGATTATATTACCATTGCTGCTGCAGGTTCAGCGTCGAATCAATACAGTAACTATGCCTATACCAACTCCGGCAACCCAGCAAAACTCCGTGCGGCAGAACAGGGGGGAGAGTATGAAATCAGGTATATCACTTCGCAGAATAAAAAAATACTCGCCAGCGTGCCGATTGAAGTCACCTCAGCCTCGGCAAAGGTGAATGTGCCGTCACAGGCCATGGCGGGCTCTCGCCTGGAAATTAACTGGGAAGGGCCGAACAACAAACGGGATTACATCACGATTGTTGCTGAAGGCGAGGCGGCGAACAAGTACGGTAAATATTTCTATACCGCTAAAGCCAAAATTCCGACAAACCTGCAATTACCTGAAGAGCCCGGACCCTATGAAGTACGCTATATCACCGGTCAAAGCAAATCCATACTTACCAGTTCGCCAATCGAACTGACCCCAGCCACCGCCACCTTAACGGTCGCAGAGACAGTCAAGCTCGGCCAACCGATCGAAGTCACGTGGACAGGGCCTGGGGGGAAAAACGACAAGATTATCCTGGTTGATACCAATCAACCGGATAAATCCCCAATCGCAAGCAAAACAGCCAAAGCTCAGAAAACCTTTTTTTTACGTTCTCCCAAACAGGCCGGTAGTTATGAAATCAGATATATCACCGGTAAGTGGAAGCGTATTCTGGCGCAGAAAAAGGTGGTCGTGGAGTAATGATTAAAGTCATCTTACATGCCCAGTCTGGAAAAGCTTGCGGAGCACATCCAGGCGTGTCGACAGCGGATACCTGATTTCCTCAGCAGTCACTTTTCCCTGCAAGACACCTTTCGCTTGTAAAGACTTTTATCACTCGCCAAGGGATATGCATATCGATTGGATCAAGGGACTGCTTTCGATTTAGATTTCTGCCACTAAGCCTGATTCATTGCTTCCGGTTATTCAGTTCACCCCGGCGCGCATTGAAGTAATTGGTTATGATAGGTGAATTAGATCACCCTGGAGCAGCTCTGATACGTGACTGAATATCACACCGCCCCCCTGCCCTCCCGCCACATGCCGGCGGGCATCCCCTTCATCATCGGCAATGAAGCCGCCGAGCGATTCAGTTTTTACGGCATGCGGGCAATTCTGGTCGTCTTCATGACCCAGTACCTGGTGAATAGCGACGGTGTTGCCGATAGCATGAACGAAGAGGAGGCAAAGGGCTGGTTTCATCTGTTTGTCTCAGCCGTCTATATCACCCCTCTTCTGGGCGCATTGATTTCCGATGGCCTGCTGGGTAAGTATCGGACCATCATCTTGCTCTCCCTCGTGTACTGTCTCGGCCACTTCGCCCTGGCCCTGGACCACACCCGCCTGGGCCTGTTGCTGGGACTGGGTTTGATCGCCCTGGGTTCAGGGGGAATAAAGCCCTGTGTCTCTGCCCATCTGGGGGATCAATTCGGGCGTACCAATGCACAGCTGCTGCCCCGTGCCTTCGGTTGGTTCTACTTTGCCATCAACCTGGGCGCTTTCTTTTCCATCCTGGCCACTCCCTGGCTATTGCAAGAGATAGGACCATCCTGGGCCTTCGGCGTGCCTGGGGTATTGATGGTTGTCGCCACCCTACTCTTCTGGAGCGGGCGACACCGTTTTGTTCATATCCCGCCAGGGGGCTGGGAATTTGTACGCGAGACCCTCAGCCGTGATGGGTTAATCACCCTGGCACGGCTTTTCGGTCTCTATCTCTTCGTCGCCGTCTTCTGGGCCCTGTATGACCAGAGCGGTTCAGCTTGGGTACTCCAGGCTCAATCGATGGATCGCAATCTGTTCGGGGTCGAGATCCTGCCGGCGCAGATACAGGCCGCCAACCCCCTCCTGGTGATGCTGCTGGTGCCCACCTTCTCCTATCTCATCTATCCCAGGATTCTGCGCCGCTGGCGATTTGGCGCCCTGCGCAAGATCGGTTTCGGTATGCTGCTGGCGGCCCTTGCCTTCGTCATCTCGGGCTGGGCGCAGCACCAAATTGACCTCGGGCAGACTCCGTCCGTGGCCTGGCAGCTACTCGCCTACCTGGTGCTCACCAGTGGCGAGGTGATGGTCTCCATCACCTGCCTTGAGTTCTCCTATACCCAGGCGCCCAACCGGATGAAGTCGTTCGTCATGGCCTTCTTTATGATGTCCATTGCCCTGGGTAATCTCTTCACCAGCATGGTTAATTTCGCCATCGAGGGGAGTGATCTGCTGCAGGGGGCTGACTACTATCGGTTCTTCGCCCTGTTGATGTTGTTGACTACGGTAATCTTTGCCTTGGTATCTCGCTTTATACCTGAGCATAGCCGGCTCCAGGCTGAAGCTTCGAGTTCATCTTAAGAAATAGATGTACCTAGAACACATTTATGAGTTCCGCAGACCGGCTAATGCTCCAGTAGGCCCCTAGAATGCCGATCACATAGGCGGAGGCAAGAGTAACAGGCCGGAGCAATTTTCCACTCTCATATAGTCTCTTTATCAAGGATGTAATCAGATACAAACCTAGAATCACACCAAGTTGTCCAAATTCAACACCCAGATTGAATGTTAGCAGGCTGAGTGGTAACTCATGTTCTGGTAGGCCGACCTCTCGCAGTGCTCCCGCAAATCCCAGGCCATGTACCAGCCCAAAAACAAAGGCAACCAACCAAGGATAACGTCTCGCGAGTGTGATTCGCTTATCGAGAGACTCAGCAGCAACCAATAAAATTGACAGGGCAATGATGATCTCTACAGGTGTTTGAGAAACGGTGACAACCTGAGTCACACTCAGGGCCAGGGTCAGGCTGTGCGCTAGAGTAAAAGCCGTAATGGTCCATATGAGTTGGCGTTGAAACCCCACTAACAAAACCAGACCTGCAACAAACAATAGGTGATCTAATCCAAGTAGGATATGTTCGATACCAATGACCATATAGGTAGTCAAGACTTGCCACCGACTGTTTACACCGATATCAGCAGCAGTCAGTTGTATTGACTGGGTTTGGCCTGATATTGCTTGTGTGTACTTGCCACCGTTCAACCATTCAATGCGCACAACCACATCTGCGTGTAATGGCAAATTCTCAAAGTGGATATCACCTAGTAGTCCATCGTCTCCACAGTCAACAACAGGTCCTTGTTTAAAACAGTGCTGTGGATATTGCGGTTCGACGACTAAGGATAATCGTTCAATCTGCTTCGCCGGCACCCAACGCTGAGAAAAGATACTGGGAGAGGTTTCAGTCAGATGCAGGAATGAAGAACCCATCGCATGGCCCAGAGTAACCTGAGAAAACAGCCACAGTGAGATAAATAGTAGAGTTCTATCAAATTTCATGACGATTGACGCAGTATTGTGTAGCTATTGCGCAGTTCCTCGATCAACTTGACCACCTGGTCGCTCTGTTGCTTGCGTTGCCAATCCTTACGAATCAAAGGCTTGATCTGCTCAAACCCAGGTAAAGGTTGTTGTTTAATCGATTGTATCCTCAACACATGCCAACCTTTCTTGGATTTGACTATTTTCCATTCATTCGTGGGTAATTGTTCAAGTTCCTCAACAAATTCATCGCCAAAGGTTACACTTAAGCCGGCCCTATTCCGGGCAACAAACTTATGATAAGCATGATTAAAGGTTGGGGCTGCTTTTCCTGCCACTAGTTGGTTTAAAATCTCTTCAGCGTTTTGTTTTGCTTGTTGTTCCTGCTCTCGAATCAGGATATGTTCAAAGTCGTAGCCAGGTTGTTTTTGGTAATTCGCTCCTTTTTCCTGATACCACTCTTTGAGTTGCTGCATGCTCGGCTCTTTCAAACCCGCAAGGCTTCTGAATAGGAAAACCGTTTTCTGAATTACCCGATCCCTGATAATGGAATCATTCTCAGCCAGCCCCATATCCAATCCCTTGCGGTAAAGCAGTTCATTTCGCAACCATGCATCCAACATCTTATCGGTTTCCTGTTGCGAAGGATCACGACTCTTTTTCTGCTTAAACTCTAGAATTATTTCACTCTTCACTCTGTTGTTAATTACAATCTGGTTCTCATCCACTACATCATTATTGTTAACCATACTGTCGACAATAAACACCACTAGCCCAGCAACAATAAAGTGGAGCATAGGTTCCCTTAGCCAATCCCTCACGGTATTTGCATCAAGCATTGTGCCTTCCTGTAATTAGCAGCCAGAAATTTATATTGGAAACCTCTAATAGGAACATGCGTTGATTAAAGTTTATTAACAATTGCGTGAAATTTATTTGATCTCTGGATTGCCATGGAAGAAAAATAAATTTCTCTGTTGCGAAATATCAATGTCACACCATAAGAATAAGATTCGCCACACAAATCGTTCGGTTTGTCCACTAATAACCTATCCTAGGGAGGATTCCTGAGATGAAACTTACCCTTAATACGACGCTTGCAATTGCTCTGGGTTGCAGCGTCGTTCCGTCAGTAATCTATGCAAAAAATATTGACTATAAAGCTACAATTGAAACCGTCGGCGCTTCATCAGATACCAAAATGGTTACAGGCAAGGTCTTTAAAGACCGCAATATAAACGGCGTCATGGATCAAGGCGAAAGAGGCATAAACAATGTCATGGTCTCTAATGGCCGTGATGTGGTTACTACCAATAAACATGGATATTATGAATTACCCGCCTTCGATGGCATGACCGTTTTCATAACCAAACCTGCAAATTACGACATCCCTGTGGATGAGGACAATATTCCACAATTCTTCTACCACCACTTACCAGAGGGTTCGCCAGAACTCCGATTCGGTGGTCTTGATGCTACAGGTCCTTTGCCCGATATGATCAATTTTCCACTGATCAAGAATAAACGTCATAAACGCAACAAAAAAAACTTCAAGATGATAATCATTGGCGACACCCAACCCTACAGTAACAATGAAGTGGGTTATGTCCGCGACACCCTGGCAAAAGAATTCGCCGCGATGAATATGAAAGACGTGGAAGGAATCATTGTCGAAGGTGATGTACTCGGTGACGACCTTGGGCTCTACCCACGCTTTAAACAGATCTTAAGTGTTGCTAATGCGCCCCAGTATTACGTACCGGGCAATCACGACCTAGATTTCGACGCCCCAACCGATGAAAACTCCTTCGATACCTTCAAGCGCGAATGGGGCCCAGCCTACTATTCATTCGATATCGGCGATGTTCACTTCATCACCCTGGACAATGTCCAGTATCCCTGCTTGAACCATGATGGGGAGCATGGATTTTGTGACACCAGTGACACCTATAACGGTTATGTCACAGAACAACAAATGGAGTGGCTCGCAAACGATCTCGCACTGGTACCGATGGACAAGTTGGTTGTATTGAATATGCACATTCCAATCATCTCATTCATTGACAGCGGCTCCAACAAGCACCAAACAGACAATGCTGGTGATATCTATCGTCTGCTGGAGGGGCGTCCCGCATTAGCCCTGAGTGGACACACTCACACTCTGGAACACTTCGAGCCTGGTGAGGGTGCTCGACCTGACATCGCTGGACTGGACATCCCTGCAACGCCCTTTCCGCAGATCATCACCGGTGCCGGTTGTGGATCCTGGTGGAGCGGCGATTTTGACGACGACGGTGTCCCCATGTCCTATCAGCGCTTAGGTGCGAAACGCGGCTTTATGGTGTTTGAATTCGAAGGTAATACCTTCAAGGACAGCTTCAAGGCGACTGGCGAGCCAGCAGAGAAGCAGATCGCTGTCAGCATGCTGACCCCCACCTTCGCCGATTGGTACGCTCAACTGCTCGACTGGTTGCGCGCCGGTGCGGATGGCATTCCTCCGGTCAATGTCAACGATCTTGAAGACAACATGATCATCCCCCTTGACGAGCTGTATGGCACCACACTCACCGCCAATGTCTGGAACGGCTCCAGCGCAACCAAGGTCTGGGTGGAGATCGACGGCGGTGACAAGATAGAGATGGTACGTAGCGAAAACACTCTGGATCCCTTTGCACTAGAGAAACAGATGTATGTATATCGCTATGCGGCCGAAAGCACATCCGGCAATCCCCGCACCCAGGGATTCGAGCTCTGGACTGGCGCCACTCACGGTCCTAGCAGCCCGCGTCCTTCCGACGAATGGATGCATACCGACAACTCCAACCATCTCTGGGAGGTAGCCCTGCCAGACGATCTGGAGAACGGTGTACACACTGCGAAGGTCACAGCCAAGGACAAGCATGGGCGTAAATATCACGAGACTGTTGTCTTTGAGATTCGTGACCAGCGTCCGGAGCCCTTTGCCCGTAACTACCTGTTTGACTAAGCCGATAGCCGTTCATTACAGATGATCGGTTGGAGGGAAGGCAGCAGTGCCTTCCCTTCTTTTTTTAGGGAGACTGGATTCGATGATACAGTGTGGCAGAATTCCCGTAAGATATAGCCAAGCAACTCGATAACCTATATCCAGCGACTCAGTCGCGACCAATGGAATGGACAAGGCTATGACTATTTCTACAGGTGTCTGAGAGACAGTCACAACTGAAGTCTATTACTCGATTCTGACATCACCACCTTTATCAACGACAGCCAACACCCTGTCACCCCATTTGGGTATCCTCTGACCAATCCACGGAATAGACATAGTCCTGGAGGTGTACGCCGCCATTACCCCACCACCGTGACCCAACATCGCCTTTGCTGCTTTTCGCATAAACACCTTCCCTTTATCACCATCAGCCACGTTGCAACCCAAGAACAGAACTGTTGCCGGCTTTGCTAGGTATAGCGAACAGGCACTTTTTAATAGATCAACATTCGATGATTTAATTGATCCCTTTGGCAGGTGTATATAACCGCTACTGCCATGGGTGTGAAATATAACATCGCTGATTGGGCCGTTGCGGAGGTAGAAGAGTTTGAAAAAGTCCTTTACACCCCATATCGAATCGATACCGCCATGATAGACTTTCTTATCTTTTAAAAGATAATGCTCGTCCTCGTAGTGCTCCTTATATCCTTTTCTTCGCAATGCATTGTCAGTGTAGTCATATAAATGTAGTTCAGTCATAATCGTTTGCCTCCGCTCTTTTTTGAACCCTCTAATGCACCAACCAATGCAAGACTAGAAGCGTTAAATCATCTATACTGCACCTTAACTTACTGAAATTTTTATCGCTTTTGCAATACGTCTGGTTATGCCATTTCCACCATGACATACCACGGATCAAAATGGTTATAAAATACTATTAATTGAAACTGTGCATTATTAACTTTATTTTCAGAGTCAGTTAAGAGCTGATTCAATACAGAGGTAGACAGGATTTGCAATCCATCCGCTGGAAGCTGCACACCTCACTGACGCCTTTCAGATTGTTGTCGAATTCTGGTCAGACCCGGCAATGCGCTTCTATATCCAGATACTTTTCACATTCGCAGTCAAATCGATCATCTTAAGAGGTTTTGCCATGCCGCTAGTCAATATTTCCATACTCAAGGGTAAATCCCCTGACTATATTAAAGCCGTTACCGACGGCATCAATTCTGCGGTCATCGAAACCATGGACTTTCCCGACGATGACCGCTATCAGATCGTTCATGAAGTGGAACCCCATTGCCTGCAATTCCAGGAGCGTGATGGTGATCGAGTGATGATGTTTCTGATCATGCGTGCAGGACGTTCAAACAAGGCGAAACAGGCCTTTTACAAAAAATGTGTTGAAAACCTGGCAAAAAACCCCGGTATCGATCCCGCGAATGTGCTGATTACGATTGCGGAAAATCACGATGTCGATTGGTCATTTCGTGACGGTATTGCTCAATTCGTAGTATGACGGGATTGAATCCTTACTCATCATGAAGTCCACTTGTCTGAAGTGCAACTTAAGAGCCTTATGTATAACGGCGCACCCTTGCAAGGCAGCTTGGCATTTACCTGTGCAGAACATTGGACTATCTCCAAACATGCACGGGAATACAATAATCCAGGATCTGGTGAGAAGTCAGGATTAAAGTTCCCCAGTCAGCAACCGATTACAATCTAGACCCATGAAAATTAATTGGTGGCTAAGGTGCATCTGAAAGAACTATTGGTATTACTCGTCGAGCCATCATCTACCCAGCAACGCATCATTCAGCGACAACTCTCTCAACTGGGTATAGAACAGATAGTCACGGTAAAAACCGGGCAGGAAGCGTTACATACGATGCGTACCGACCACCCTGATCTTGCCATCAGCACGCTCTATCTTCCGGACATGACTGGCACCGATCTGGTGCACACCATGCGCAACGATCCCGACCTGGAAAAAATGGCTTTCATGCTCATCTCCAGCGAGACCCGTTTCCGTTATCTCGACCCGATTCGGCAGGCGGGTGCCGTGGCGATCCTGCCCAAGCCGTTCAAGCCGGCAGAACTTCGTATCGCCATGAACTCGGTGCTGGAATATATCGACCCCACACTGCTTGAACTGGACAACTTCTGTCCCGAGGATCTCAAGGTTCTTGTGGTGGATGACAGCAGTATGGCGCGCAAGCACATCAGCCGGGTACTCAATGTCCTGGGCATAGAGCACATCCGCGAGGCACGGGATGGCCGGGAGGCGGTAGAGATAATCGCCAACAACTACTTTGATCTGGTGGTCACCGACTACAACATGCCGAACATGGATGGCAAGGAGTTGGTGGATCACATCCGTACAGCCAGCAATCAGGCCTCAATCCCCGTATTGATGGTAACCAGCGAAGCAAATGAAAGCCGCTTGGCCGCCGTACAGCAGTCGGGTGTGTCTGCCATCTGTGACAAACCTTTTGAAACCAGTGTGGTGCGCGATCTGGTTCAGATGGCTTTGTCCGAGGCCTAGAAGCTCCGACTTACTTGGGTCATCTACCTATGCACCTTAATTGCTAGTCTGGTATTGTTGCCTCACAGTTCATCATGTTACTGATTTACCCTATAACTGCATCCTGCATTTAGGCAGAGATTAAAATGAAATCACCTGTAGACGACTTACTGAAAGCCCATCGGGATTTGACCCACTCAGAAATGAAGAAAGTTATGTCTCATGTTCAGCGTGAGAGTGGGGAATGGATAGTCAACACACTATTGATTGAAGGCACTGATGTCCCATTCAAATATAAAAGGAAGAAGCGTTATAAAAGTCTTGCAGGTCAACGGGTCAATCTGACTTACTATTCCGACTCGGATAGTGTGGCTGGAATAGATATGGATGTAATGAAGGTTGTGCGGATCAAGGTGTCCTAATAGGGGCCTTGGCCCGAATGGCACTTATTTTAACCAAGAACCACCGTCATCCCGGCGCATGCCGGGATCCAGAATGCTTGATGGTGACGGTGTTACTGGATTCCAGCCTGCGCCGGAATGACGATAATCCTGAAATTTGCCTTAACTAAGCGCCATTCGGACCAAGACCCCCTTTTTCAATATGGCGCGCCCGGAAGGATGTCTCGCGCTACGCGCTCGTGCTGCGGACCTCCGGTCCTGGTCGAACCGGCTGTTTGAAGTCGGAGCTTCGAAGCTGTCTGGACAACATATTAAAAGGGGGGCCGAGGCCCGAATGGCACTTATTTTAGCCAAGAACCACCGTCATCCCGGCGCATGCCGGGATCCAGAATGCTTGATGGTGACGGTGTTACTGGATTCCGGCCTGTGCCGGAATGACGATAATCCTGAAATTTGCCTTAACTAAGCGCCATTCGGACCAAGACCCCCTTTTTCAATATGGCGCGCCCGGAAGGATGTCTCGCGCTCCGCGCTCGTGCTGCGGACCTCCGGTCCTGGTCGAACCGACTTTTTGAAGTCGGAGGTCCGAAGCTGTCTGGACAACATATTAAAAAGGGGAATCTGCTGACGCAGACCCCCCTTTTCAATATGGCGCGCCCGGAAGGATTCGAACCTCCGACCCCCTAGTTCGTAGCCAGGTACTCTATCCAGCTGAGCTACGGGCGCTTTTTGTGGAACGCGAATTCTGAAGATTTGTTGCCCTTTTGTCAATGGCATATGGGGGTCTTGCTGCCTGATCCAGGTCCGTATGTCACCTGTAGGCTTTGAGAGGGGGGCTGCGGGACTCCTGGGCTTGGGTGCCGACTGAGGGGAGGGATTACTCGGCCTGCGGCCTCGCCCTTCGGGCCATCATCGCTGCGCGATGATGTTCTGCGGCGCTTTGCGCCTTGTCGAACGAAGGGTTCGAATCTAGGCCTCGCTATCCGTCAAATAAAAAGGGGCTGCGGGACTCCTGGGCTTGGGTGCCAGCTGAGGGGAGGGATTGATTCGCCTACGGCTCACCCCTACGGGGCGCCTTCGCTTTGCTCGGCGTCCTGCGGCGCTACGCGCCTTGTCGAACGAAGGGTTCGAATCTAGGCCTCGCTATCCGTCAAATAAAAAGGGGCCCTGTTGGGCCCCTTTTTATTTGGCGGAGAGAGAGGGATTCGAACCCTCGATACGCTATTAACGTATACACACTTTCCAGGCGTGCTCCTTCAGCCACTCGGACATCTCTCCGGAATTTTGGAGGCGCAAGATTAAACCAGTTCATCTCCGGAATCAAATAGCTAAAGATGTCTGCTGAATTCTGCAACGATGGCGCTGGACTCTAATTCCCTGAATTTGTCGACGCTGATGTGGATTAATTTCCCATGATCGCCGGATTCGAAATAGAGATCGGGTTGTTTCAACAGACTTGCATCGACCAGGGTCTCGATGCCGTAGGGCAGTCCAGTTGGCGGTACCGCGCCGGTTTCGCAATCGGCGAAGGCCTGCTGCAGTTCATCCTCGGAAATAAGGCTGAGTTTACGCCCGGTCAATTGCTTCAACTGGTCGAGTTGGAGCCGATGTGTGGCGGGTATAACCGCTAGCAGGTAGCTCTCGTCGTCCCCGAGCAGGACCGACTTGGCCATTCTGTCGCCCGGTATATGGGCTGCTTCTGCGGTATGCAGGGTGGAATCGGTACGCCGATGATCGATGATTTCAAAATTGACGCCACTATTTTGCAGATACTCTTTAAGTGTGATTGCTATTGCCATGTCCCCACCTCTGATTAGCTCTCCTTTAGGATGTGTCTTGTAAACCTGATACACCTAATACGTCTTCCCTAACAGCAACTTAGATAATATTCGAGTCGCTACTAGGACGGGGTGAAGGGGGTTGAGAAAAGTGTACCGATGGACATCTTTGGTCAATCCAAGCCCCGTCTGTTTTTTAGGGCCCTATTTAGGAGTATAGTTCGCCGGTCAATACCAATGATGTTACTGCTCTATTGGGTTATTGAATACCCACATCACCTGACTGATTAACGAATTACCATGGCGAAAAGAAAGAAAAAATCCCCTTCGATGGCAAAGTCAGCCGACCGTCACCACCTCTATGAACTCTCTGTACAGTGCGCAGAGGCGGAGATCGATTTCGTCGATGATATGTACAAGAAAATACATGGCAGGCGGGCAAAGCGCCTGAGGGAGGATTTCTGCGGTACCGCGAACGTCTGTTGTGAATGGGTACGCCGACGCAAATCCAATCAAGCGATCGGAGTCGATCTGGATAAGGAAGTGCTGGATTGGGGGCGGGACAATCAACTGCAGAGGCTCAAATCATCGCAGCGGAATCGCATCAGGCTGATCGAGGAAAACGTACTTTCGGTGGATACCGAACCGATGCAGATCATTTCAGCCATGAATTTCAGCTACTGGCTGTTCAAGGAACGTACTGAGCTGAAAAACTATTTTCAGCGGGTTCACCGGCAACTGGCCGATGACGGCATACTCTTCATGGATGCCTATGGCGGCTATGACTCCTATAAGGAGATGGAGGAGGAGCGTGATATCGAGGATGGGGATACTACCTTCACCTACATCTGGGAACAGGAGAAATATGACCCCATCAGTGGCAATCTGATCTGCCACATCCACTTTGAGTTTGAGGACGGCTCACGGATGCAGCGCGCCTTCAGCTACGACTGGCGGCTATGGAGCCTGCCGGAGATCCATGAACTGCTGAATGAGGTAGGTTTCAGCAAAGTGACCTTCTACTGGCAGGGATTCGATGAAGACGACGAACCCGATGGGATCTTTCTCCCCGTCAGCGAAGGTGAGGCGGATGCCGGATGGATTTGCTACATCACGGCCGAGAAGTAATCGGCTATCCTGCGCTTCTGTTTACCTCAGCCGGACTGAAACTGGCGCAATAGTTATGTATGAAATCGGCAATCGCTGCCGGATCATTGAGGTCCAGTTGGGGTAGATCTGTCGCTTCCCCTATCCCATTGTCGCTGGCAATGGCAATGATTGAACTATCAGCAGGAAACAGCAGGGGTTTACCCAGTGCACGGCGATGCAGCTCAATCTTGGGGAACTCCAGGTCCCTGAAACCCTCAACCAGCACCAGATCCACAACGCTGCAATCGAGCCGTGTCAGAAGCTCCGGCAGCTCCGGTTCGCGCTCTTGTGACTCATCCACCATCAGCGCCCAGTGCCTGGAGCTGGCGAGCAGCACCCTGGCGGCACCTGCTTTGCGCAGTTCATAGCTGTCCTTGCCCGGTTGATCAACCTCCACTTGGTGATGGGCATGCTTGATCACACCCAGCCTCAAACCGGCCTCACGCAATAGGGGAATCAGTTGTTTAAGGAGGGTGGTTTTACCGGTGCCGCTGTAGGCGGCGAAACCAAGCAGAGGTACTGGAGAGTCCTCAGGCGTCTTCACGCTTCATGCCGTGAATCATGATAATCAGATCGGCGGCATCCCGGCTGATCCCCAGTTCCGAGACCAGCTGTTCCGGTCCCGCGCCTGCATGCACCATACGGATAGCATCGCTATAGGGAGGCTCGCCCTGCTGACTGCTGTGTTCGATATTCTCTTGGCGCTCCTCTAAATCCCTGCCATGGCGTTCCAGGCGATTCACGCGCTTATCCACACCAACCGCACTGGAACAGAGGGCACTGACTGTCTGTTTTAAGGTTTCGACTTCCCGTTGTAGCTGCTTGTACGACTCACTTCGATTGCGCTCGAAGATTAAAAAGACGACCACCAGAACCAACAACAGCAGTACCATTGGCAACAGACCGAACCAGAAAAGTGTCGCATCACCACCTGTCATGTCTGTCATCCTACCGGCAATAGAGAGGATTATCAGGCATACTCATCGATATGCGGTTTTCCATCATCCTCATTTTGTTTCGGTTTCCTCTGCTGTTTCTGTTTACGATCTTCAACGGATCTGGGGCGCTCACGGCGCAACGGCGGTTTAGTCGGTTTTACCGGCGTCAGGGGATTGAGTGGATTTTGTCCTCCGATTTCAGGCATATCTGGCTTCCTTTTCGAAATGAACGCTTTTTCGCCTCACTCGTACTGTTGATTTGTAAAAGAATAGCCGAAAAACCGTGCCAGGGACAAAAACCCCGTGCGGGACGCATATCAGGAATTATCCACCACTGCCTGGACTAACAAGTTGCAAGGAGAGATTTTTCACCATCTACGGACCTATACCGGATCAATACATGCTGATCTCTTGCCACTCCTCATCCGTCAGTAATTTATTCAGATCTACCAGGATCAGCAGGCTCTCCTCTTGCGTCGCGACACCCTGAATATAGCGTGAGCTCTCTTCTGTACCCACATTCGGCGCCGCATCGATTTCCGTTTCCCGCAACTCAACCACTTCGGCTACCGCATCCACCAATATTCCCACGACCTGTTTTTCAGATTCAATTACGATGATACGACTGGCATCATCCACTTCCTTGGTGGGTAGACCAAAGCGGGTTCGGGTGTCGATGACTGTCACCACATTACCACGCAGATTGATGATACCCAGGACATAGGATGGTGCACCGGGTACGGGAGCGATCTCTGTGATACGAAGTACCTCCTGCACCTGCATTACATTGACGCCGTAGACTTCATCCATCAAAATGAACGTTACAAACTGGATCAGCGGACCACCGCCAGCCTCTTCATCGTCTTCAATTGTCATGCTTACACCTCATCGTATTATCACTCTTTTATCTGAACGGAGTGATCGTTTGTAGCTTACTCTGTTCAGTCGGCAAGCATCTTCAATATCCCATCAACATCCAACAACACACTTAACTCCTGTATGATGATACCTGCGTACCATGGCCGTATCCCGCTGCCAGTACGCCACCGAACTTCCTCTTTGTCCACCAATAGCGTATTGCAGATCCTGTCTACTGCCAATGCTCTCTGCCCATCACCGATCAATAACAGGTGCTGCGGTTCGACAGAGCTATCCTCATCCAATCTTTCCGGCATCAACAGCGTGGCGCTGTTTATGACCACGACCTTTTCATCCCTATTGACTATGACGCCCATGGACCAGACTGGTTGCCCGGGCAATTGACTCGCCTCTCCCGAGAAAGTGAGGATTCCCACCAAGGATGAGAGGGGAATTCCCAACTTGATGCCGTTAACCTCGAACAACAGGACTTGAAACGCTTCGTCAACCCAGTCCGGCATAGTAGGCAGGGTATCTTCACGCCTGATCGTCGCTTGTGGTGTTGGCGCCAGGGTCGTTTCTGGATGCTCGTCATGTTTAATATCGGCATCAGCTAATGGCTCTTTAACCTCCACCTTAGGAGGCGCTACCGCCAGATCGTCAATCTCTGATAACAGCGTATCGAGATAGCTTTTCAGTGCACTGTCCGGCTCGGCAATTTTGTTGGCCAGCTGGGTTGGTTGAGACTGCCTGGCCCGACCGTTCATGTAGCCATACCCGCTTGAATTACCGGCTCCTCTGCTTCATCGAGAAGGTTCTGCAGTAGCTTCTCATAGGCCGTGACACCCCGGCTCTGGGGTGCGAACAACGCAGGTGGTATACCGGCCTTACTGGCTTCTCTGAACAGGGTATCCACAGGTATCAGGCTATGCCATACACGCCCGGGATAACTCTCTCGCATCACCCTGAGACTGTCTATGGAGGCCCTGGTACGTCGATCGAACATGGTGGGTACAACAAGATAGGGCAGTGGTATATGCCTGGATTTCGTGACCATCTCCAGGGTGTGCAACATCCTTTCCAAACCCTTGAGGGCGAGAAATTCGGTTTGTACCGGGATGATCAGTTGTTCACAGGCCGCCAGGGCATTGATCATCAACACCCCGAGAATCGGTGGGCAATCGAGAATCACATGATCGTATTGATTCTGAAGTCGCGCCAGTGCCTGCTTGATCACCAACCCCATTCCGTCCATTTTTCCAGCCTGACGGTCCAGGGTAGCCAGGGCCATCTCCGCCGGCATCAGATCCAACCCTTCTGTGCCTGTGGGATAGATCAGGCTGAGGGGGTCCACCTGCTTTTGTTGCGCCACGGCCTTGAACAATGAGTAAACACTCTCGTCCAAAGCATCCGGATCATACCGAAAATAGCTGGTCAGGGAACCGTGTGGATCGATATCGACCAGCAGCGTGCGCAACCCCCACTGGGAGAGCAATCCGCCCAAAGAGACCGTGGTGGTTGTCTTACCCACCCCTCCCTTTTGATTGGCTACTGTCCAGACCTTCATTGGCCACCCGTGGGAAGATCGATGACACGGTCATCGCTCCCGTTCATACCCATGATTATGAGTGAGACACGGCGATTTTTCGCCCGTCCCGATTCTGTCGTGTTTTCCGCAACCGGCCGGTGTTCCGCATAGCCCACGGCGGACATGCGTTGCGGTTTGATCCCCATGCGGGTCATCAAATGGACCACACTTGCTGCACGGGCTGCGGATAACTCCCAATTCGATGGAAACTCATCGGTCTTGATGGGACGGTTGTCGGTATTGCCTTCCACTTGTATCTGATTGGGCACGGTATTTAACACCCGGCTGATGTTTCTGAGCGCCTTCACGGCCGCTCTTGATAGATGCGCGCTGGCACTGGGAAACAACATCTTGTCTTTCATGTTCACGATCACCCGATCCTCAGTGAAGCTGACCTCGACCAGGTCCTGATCGACATAATCACTCAACATATCCTCAATGGTCGCCGCAAGGAAACTGAGTCGTTGAGTCTCATCATTCGGCAGCGTGCCAATCGCATCCATATTCAGGCCCTGTTCCTGATAGGTACCTGGTCCCTGGATCTGTTCGGTCTCTATCAGGGCATTCTCCTGCGCCAAACCCACTGCATTACCTGGAGAACGATTGAGTTCGCCGACCTGAATCGGTTCGAGACTGCGGCTGCTCTCCTGAAAGGCATCGGTCAGTGTTTGAGAGAGTACCCTGTACTTGCCCTCATTGACCGAGGAGACCGAGTACATGACCACGAAAAATGCGAATAGCAGGGTGATAAAATCGGCATATGAGACGATCCAGCGCTCATGATTGACATGTTCCTGTTTACGCTTGCGTCGCCTGCTCATTGGAGGAATCCCTTGAGCTTTGTCTCGATGCTGCGTGGATTATCGCCCTCGGCGATCCCGATCACACCCTCGATGACCATCTCGCGGAATTTGGCGATATTCTCTGACTGGGTCTTCAATTTGGCCGCAATGGGCAACAGAAACAGATTTGCCAGGCCGACGCCATAGATGGTGGCGACGAATGCGGTGGCGATACCACTCCCCAGTTTGCTCGGATCCGCCAGATTCTGCATCACATGGATGAGGCCCATGACCGCGCCGATAATGCCGATGGTGGGTGAATAGCCTCCCATGCCTTCGTACACCTTGGACGCCTGGATATCGTGCTGTTCACTGGCATCCACCTCCATTTCCAGGATGTCTCGCAGGGTCTCGGGTTCACTGCCGTCAACCAGCAGTTGCATGCCCTTGCGAATGAAGGGATCGGGTTCTTCGTCCGCAATGGTCTCCAATCCCAGCAGGCCCTCCTTTCTGGCGATATTGCTCCATGCCACCAACTTGTCGATGGTGGTGCGCATATCCAGCCTGGCGGGAAGAAATACCCGGCCGGAGAGCCGCAAGGCATGCAGAAATACAGGTACCGGGGTCTGCAACAATATGGCACCGATTGTGCCACCGGTGACAATCACCATTGCCGGTCCGTTGACCAGGGAGTCTATATGACCGCCCTCCAGCCAATTGCCGCCCAATATCGCCAGAAATGCGATTATAATTCCGATAAAGCTTAGAAAATCGAGTCTCATAACACTCTCATCGGCACCAAATTCCCATAGTTGACCCTACTCGTCTTCGCATCCAGTCGAAACCATTTCTAAGAGATTCTGGCCAGCATCGGCCCGATCTCGTCAAGCGCCACAACCCGGTCGGATAAACCTGCCTTTTCAACAGCTTGGGGCATACCGTAGACCACGCAACTGTGCTGATCCTGACTCCACAAGACCGATCCGGCCCGTTTCAACTTTCTGGCACCCTGCAAGCCATCCGCCCCCATGCCTGTCAATATCACTCCCAATGCCCGATCCCGGTAGCTGTCGGCAACCGATGTGAACATCAGATCCACACTGGGATGGTAGATCTGGCCAGACAGTGGTTCGCTGATTCGTACCTGGTATTTGGAGGGCCCACGTTCAACCTGCAGCTGTTTTCCGCCCGGAGCGACCAGACACTGCCCCGCAATCAACAAGTCCCGGTCTGCCGCTTCTTTGATTTTGATTGAACATACCCCATTCAACCGCTCCGCATAGGCACCTGTGAAACTGCCAGGCATATGTACCGCCACAATGATCGGCAAAGGATAATTGCGCGGCAATGCACTCAATACCTGGCGTAAAGCCACCGGTCCACCGGTGGAGGCGCCGATTGCCAACAGCTCCGGTTTCCTACCACCTACACCCGACTGGGATACCGTCATGGGGGTACGACCGGTATGCTGGCGACGGCCGCCAAGCGCACCTCGGACACTGCTCAAACGTGACTGACCTACCGCCCTGACACGTTCCAGCAGCAGTTTGTTGGCCTCTTCCACCCCGCTGCCAAGATTACTCATATCCTTGGGCAGAAAATCCATCGCCCCCGCATCCAGTGCATCCAGTGTCTCCCTGGCACCCTCTTTGGTCAGGGCGGAAAACATCAGGATACGGGTAGGCATCTCCGCCATGATCTTACGCACTGCGGAAATACCGTCCACAATGGGCATCTCCACATCCATGGTAATCACATCGGGTTTAAGTCGTCGGGTACGCTCGATGGCCTCCTTTCCATCCGCTGCAATACCGACGATCTCGATATCATTCGCCTGTGACAATGCCGCGCTTATACGGTTTCGAAAGAATGCCGAATCATCAACAATCAGTACTTTCAGCTTGGCGGCCATTATCCGTTTTTTTCACTCTAGTGATTGTGTGTGTGAGCGGGGCTGCCAACCATGTTGCAAGTTCCTTAAAATTTCTTGGCATACTTCCGCATTAGACCTGGCACATCCACGATCAAGGCTATTTTTCCGTCGCCGGTGATTGTAGCGCCAGCCATACCGTCCAACCCTTGTAAAAGTGCACCCAGGGGTTTGATCACGACCTCTTCCTGACCAATCAGATGGTCGACAACCAGACCGACTTGAATATTACCGACATTGACAATAACCACGTGCCCATTTGACTTGTCATCATCATTGATCGGATTATCCGGAATCAGCCAATTGCGCAGATAGAAAAGTGGCAGGGCGCGTTCGCGAACCATGATAGTCAACTGACCATCGACCACGTTTGTACGCTTCAGATTGAGATTGAATATCTCCACTACACTAGCCAGGGGCAGTGCGAAGGGTTGATCTCCCAAAACAACCATCAAGGTGGGAAGGATGGCCAGTGTCAAGGGTAGTTTGATGATAATGATACTGCCCTGACCCCATTCGGAATCTATCTCCACCGAACCATTCATTTGCGCAATCCGGGTCTTCACCACATCCATACCGACACCACGTCCTGAGACATCGGAGATCTCGGTCTTGGTGGAAAATCCAGGGGCAAAGATAAGATTGAAACACTCCTTGTCATCAAGGCGGGCTGCCGCCTCGCTATCCATCATGCCTTTCTCCACTGCCTTCTTACGTAACACCTCCTGGTCCATACCCTTACCATCATCGGCGATCGATAGCAGAATGTGATCACCTTCCTGGGCGGCTGAAAGTACCACCCTACCCCGTCTCGGCTTGCCTTTTGATTCGCGTTCTTCCGGTTGTTCAATACCGTGATCAACCGAGTTGCGTACCAAATGCACCAGAGGATCAGCCAATGCCTCCACAAGATTTTTGTCCAGGTCGGTATCCTCACCCACCATTTCCAGATCGATCTCTTTCTTCAAACTCCTGGCCAGATCACGCACTACCCGTGGGAATCGGCCAAATACCTTTTTAATCGGCTGCATCCGCGTCTTCATCACCGCCAGCTGCAGGTCTGAAGTCACCACGTCCAGGTTACCTACCGCGTTGGATACGTCCTCATCATTCATGGTTGCCTTCAGCGTCGCCAAACGGTTACGCACCAGCACCAACTCACCCACCATATTCATGATATCGTCAAGCCGCTGGGTATCCACGCGTACAGTGGTTTCGGCGGGAGGTTTACTGCTGGCAGCCTTGGGTGCCGCCTTGGGTTTAGCCTCTGCGGCAGGTTTCTTGGCGGGTGCTGTTTTTGCATCAGGCGCCGACTTTTTCGCAGGCTTGGCTGCCGCTTTGGCAGTAGATTTTTTGGCTGCGGATTTAGCTTTACCCTTGGGGGGCATTTTCTGCGCAGGCTTTGGTGCCTTTTTACCCTCGGTCGTTTCATCCTCATCCGACTTGATCTTATGCGGATCGAACTTCCCCGCACCATGGATCTGATCCAGTAGATCTTCAAATTCATCTTCACTGATATCGTCATCACCTGCAGGGGGCTTTGCCGCTTTTTTCGGCTTGGCCTTTTTCTTGGCGGGTGCTTGCTCATTGCTCAGCTTATCGGGATTGAATTTGCCTTCGCCATGGATCTCGTCAAGTAAGGCCTCGAACTCATCCTCGGAAATATCATCAGAGGCTGCAGGTTTCTTAGCCTTATCTTCTGCCTTGGGTTTACCCGTGAATTTACCCTTGCCGTGCAGTTCATCCAGCAGGTTTTCAAATTCATCCTCGGATATATTGTCATCCTTGCCGGCTTGGGCAGGTTCTTGAATCGCATCCAGCAAGGACTCGAATTCGTTATCGCTTATATCATCCGATGAAGACGGCACACTCTCCGCTGATGTCTCTGCCTCCGCCTCTGCCTCAACCGCCACCGCTGTATCTGTTTCCTCCACTGCTTCATCATCAGCCGACTCCTCTGCAGCGGCCTCTTCTTCCTCTTCCTCTTCCTCTTCTCCTTCCGGCACGGCAAATTTATTCAGTCGCTCGATCAGTTCCGGATCCGCATGTTCCGGCATAATACCTTCGCGTACCTGCTCGAACATGGCATTCACAATATCCAGCACCTCAAGTACAGAATCCATGAGATCCGGACCCACACTACGCTGTCCCTGGCGCAGTATATTGAAGACATCCTCGGCCCGATGGCAGACTTCCACCAAGGGATCTATGGATAGGAATCCCGCACCGCCCTTAATCGTGTGAAAACCGCGAAATACGGCATTTAGCAGATCGAAATCATCAGGTTGCTGCTCCAGGTCCACAAGCTGTTCACTCAACAGCTCTAGTATCTCTCCAGCCTCGACCAAAAAATCCTGAAGGATTTCGTCGTTGACATCGATGCTCATCTAATGCTCCCGGTGGATCACCGAACTTTACCGAATGTTGTTGAAATCTATATCGGTCCTAACCTGAATAACTAAAACCCCAGGCTGGAGAGCAGATCGTCCACATCGTCCTGGTTTGTCACTTGTTCGCCCTGATCCAGACCTGGAATAGCCGGTCCCGCAAGCACTTCAGCTTGGTCTTTATTCTGTTCGGGATCTTCCAGCTTGCTACCGGTGATACGCACCAGCATGACCAGTTTCTCCTCCACATCATGAACAAGGGTGATGACCTTGCGAATAATTTGGCCGGTAAGATCCTGAAAATCCTGAGCCATTAGCACTTCAGACAGGTTTTTGTGCAATTCACCGGCATCACTCTGCGTACTCTTTAGGAAACTTGAAAGTGAACTGCTCAGCTCCTTGAAATCCTCTTTGTTGAGTAATTGGGAACGTAGGTTCTCCCACTGCTCAGCAAGTTCAGCAGATCCCTGTTCAATCTTCTCGATCAGAGGAATACTATGCTCGACAGCAGTGAGCGTCCGATTCGCGGATTGCTCGGTCATGGTAATGACATAGGTGAGCCGCTCCTTGGCATCCGGAATCTCCACATTGGTCATATCGGAGATTCGGGCATCAAGGAGAAAACCGTTGATGGCTTCATGCAGTTCACGGGTCAGGCGACCCACCTCTTGGAACAGGTCGTCGTTTTTCTTTGCTTGTGTCAGATTACCTATCAATCGCTCGGATTCCGCATCATCACCGGCTTCCAAGCTGATAACGAGGGACTTTGCAATCTCTAATCGTTGTTGGTTGTCTTGTTGTCCCATTTTTTACTCCAGACACAGCCTCAATTTAACCCACGCGTTCGAAGATCTTGTTGATCTTTTCTTCCAAGGTCGTGGCAGTGAAAGGTTTAACGACATAGCCGTTTACACCTGCTTGTGCCGCCTCGATGATCTGTTCGCGTTTAGATTCCGCTGTTACCATCAATACCGGCAATGCGGCCAACTTATCATCCGCCCTGACCGCTTTCAGCAGATCGATACCTGTCATTCCCGGCATGTTCCAGTCTGAGACAAGAAAATCGAAATTCCCACTCTGTAGCATGGGTAGTGCCGTGAGACCATCATCCGCCTCCTGGGTGTTGTTAAACCCAAGATCACGCAATAGATTCTTGATAATACGCCGCATGGTGGAAAAGTCGTCCACAATGAGGATCTTCATATTCTTGTCCAATGCTACCTCCATCCTGTTAGTGCTGACGTCCCGTCAACGAATCACAGGCCAACCATTACTCTTCGTCGTGTACCAATGAAAGCCAATCTGTCAGTCGTGACCGCAAACGCAGTGTCGCCTGACTGTGTATTTGACAAACCCTAGACTCACTCACACCCAGTACATGCCCGATTTCACGAAGATTCATCTCATCATCGTAATACATGGCAATAACCAGCCGCTCACGATCGGGCAAGCCAGCAATCGCATCCGCCAATGCCTTCTTGAAGGCGTCTTTCTGCAATCCATCGAATGGTGTATCTGCAGATCCTTCCCTGGCAACCGGGAAGCCATCACTCACTGCGGTCAACTCATCCAGACTGAAAATTCGACAACCCGTTGAATCCCTGAGGATTTGATGGTACTCCTCAAGGCTCATATCCAAGGCATCGGCCACCTCTACATCACGCGCATCTCTGCCCTCGTGGTTCTCGATTTCCCGCATCGCTTCAGCAACCATGCGCGCCTTGCGATGAACAGAGCGCGGTGTCCAGTCACTGCGTCGAATTTCATCCAGCATTGCACCGCGTATGCGGATACCCGCATAGGTCTCAAAACTGGCACCCTGTGTGGGGTCGTAGTTTCTGCTCGCCTCGAGCAGGCCCAACATCCCCGCTTGAATCAGATCATCCGCCTGAACATTCGGTGGCAACCGGTTCATCAGGTGATAAGCGATCCTTTTCACCAGTCCGGCATGTTGATCCACCAGATCATCATAGTTCTGTTGTTGCTGCATGGCGGTGTATGTCGCTAAGCCGCTCACCGTCATACCTCCCCGTATTGGCTAGAAAATTGGATCAATCGTTCGACGAAAAACTGTAAATCGCCACTGACACCCGAGGGTACAGGCCAGTTATCGGCCTTTTTGGCCAAATTCTTGAATGCCTGTGCTACTCGTGAACGTGGATAGGCCTCTACAACCGGTTTTTGGCTTCGCACCGCTTTGCGGAGTTGTTCGTCATAAGGAATGCTGCCCATGTAGTTCAGCATAACGTCCAGGTATTGATCGGTTACCCGGCACATTTTATTGTAAAGATCACGCCCCTCTTGCACACTCTTTACCATATTAGCCAAGATTCGGAAACGACTAATTCCGTGCTCACGGTTGAGCAGCTTGATAATGGCATAAGCGTCCGTGATGGAGGCGGGTTCATCACATACCACAACAATCTGTTCCTGCGCTGCACGACTGAAACTGATCACCAGATCGGAAATGCCGGCAGCCGTGTCGATCAGCAAAACGTCCACATCGTTGGCAACTTCGCTGAAGGCTTGGATTAAACCGGCATTTTCGGCAGGGGTCATCTCAGCCATGTGCTGGATTCCGGAAGCACCAGGGACAACCCTCATTCCCTTGGGCCCGGTGACCAAAACATCCTCCAGTGAGCATTCACCCTGCATCACATGGGACAGATTACGCTCTGCGTGCAAACCGAGGAGTACGTCCAGATTTGCCAATCCCAAATCGGCGTCGAGCAGCATTACCCGGCGACCGAGTTCGGCGAAGGCGACCCCCAGATTGGCAGAAATACTGGTCTTGCCCACACCACCCTTACCACCGGTGACAGCAATCACCCTCACCGGTTCCGGGTTAATCATCCTGCGCAACCCTGTTGCCTGATCTTCGATCTGTTCAGACATGTGCATGTTCATTCATTCCCCCGAAAGCCATCGCCAGATACTCCTCATCTGGACTGCCACCCATAAGTTCGGATAGCTCCACTGCATGCTTCATCAACCTATCCGCATAGGCGTTGTGTATATCCTCCGGTACCCGCTGACCATCGGTAACGAAGGCCAACGGCAGTTTTGCTTCGAGAACAGCTGAAAGCACGCCCCCGAGGGAAGCTGCCTCGTCCATCTTGGTCAAGACAACACCAATCGGACTGACGATATCAAATGCTCGAATGGCATGACTCAAGGCTGACCGCTGGGTGGTTGCAGAGAGCGTAAGCAGTGATTTCACGGGGTGGTTTCCTTTGCTCAATAGTGCCAGGCGTTCCGTCAGCTGGAGATCTCTCTGCCCCATACCGGCGGTATCGATCAAGACCAAACGCTTATCCGCAAAGGCGTGCAGGGCGTTGTTCAGCTCTTCCGGAGTGGTGACGCTGCGAACCGGCACATCCAGGATGCGGCCATAGTTTTGTAACTGCTCCTGGGCACCAATCCGGTAACTGTCGGCCGATATCAATGCGAGATGGCGGTTACCGTGACGCAGGCAGAATCGGGCGGCCAACTTGGCAATGGTGGTGGTTTTGCCGACACCGGTCGGCCCCACCAGGGCAAGGATGCCGCCCTCATCAAGGAGATCCTGCTTTACGGCTGGTATTTCAGCACCGAGCTGGGTCAGGGCCTGGCGCCATGCCTGTTCGGGTGTCTCGGCGTCCTCGACACGATAGGCCAACTCCTTACAGTGACCCGCATCCAGACCCAATGCCATCAGGCGGCGGATTAAATCCTGTGTCTGGGGGCGACGATGTCCAAGATCACGCCATGTCAGCTCAGAGAGTTCGTTCTCCATCATACGACGCAGTGCCTGCATCTCACGCCGCATCTCCTTCAATACCGGATCCTGACTCCATTCGACTCGAGGCTGTTCCTGCCTCTGAGCCGGCTTGGAATCACGGTAGTCTTGCTTGGGCTTTTCAGACTGATCTGAAACGGTGTTGTTCAGGTAAGCTGATCTGGCTGCGCTTGAGAGGCTGGCACTGTCATCGGTCAATGTTCGAGGATCAGATTCGATGCTTGTTGGCTGAGTTGTGTCGAATGCGGATTCGTCGTAGTCCACGGCGGCCACCAACTCAATCCCGCCCTGCACGTTCTTGTTGGAGAGAATGACTGCGTCTGCACCCAGCGCCTCACGCACCTGGCGTAGGGCCTGCCGCATATCAGAGGCAAAAAAACGTCTTATCTTCATAGTCCGCATTCCCCGGCGATTGCCCTGCATTGAGCTTGCGCCATTCAACCTGCCAATCCACTCTCCGGCTCTGTTTCCACGCCACCGGTCCTTGCCGGCTGTCGTAGAGGCCATTCACTCCCACTGAGGGTTTATTACTATGTTTGCAAAAACTGTTCCAATCATGAATAGATCGGAATTAATTATTTATTTTCTTTTAATACAATAGGTTGGAAGATCCGATGCGAACATGTCGGAGCTCCGTCAGGGCTGTTTAAGACGCCAGTCAATTGACTCCCCAGGACTACTCCGCCAAGGTTTCGGCACTGATTTGATTGATAATCATGCCTGACACAGAAAATTGACATGCTGGTCGAAGAGAACTTCAGCTGAGATCGCTAGAGGGGAGTTTTACCTGGCGTCAGCAATTGCCTGGGTGATCGTTTTGACCTCTGTACCCTTGCGATAGAGATCGAGTGATATGACTTTTTCCGGCCACAGGTGTTTGATCTCGAATTGAGCCCCTGCAGACTCCAGGGTGTAGGTGAGCGCCTCCGCGTGCTCCCGACTCACCAGTTGAAACTCACATGCTTCCCGCTTAAGCAGTGATTCAGCTGTGCAATTCAGTGCTCTACCCCTCAAATAGGTGCAGTGGTAGAGCCTTTGGCAATAATCAATCTGTGACCAGCTCTCATTTTGCAGCCATGCAGATTCGGCTGACCACCCTTTTATAACTAACATGACCATTTGTTTTAATCCTTACCGAGGTCAATCAAGCGCAACCTGTTGAGACCCATCTCAACACTAATCCTGTGGTTACTATCTCATATTCGGTACTGGGGTGTGTAGTATCAGTCCTCATTTCCCCCATTACCGATGGTTGTGATCACCTTGATCTGACGATTGTCGGGTATCTCGTTGTAGGAGAGGATATGCATACTCGGGGCAGCATGTTTAGCGAAGCGAGCCATCCAGGGCCTGATCGGGGCCGCCACCAATAACACACTCTCCTGACCCTGGGTCTCCATTGCCGCAGAGGTTTCGGAAAGCGCATTCTGCAATCTCTCTGCCAGACCCGGTTCGAATCCCGCCTGTCCCTCTTCAGATGCCTGCAGCGTTCTCTGCAGCAGCTGCTCCAGGGTTGGATCCAGAACAGCTACCGGGATCTCTTCAGAGGCCCCGATCAGCTGCTGCACGATTCCCCGTGACAGAGCCACCCGGACTGCAGCTGTCAACGCGCCCGGATCCTGGGTTCTTTGTGACTGCTCTGCCAACGTCTCTGCAATGGTGCGGAAATCACGCACCGGCACATGCTCAGTCAGCAGATTCTGCAATATTTTCGTCACCACGCTCAATGAAAGTGCTTTCGGCACCAGGTCTTCCACCAGCTTTGGCGCGGTTCTGCCCAGCATATCCAGCAGCTGCTGTGTCTCTTCATGGCCCAGCAGTTCGTTGGCATGGGACTGGAGGATTTCACTCAGATGGGTCGCCACCACGGTACTGGCATCCACCACCGTATAACCCAGGGTCTGTGCATGGTCCTTCTGTTCCGGATCGATCCAGATGGCATCCAGACCGAAGGTCGGATCCTTGGTGACCGTTCCCTGCAGCTCACCGAACACCTGACCGGGATTGATCGCCATCTCCCGGTCCGGAAAGATATCCGCCAGCGCCACAGATACCCCATTGATGGAAATTCGATAACTGTTGGGACTGAGATCCAGGTTGTCGCGGATGTGAACGGAGGGAATCAGGAAACCGATCTCCTGTGACAGCTTGCGCCTGACACCCTTGATGCGATTCATCAGCTGCCCGCCCTGATTGCGATCGACCAGGGGGATCAGACGATAACCCACTTCGAGGCCGATCAAATCCACAGGTTGCACATCCTCCCAACTCAGTTCCCGCTGTTCCGGTTGCTCGACCGGCTCTTCCAAAACCGGTTCTTCCACAGGTTTCATCTGCCGCTGCCAGATCATCCAAGCCCCTGCCGCCGCTGCCGCTGCCAGGGTAAGAAAGGCAAAATTGGGCATCCCTGGAATTATGCCCATCAGAAACAGCACCGCCGCCGCTATCGACAGTGCCTTGGGACTGGTAAACAGCTGACTGACAATCTGCCCACCCACATCCTGGGTACTGGCCACCCGGGTGACGATGATCGCCGCCGAAGTGGAAAGCAGCAATGATGGGATCTGTGCCACCAGACCATCACCAATGGTCAGCAACACATAGTTCTGCAGGGCGGTGTTGAAATCGAGACCATGCTGGGCCATGCCGATGGAGAGGCCGCCGATGATATTGATGAAAAGGATCAGGATACCCGCGATCGCATCCCCGCGAACGAACTTGCTCGCACCGTCCATGGCACCGTAAAAATCTGCTTCACGGGCGATATCCTCGCGCCGGGTCCTGGCCTCATCCTGATCGATCAGACCGGAATTGAGGTCGGCGTCGATGGCCATCTGTTTACCCGGCATGGCATCCAGGGTAAAGCGCGCACTGACTTCAGAAACACGCCCTGCACCCTTGGTCACAACCACGAAGTTGATGATCACCAGGATCAGGAAGACCACCAGGCCCACCGCATAGTTACCGCCGATGACAAAGGCACCAAAGGCCTCGATCACCTTACCCGCCGCATCACCACCGGTATGGCCTTCCAGCAGCACCACCCGGGTGGAAGCCACATTGAGGGCAAGGCGCAGCAGGGTGGCAATCAACAACATGCTGGGGAAGACTGAGAATTCGAGTGGTCGACGGGTGTAGACCACCACCAACATCACCACCAGAGAGAGGGTGATATTGAAGGTAAAGAACATATCCAATGCAATCGGCGGCAATGGAATCACAATCATCGTCAACAACATCAACAACATAATCGGCGCGCCCAAGCCGCGTGCGCCTGATTGTTTTACATTGTCGAGGATTGCTATGGCGTTCATCGTTACACCCCTGGGGAGTTTTGAGTTTTGAGTTTTGAGTTTTGAGTTGTATGTGTGCACCCTGTGCACAGCCTATTGGACAGTCCAATCAAGAAACCAGATTGAAGTGAATAGTTAAATTCAAAACTCATCATTTTCGACTCATAACTAAAAACTCATAACTCATAACTAAAAACTCTTCAGTCACTGTGTTGGTACTCCTCCGGAATCGACAGCTCGTCCGGCAGATCCGGATACTCCCCTCCCTCGGTGCGATAGGCCCTGAGCTGGAAGACATAGGCCAACAGTCGAGCTACCGCGAGATAGAGTCCGGCAGGAATAAAGGCATTCAGCTCAGTATGGAAGTAGATGGCACGCGCGAGCATCGGCGACTCCACCACCGGTACCTTCGCCTCGCTACCGACCTGACGAATGGTCATTGCCACCAGGTCGGCGCCCTTGGCCAGCAGTTTCGGCGCATGCATGGTTTGTGGATCGTATTGCAGAGCAACCGCATAGTGGGTCGGATTGGTAACGATGACGTCTGCCTTCGGCACCTCCTGCATCATGCGCTTTTGCGCCATCTCCCGTTGCAGTTGACGGATTCGACTCTTGACCTCAGGTTTACCTTCAGTCTCTTTCAGTTCGTCACGCAGCTCCTGACGGGTCATCTTCAACTGGCGTTTGTGATCCCACAACTGAAACGGTATATCAATCGCCGCGATAAGGATCAAGGTTGAGGTCATGAGGATCACCGACCAGCCGATCAATCCGTTCAGGTTCTGCATTGCCTGAGAGAGCTCCATGCCATGCAATGCGAGGAACTTATCCAGGGAGTGCCAGAGTAGTAGTACGGTGACACCGCCGATAAAGACAAACTTGGCCAAAGCCTTGAGCATCTCCACCAGACCACGCGCCGAGAAGATGCGCTTCAATCCCTTCAACGGACTCATCTTACTCAGCTTTGGTGTCAACGCCTCAGCACTGATTGAGAATCCTCCAAGGGCGACTGAGCTGAAGATGGCAGCCACGATAACCAACAGAAAAAATGGCAGCAGTACCAGCAACACCTGGAACAGTCGCTCACCCAATTGAATCAGCATGCTGTTGATATCGAAGATCTGTTCCCGGGTCAGGACGAAGCTCTGACTCATCATCTCCGACAGGCCGTCGCCAATGGTGTGGCTCATGACAACCAGGGTGGTTACGCCGATCATGGTTACCGCCATACTGTTGAGCTCACGGGAACGGGGTACCTGCCCCTTGCGCTTGGCATCCAGCAGCCTTTTCGCCGAGGGTTGTTCTGTTTTTTCCTGGCCGTTTTCATTCTCAGCCATGATTCACCTCGTCACCTGAAGGGTCAGCATCAGATGTTGAAAGGCCTCATCCAGGAGTTCATTGAAGACAGCAAATACGTTTGGCAGGGTCACCCAGATCAAGGCAAAACCGAGCAGCATGGTGATCGGAAAACCGATCGAGAAGATATTCAGCTGCGGTGCGGCGCGCATCACCACACCCATACCCATGTTGACCATCAACATGGCCCCCACAATGGGCAGTGCAATCAGCAGACCGCCGGTAAAAAGCCGGCTCCCCCAAGCAACGACTTCAAGCAGACCATTTCGCGAGATACCATCCATCGCCACCGGCATGGTAGCGAAACTGTCAGCAATCAGCTCTATGGAAAGCAGATGACCATTGAAGATCAGGAACAGCAGGGTAGCCAGAATCAGATAGAATTGTGCCACCACCGGCACCTGTACCCCGTTCGCCGGATCGACCATCGAGGCGAAACCCAGACCCATGCTATAGGCGATCACTTGACCGCCGAAGACCAGCGCACCGAATACCATCTGCAGGACAAAACCCATCAGCACGCCGATCAGGACCTGCTGCAGCATAATGGTGAATCCGGTATGACTCAGTACATCCGCCTGGGGTTGAGGCGGCAGTGTCGGCGCTATCAGCAGGGTGATCAGAATCACCAGAATAAGCCGAAACCGCGCAGGCACCTGACGGGAACTGAACAGGGGCATCGCCAACAGCATGGCGCTGATGCGCACCATCGGCCAGAGATAGGCCGCTAACCAGGTGTTGAACTGCGCTTCGTTGAAGATCATGGTGTTTCCAAATGTGCCTCATAGATAGATTTTGTGTACCAGGCCTAAAAAAGCAGTTCCGGAATACTCTCGATAAGGTTCATGGAGAAATTCATCAGTAGGTGCAGCATCCAGTTACCGGCGAACATCAGCACTACACCCACAACCACCAACTTGGGGATGAATGTCAATGTCATTTCGTTGATCTGGGTTGCCGCCTGAAACATGGCGATAATCAGTCCCACAGCCAGCGCCGGCAACAACACCAGTCCAGCCAGTATGCCGATCACTTCAAGTGCATTTTGTCCAATCGACATTACTGTATCCGGACTCATACACCTTCCTCCTTAGAGTTGGAAACTGGCCGCCAGGGTACCGAACACCAATGCCCAACCATCGATCAACACAAACAGCATGATTTTGAACGGCAGGGAGATAATCATTGGTGACAACATCATCATGCCCATCGACATCAGGATACTGGCTACCACAATGTCGATGATCAGAAACGGTATAAACAGCAGAAAGCCGATTTGGAAACCGGTCTTCAATTCGCTGGTGGCAAATGAGGGAAGCAGGAGGCTGAATGGTACATCGTCAGGTTCTTCTAGCTCATTGAAATCACCGATCCGCGCAAACAGTGCCAGATCATCCTCCCGTGTCTGCGCGATCATGAATGACTTCACCGGTTCAGCGGCGGCCTGTAACGCCTGGGTGGTATCCATCTGTTCCGCCAGATAGGGTTGCAGTGCCACCTCATTCACTTCGTTGAAGACGGGCATCATGATAAATAGCGTGAGGAACAGGGCCAATCCGATCAGGATCTGATTCGAGGGTGTGTTTTGGGTTCCCAGGGCCTGCCTGAGGATGGCCAATACAATGATGATGCGGGCAAAAGAGGTCATCATCATCAAGGCACCCGGCAACAGGGTCAATGCGGTCATGAAGAGCAGGACCTGGATGGTCAGGGTATAGGTTTGACCACCCTCCCCATCCGTCGCCACCGTGAATGCATCGACACCCGGTGCAGCCTGCAGCAATGTAGTGCTTAACAGACCAATGATTAACAACCAGGTTTTCATTAGGACCGCTCCTGACTACTGTCAGCCAGACGAGCGCCGCTTTTTTCACTCTGCAACTGGTTCTGAAAACTCTGTTCTGAGGTTTGCAGGATATGCAGCTTACGTACTTGACCCGGCGCCACACCGAGCAACAAGCGTTGATTCTCGACCTCTACGACGACCACGCGTTCGCGTGCGCCTACCGAGGCCCCTCCCACGACTCGCACCAATCCCTTTCCACCGATTGGCATTTGTGCATAGCGTTTGAACAACCAGGCCCCGCCAATGATCAATGCCAGGACAAATAACAGGCCACCGGCGGTGTGCAACAGGCTGTCGGCGCCCAAGGGAGAGACATTCACGCCCAGCTGTTTCTGCGCACTATCCGCTGCATACAGGGAGTGGCTGAAAAAAAGGGCGATGAAGGGCCAGCGGCACATCAACTAATCCTCTTCACCCGCTCGGAAGGACTGATGATATCGGTCAGCCTGAGACCGAATTTCTCATTCACCACAACCACCTCGCCCTGAGCGATCAGGGTGCCGTTGACCAGTACATCCATCGGCTCACCCGCCAATCTATCCAACTCCACCACGGAGCCCTGGTTGAGTTGCAAAAGATTGCGAATATTGATCTTGGTGCGGCCAATCTCCATAGAGATGGTGACCGGCACATCCAGGATCGCATCCATATTGACTGCATCGTTACCTGACTCATCCCGCAGTTCGTCGAAAGAGGCTGCTGCTGCCTTGTCTTCGCTATCAGTCTCGTCCTGTTCATCCAGTGCGGCAGCCCATTCATCTGCCAGTGCTTCATTCGGATCAGTTGTTTTCTCTTCACTCATTGTTTACGCCCTCTTCGGGTATCGTTGTGCAGTCAGCCTCGGTTGACTCACCGCCGCAGTCATTTGATTACTCTTCATTCGCGGCCTGCACGGCTTGTTTTTCCATTTCCAGATAATCGTGCAGTCCTTTTTGCCGATTCTGATGAATCCAAGTATTGATCTTCAAGGCATAGTTACCATCGGAAACACCCAGTTTGGCCTTGAAGATGGGGACCTCGGCAGCTTCAACCTCAACCTCTTCCGGCATATCGAAGGGAAGAATGTCTCCCGCTTTCAGCTCGGCCAGCTGTTTGACACTAATCTGCACATCCGCCAGTTGGCTGGAAAGTTCAATCCTCGCCGCCAGGATCTCCTCCTTGAGGGAACGTTCCCAACGTTCATCCCTTTCACCACGGTCGCTCTGCACACCCGCATCAAGCAACTCGCGTATCGGTTCCAGCATCGAGTAAGGCATACAGATATGAAAGTCACCTCCCCCACTCTCCAGATCCACATGAAATGAGGTGACAACCACCACCTCGGACGGACTCACGATGTTGGCAAATTGAGGATTGACCTCTGAACCGCTGTATTCGAATTTGACCTGAAAGACAGGTTTCCAAGCTACCACCAAATCCTCAAAGGCGCGGTTCAAAAGAAGTTGAACAACCCTGTTTTCCGTAGGCGTGAAGTCACGCCCTTCGATCTTGGTATGGAATCTCCCAGATCCGCCAAAGTAGTTATCCACCACACTGAACACCAACTTGGGATCGATAACGAAAAGCCCCTTCCCCCGCAAGGGTGGCACCCGGACCATATTCAAGCTGGTAGGCACGAACAGGCTATGCACAAACTCGGAGAACTTCTGCATCTGGATACCGGATACGGAGAGATCAGCGGTGCGGCGAAGCATGTTAAACAGACTGGTGCGGAACAGGCGTGCAAAGCGTTCGTTGATCATCTCCAGCGTAGGCAGACGTCCCCGAACGATACGGTCCTGACTGGTGAAGTCATAGGAATTGACACCACCGGCCTCGACCACGTCCGATTCGGTAGCGACATCACCATTATCGACCCCGTGTAATAGGGCATCGATCTCTTCTTGTGAAAGTAAGTCGTTGGCGCTCATGACGATTATTGCATTACAAAACTGGTGAAATAGAGGGCTTCAACTTCGCCGGGGCCCTGTAATTCCGTGACAACCCGGTTGAGTTCCTTAAGCATCTCTGCTTGTAAACTCTCTTTGGTCTCACGCCCCTTCAGGGCCTTGGCATCTGCAGCCGAGAGCAGGTTAAGAAGATTGTGACGAATCATCGGATCATTATGTTTAACGAATTCGACCATCTCGTCGGATCTAACCCGGACACTGACCCCGATCTGCAGCAGGCTTGGACGTCCAGGCAGGTTTACGACAAAGGGGGGCTTCAGCTCGATATACTGGGCAGGAGCCTGCTCCACTTCGGCCTCTTCCGCCTGTTCCGATGTCGCCGCATCCTCATCAACCGCCTCGTCACCACCCATCAACAGAAAATAGGCGGCAGCACCACCACCGATGAGTAAGACTGCGACTATTGCTATGATGATAATGAGCTTGGACTTGCCCGACTTCTCTTCACCCAGATCGAGCTCTTCCGCTGTTTGTTCTTCTGCCATTTTGCCGTCCTCAAGATTTACACCTTAGGGAATGCAATTTAAATGCCATCCAAAGCTGACCTATTTATTCCTTTAAATACAAATAGTTATATACAGCTCCTCGACAAAAGACAAAATATTGACTCGCCAGAAAACCTGCACAAGGCAAAAATTCGACATACTCCAGTCAGAGTGGAAAGGGGTAGTTTCAGGGGTTCATTTTCGATGATCAGTGGGGTTTTGCAGTAATATAGCTTTAACATTAGCCTGTTAAGTGCTATTAATTACCCCGGTAACCAGCTGTTATAAAAAATATTTTTAGGATTTCCGTGCCTACTCAATCGGAGCAAAAGCCAATCATAGGTAGATTCAGCAATCTCCCTAGCCCGCCAGCAATCCTTATCGAGTTGATCGATAGCTGCAATAGCCCCGATGTGAGTTTCAAGCAACTGGCCGAGACCATCGAACGAGATGCCGGTGTCTCATCCAAGGTCATCACCGCTGCCAACTCGCCTTTCTACCGCCAATGGCAAGAGATCAGTGATATTCAACGATTGTTAGTTGTACTTGGCATTCGCAGTGTCAGAACAATTGCCATCAACAGTGCAGTGCAACAGTTTTTCAACCAGCTGAGTAAACAGGCTGGAAGAGCCCTGGACGAAATATGGTGGCAGTCGTTGCTATGTGCGCAAGTGACAAAGGCCTTGGCTGACTTGACTACCTATCGGTCACCCGATGAGGCCTACCTGGCGGGACTCCTGCACAGTTTAGGACAACTTGCATTGCTGCAGGCCTTTCCCGATGAATACGGAACCCTGCTTGAACAGGGCTTGAGTGGGGAGTCGCTGGTCAAGGCGGAAATCGAGAAATTCGACTATTCATCCCCACAGATCGGGTCCCACATGATCGAAAGCTGGGATCTGCAATCATTCCTCACTGATGCTGTCCTCTACCAGCATGAACCGGCTGAAAACATTCTTGACTGTTCTCACTTGGTTAAACTGGTGAATCTCGCAAGCCAGCTCTCTGACAAGACAGAAAAACCGGATAATGAGAGCCTGGCACGGGCCGATAGCCTGTTCGGATTGAATCAGACAATAGTGGAAGGATTGGTGCAGGAGGCCAGGCAGAAAGCGTCCAATGCAGCACAAAGTCTAGGCATCTCTCTAGCTTCCGAAAAGACGGACAAGCAGGCGCAAAAGCAGCAACAGGCATTGGCGGAACGGGTCAAACAGGCGGCCCTTTTAGGCGGCGGTTTGGAACCGATGCCGGAAACACCCGACATGGTCGCCACCATGCAGCAAATTCAGCGCGACTTCGATCTGCTGTTCGGGATTCAGCAGATCTGTTACCTGTTGCAGGACCAGGCTAGTAAGACACTGCGTCCAGTCAGCCCTACAGCCCAGAGTAATGAGCTACTGGAAGAGATTGCAATTTCCACAGAATCCGATCGCAGCCTGGCTGCAGCTGCCTTCAATCGAGGCAGTGTCTGCTATTCAGAGGATGATGAGAATCTCTCTCTGATGAGTGTCGTGGATCGTCAACTGGCACGTTTTCTCAATCAGGAATCCCTACTCTACCTGCCTTTAAACTCACATCATTCCCGGTTTGGGTTGATCGCTGTCGGCATCAACGCCAGCCAGTGGGAATCCCTGAGTGGGCAAAAGCAGCTACTTACCCTGTTTGCCGGAGAGGCGGCAGATCTACTCCAGCGGCAGAGGAATATGCTCTCCCAACAGCAGCAGATGATTGAGGACGAGCGGTCCAGCTTCCATCTCGAGGCGCGCAAGATCGTACATGAAGTCAACAATCCTCTCGGCATCATCAACAACTATCTGCATATTCTCGGTATGAAGCTCGGTGAGGACAATCAAGTAGTGGAGGAACTTGATATTATCAAGGAAGAGATTGCAAGAGTAGGCAAGATCATACTACGAATACGCGATATTCCTGACGAACTCGAACAACAGGTAAAAAGTGTCGATATCAACCAACTCGTACAGGATCTGCACAAACTGTTTCAATCCTCCCTGTTTACCATGCACAATATCACTGCGGAGCTCGACCTTGACTCGAACCTACCCTCTCTGGACAGCCAGCGGGGTCATGTTAAGCAAATCTTAACCAATCTGATAAAAAATGCAGTCGAAGCCATGCCAGAAGGGGGGAAACTAGGTATTGAAACTCGCGCAAATGCATATATAAATGGTAAGGAGCACATAGAGATTCAGATCATTGACAATGGCCCAGGCATAGAAAAAGAGATAATGGACCAGCTATTCACCCCCGTAACAACCACCAAAGACAGTTCTCACTCCGGATTGGGGCTTACCATAGTAAAAAATCTTGTTGACGAGCTTTCCGGTTCCATCAACTGCACATCCAATAGCGGATCAGGTACACGATTTCAGCTCTACCTGCCCAGGACCGGATAGTAGAGGATTCTGATATGCACCCATACTATCCGGCACCATGGCAAGGTATTGAAGGCAACTTCGAGTCCTTGCCCAAAACCTTTGATACAAACAGTCCTGCAAGAAGCTATAACGCACGTATACTGATCGCCGATGACGAGCCGAGAGCTCGCGCCAGCCTGAAAGAGATCCTCCGCTTTACAGGCTATGAGACAACACTTGCAGAGAGCGGTAGCGAGGCAATCGAACTGCTCAATACGGGAACCTTCGATTTGATCCTGCTCGACCTGAACATGCCTGACCTGGATGGGCATAAGGTAATGGAGCATATCGATCACTATCGCCTGAATTGCGATATCATCGTCGTCAGTGGCGAAACCACCTTTGACCATGCAACCATGGCATTACGCAAAGGGGCACAGGATTTTCTACGCAAACCCTATGCTCCGGACGAACTATTGAGATCGGTGGCGAATGTAATCGAACGCCGACAACTGAGGGCGGCAAACCAATCGATACATCTGCGGCTCCAGGAGTCCGAGTCCCTGCATAAATTTATCGTCAATAATTCACCCGACATGATCTATCTATTGGATCAGGAGGGTAAATTTGCCTTCATCAACGAACGTGTGAAGTCGCTTCTGGGCTACAGCCAGAATGAAATCATTGGTGAGCACTTCAGCAAACTGATCCTCACAGAAGATATGGAAAAAGCGCAATTCACCTTCAATGAGCGTCGCGCAGGAGAGCGCGCCACGCGCAGTGCAGAACTGAAATTGTGCAGCAAGAACCATAACGGAACCCGCTTTTTCGAGTCCCACGTGATACCAATAGAACTGAGTTCGATCGGCATATACACGACCAATGACGACAACAGCAAATCATTCATCGGCACCTATGGCGTAGCGCGTGATATCTCCGAACGGAAACAGGCCGAAGCACTCATCAAATACCAGCTCTACCATGACCTGCTCACCAACCTGCCGAATCGCAGTCTGTTCCGCGACCGTTTGAATATGGCGATGGCGCAATCCAAACGCTCCGGTAAGAAGCTGGCAGTCATGTATCTGGATATGGACCGTTTCAAAATCATAAATGACTCACTCGGACATTTTGTTGGTGATGAGTTGTTGAAACTTGTTGGCCAACGACTGCGCAGCGAGCTGAGGGAGGCGGATACCCTCGCCCGTGTCGGCGGTGACGAGTTCAATCTGCTGGTACCGGAGATCAATGACATACAAGACGCAAGAAATCTTGCGGAAAAAATTCTTCGACTGACGGCAGAGCCCTATATCATTAAGAACGAGGAGATCTTCATCAGCTTCAGCATCGGCATATCAATCTATCCTAGTGATGGCGACACCAAGGATATGTTGATAAAAAATGCTGATATAGCGATGTATAAAATCAAGAATGCCGGAAAGAACGGTTACGCCTTCTATTCAGAGAAGATGAAGACCCACTTCTCACAATCTTTAGACATTGAAAATGGTTTACGCAAGGCAATCTCAACCAATGAGCTATGTCTCTACTACCAACCACAATTCGATATCAAGAAAGGCTATATGCGAGGTGTTGAAGCCCTGGTGCGTTGGAAGCATCCGGAAAAAGGCACCATCCAACCTAGTGAATTCATCAGTGTCGCGGAGGAATCCGGTCTCATCATCCCACTTGGTGAGTGGGTGCTGCGCAGGGCATGCACGGACATCAAACGCTGGATGGAGCAGGAAGACATCTCATTGCTCCTCTCGGTAAACATCTCAATGCAACAGCTCGAGATGGATCAATTCGTGGCGAAGGCAATGAAAATTATCAAGCGTCATGATCTACCGAAAAACACCTTGGAACTGGAGATCACCGAGCATGCCATTATGCAGGACATGGAGAAAGCGATAGATGCCTTGACCAGGTTGTCCCATAAGGGTATACGCATCGCCATCGATGATTTCGGCACCGGCTATTCATCATTGGGCTACCTGCAAAACCTACCGATAAACACATTGAAAATAGATCGCTCATTTGTCCAGAGCATCAAATCCTCAGAAGACAATTCAATCATTGACGCGATAATAGCAATGGCCAAGGGGCTCAACCTGAACCTGATCGCCGAGGGTGTGGAAAACCAGACCCAAATCGACCATCTCAGCAGGGCCGGCTGTGGTTTGGCTCAAGGATTCTTCTACTCTCATCCCGTACCTGAAGACGAGTTGCTAAGATTTATAAAAGCAAACGGATTTGCCAAGGGCCACAACGCATCAGAATCGAGAAAAGCCCCTGAGCATGACACGCCCATACAGTGACCGAAACACTGCCTTTGTGATTGTCACCAAATCATAGAAGTCGTTAGGGCCTGTTAACACTAATCCGATAGGCCCTAACATAAGAAACCCCGCCGAAGCGGGGTTCTGTTGGCTCTAGTGATGAAAAACGGAACCTTGATTATTGGATGGACCAGCCAGACTCCGATACGCTTCCTTTAGATTCAATTGTGACGACTCAATCTGATCACACTCTTCTCATGCGTATGTTCAAGTTGGCTGGTCAAACCAGAATCAACAGCTCCATCAAGTTGAATACCCAGTCTCCTCTGTTCAAGTTTACGAGATACCCAAGATGGGCCACACACCATGCCAATATCCACTAAGTGGACAGCATTATGACCAACACCATCTCCAGTCCATCTGCATGCTTGGCCGCAACAATTGATCATCGCTCATTCCCAGCATGCATAGGCCATATTTTTACTGGAGACAGTAGTAAGTGTAATTGAGTTCGGGTGTATATCAAGTTCTCCAGTTATTTATTTCCCAAGCCCATGTAAACACAGCATTTACTATCAGGTTCCCTGGCTCCCGTGTTAATATGGCCGGATCATATGGGCGCCAGGCGCCACCTCAACCCAACAACTGCAATCTATCCATGGCCCAGTACATTTACACAATGAACGGGGTGGGAAAAGTCGTCCCACCTAAAAAACATATACTACGCGATATATCTCTCTCCTTTTTTCCCGGTGCCAAGATCGGTGTACTCGGTCTCAATGGCGCGGGTAAATCAACCCTGTTACGCATCATGGCAGGGGTCGATACCGATATTGAAGGCGAAGCACGCCCCCAGACCGGGATCCGTGTCGGCTATCTTCCCCAGGAACCCCAGTTGGACGAGAGCACCGATGTACGTGGAAACGTGGAAGCCGCCCTGGCCGATGTCAAACAGGCCCTGACCCGACTCGACGAGGTTTACGCGGCCTATGCCGAAGCGGATGCTGATTTCGATGCCCTGGCGAAGGAGCAGGCAGCCCTTGAAAACATCATTCAGGCCACCGATGGGCACAATATCGAACGCCAACTGGAGATTGCCGCCGACGCCCTGCGTCTACCACCCTGGGATGCCAAGGTAGAAACCCTGTCCGGTGGCGAAAAACGCCGTGTAGCCCTGTGCCGTTTATTGCTTGAAAAGCCGGATATGTTGCTGCTCGATGAGCCGACCAACCATCTAGATGCGGAATCCGTGGCCTGGCTGGAGCGTTTCCTCCACGAATACAGTGGCACCGTGGTTGCGGTCACCCATGACCGCTATTTTCTTGACAATGTTGCAGGATGGATTCTTGAACTGGACCGTGGTTATGGCATTCCCTGGGAGGGTAACTACTCTTCCTGGCTGGAACAGAAGGAGCAGCGCCTGGAACAGGAGTCTCGCGAGGAAGCGGCCCATATCAAGAGCATGAAGGCGGAGTTGGATTGGGTTCGCGCCAATCCCAAAGGGCGGCATGCCAAAAGCAAGGCCCGTCTACAGCGTTTCGAGGAGTTGCAGTCCCAGGAGTTCCAGCAACGCAATGAGACCAATGAACTCTATATACCACCGGGACCGCGGCTTGGCGACCTGGTGATCGATGCGGTAGGACTAAAAAAATCCTTCTCTGATCGCCTGCTCTATGACGACCTGACCTTCAACCTGCCTAAAGGCGGCATTGTCGGCATCATTGGTCCCAACGGGGCGGGAAAGACCACCCTGTTCCGCATCATCACCGGCCAGGAGAGCCCCGACGCCGGTGAGTTGCGTATTGGTGATACAGTGGAAGTCGCCTATGTAGATCAGAGCCGTGATGCCCTGGATGGGAACAAGACCGTATGGGAGGAGATTTCCGACTCCCAGGACATCATCACCGTGGACCGCTATCAGATGCAGTCACGAGCCTATGTGAGCCGATTCAACTTCAAGGGTTCCGACCAACAGAAGCGTATCGGCGATCTCTCCGGTGGTGAACGCAACCGGGTACATCTGGCAAAGCTGTTGAAGAGCGGCGGCAACCTGCTGCTGCTCGATGAGCCAACCAACGATCTCGATGTGGAGACGCTGCGCGCCCTGGAAGAGGCCCTGCTCTCCTTCCCCGGCTGCGCGGTGATCATCAGCCATGATCGCTGGTTCCTGGATCGTATTGCCACCCACATCCTCGCTTTCGAGGGGGATTCAGGTGCGGTGTGGTTCGAGGGTAATTATGCTGACTATGAAGCCGATCGCAAACAACGTCTCGGTGCCGAGGCCGATCAACCCCATCGAATCAAATACAAACGTCTGAGCGGATAAGCGTTGACTACTGCAGATTGATGGCGTGGTGTGCTTCGTTATTGCTGGGAGGTAGTGATGACAACAGCTGGCCGGTCTCCAGCCAGTTGATCAATATCGACCACTGCTGATTGTCTTTTTTAAACGACGGTTGTTTCAAATCGACTACCGCACATCCCGATTCGGCCGCATAAACATAGTTTTGTGACTCCCTCAGATAGGCGACCAGAGGCACGTCAAGATCCTCTAACGTCTGTTTCAGCTTCTTGAACGCACGGGTATTGATGCGCACCCGGTTAGCAACGATTCCAATCGGCAGATCGAGCCCCATCTGACGCACCAGGTCACTAAGCTGTTTGAGAAAATCCAGGGTAACGTGACAATCGATACCGGACGGAAGAACCGGCACCACAACCGCCGTGGCTGAGCGCAGCATCTCCATCATTTCCAGACGTTTCATCGATGCGGGTGTATCGACGATGATGCGTTGCGTATCTTGGGGAATCCGTAGGGCAAAGGCGCGAGTGACACTGCCTTGCGTGGTTTTTGCAGCGAACACACCGTGGATGTCAGGGAATTGTTCTGAACGCAACTCCAACCAGCGCTGGCTGGATCCTTGAGGATCGTAGTCAAAAAGTGTTGTCGACGTCCCGGAAGCGGCGTAGAACCCCGCTAAATTTGTCGCTATCGTTGTCTTTCCACAGCCTCCCTTGCTGTTGAGGATCAAAAGCCTTTTCATCACACGGAACCTATTCCAGTGGTCTGCCTGAGGCATATTCCTCCTATTAAAGGATAATTACAAGCGATTACAAGCATGTTTGAGAGGTCCCCTCAGACCGTTCCGAAGCCGTGTAGAGATCTGCATAGTACCCTGTCATCTTACAGCATCCCCCTTTGTCAGGCTCATCAACTGTTCGATCAGATCCGGATGACTGAATTCGCGACCACCCACTGCCCGAAAGGCCAGTTTGCCATCAGGCGCAACCACATAAGTGGTCGGTAAACCCCTCACCTCCCATGCTGACAGGCTTGAAGAGTCACTGTCGAGCAGAATCGGGAAGCTTGGTGAGGGTTCGACTCTGCCGAGAAAGGGAAAGATGGTATCGATGTCCTCACCTATGTTGACAGCCAACACCACCACGCCCTGCTCTTTTGTCGCCTGGTGGAGCTGCTCCAGAGAGGGCATTTCCCGTCTGCAGGGTGGACACCAGGTTGCCCAGAAGTTGACCACAACCACTTTACCCCTCAGCGAACCTATATTGATCACCTCGTCATCCATATCGGGCAGTCGTAATTCGGGAGCCGATAGAGACTCCGTGATCGGTATCAGGTTATGGGTCAGGGGAGGAAGTTCTGCCTGAGCGGGGATCAGCCACAGAGAGAGCCATAAACCCGCCCATTTGATGCTGTCAGCGCGCACAATGAACACCCTTCAAGATACCTTGATAGGTTCGTCCCGCCACATCCCAGCGGGCCACCAGATTAAATTCACTACCGGCCGGAAGGCCGGTGGTAAGCATACCTTGATTCCAATCACCACCGGGCTGGTAGGCATGTTCGGGCGGAAATTGAGCCCACCTGAAAGCAATGGTTGCAGATTTTGTATGTTCATATGCCTCGAAACGTTTAAGCCATCCCTCCACACTCAAAGGCGGCTTTGACGCCTCATCAGTCACCACTGACCAATCGGCCAGCCTGAAATGAACCACCCCGGGGGCATCGTCATTTCTCAATACCGTCATATAGACACAGGATCCGGCATACAGCTCAGTGGCCTCCGCCGATAGTCCCCGATTGAGATAGAAGGCCCGGGCCTGATCCGGCAATATCTGGGTTAGGGAGAGCGTCACTCCATGTACTGACGTCTTCCAGGTGACTGCCCCGGTAGCCGGATCGACGGTTCTGTCTTGAGCCTCTACAAACTCGCTGCAGAGGAGTATACAGAGCGAGAGAGAGACTGTTAGAGCTCTCATTCAGCCTATTTCAAGCTGTAGCTAACCGTCTTGCCGATTTCCGCAGCATTCTGCACTACACTGACACCCAACTCCGCCAGACGTTGCATTTTTGCCTGGGCAGTATCCCCCTCACCGGAGATGATCGCCCCTGCATGCCCCATTCTACGCCCTGGAGGTGCTGTCGCACCGGCAATGAAACCGATCAGGGGCTTGTTCAGGTGGTCCCTGGCCCAGGCAGCCGCCTCGACCTCCTGAGCACCACCGATCTCCCCAATCATCAACACCGCCTCGGTCTCGTCATCATCGGCAAATTTTTTCAGCAGGGTAAGAAAATCACAGCCATTCACTGGATCACCACCGATACTGACACTGGTCGAGACCCCGAGTCCGAGTTCGCTCATCTGTTCCACCGCCTCATAGTTGAGGGTTCCGGAACGCGACACGATACCGATGCGCCCCTTGGGGTAGATATGGGCAGGCATGATCCCAACCTTGCACTCTTCAGGAGTGATTACCCCTGCCGTGTTGGGACCGACGATAATGGTGTCATGACCGATCAGGTAACGCTTAACCCGAACCATATCCTGCACCGGCACACCGTCGGTGATCACTACGATCACCTTGATCCCACCCTCTATCGCCTCCATGATGGCATCGGCGCTGAAAGGCGGCGGTACAAATACGACGCTGACATCCGCTCCAGCCTGAGCCACTGCATCAGAAACGGTGTCGAACACCGGCCTGTCGATATGGATCTGGCCACCTTTGCCCGGTGTCACGCCACCCACGACCTGGGTCCCCATGCGGATCGCTTCCTCGGCATGAAATGTCGCATGCTGCCCGGTAAAGCCCTGGAAGATAACCCGTGAATCCTTGTCTACGAGGATGCTCATGCTGCCACCCCGCTAGCGACTGCTTCCACTGACTTCTCCGCTGCGTCACTCAGCCGATCGGCATGAATATAGTCGAGTCCTGATCTCTTCAGGATCTCTCTACCCGCTTCCAGGTTGGTTCCGGCCAATCTCACTACGACCGGCACCTCAACAGTGAGCTCGGTCATCGCCTTGACGATACCTTCGGCAATCCAGTCACAGCGGTTGATACCTGCGTAGATGTTCATCAAAACAACCTTCACATTGGGATCCTCCAAAACGATGCGGAATGCATTGGAGATCTTCTCCGGTGAGGCACCACCGCCCACATCCAGAAAATTCGCCGGTTTCCCGCCATACAGGCTGATAGCATCCATGGTCGCCATTGCCAGGCCGGCGCCATTGACGATACAACCGACACTGCCATCGAGAGCGATATAGTTGAGATCATGGCCCGAGGCTTCAACCTCTTTGGGATCCTCCTCGTCAAAGTCGCGAAGATCGGTGATTTCCGACTGTCTGAACAACGCATTCCCATCGAAGGACATCTTCGCATCGAGGGCCAGAAAATCACCCTCCGTCGTCGTTACCATGGGATTGATCTCGACCATCAAGGCATCCTTATCCCGAAAGCAACGATAGAGACTCTTCATGATGCGAGCCGCTTTAACAATCTGTTTGCCATTGAGACCGATCCCAGCAGCCACTTTGCGACATTGAAAATCCTGTAGCCCCACCGCAGGGTCGACCACTTCACGGATCACTTTATCCGGTGTTGCCCTGGCTACCTCTTCGATCTCCATGCCACCGGCGGCGGACGCAATCAAGGTGATCCGCTGGCTACTCCGATCGATGACTATACCGAGGTAGTATTCCGTATCGATCTGATGAATCTGCTCAACCAGTACCCGGTTGACCAGACGCCCGGCTTCACCGGTCTGCTTGGTGACCAAGCGCTTGCCGATCAAACTCTCGGCATGCTCCTGCACCTCATCCAGACTGTTTGCCATTTGCACTCCACCGGCCTTTCCCCGGCCACCGGCGTGGATCTGGGCCTTCACCACCCAGCCATCACCACCCAGCTGTTCCGCAGCCGATAGGGCCTGGTTGGCGGAATGGGCCATGCGCCCCTCTGGCACGGGTATCTTGTAGCTGCGAAACAACTCCTTGGTCTGATACTCGTGGATATTCATGCAACGGCCTCCTTGAGGGTGGCCGTGCTCTCAATCTGTTTCATCTTCTCGATGACTACCTCGGCCTGACGAATCGAGGCTGCATCGATCATACGGCCGTCAAGACTGACCGCACCCATGCCTTCCGCGGCAGCCTTTTCCATCGCATCCAGAACCCGCCTTGCATGTTCCACTTCCTCCTCAGCCGGAGAGAATATCTGGTTGGCGAGGTCAATTTGCGAGGGGTGAATGGCCCATTTTCCCTCACCCCCAAGGGCGGCAAATGACTTTGCCACAGCGAGATATCCATCCGGGTCACTGATATCACCGAAGGGTCCGTCGATGGGTCTAAGTCCATAGGCACGACAGGCGACAATCAGGCGCGACATGGCGAAATGCCACTGGTTGCCCAGATAGGTCTTGCGCTGTCCCTCATCATTGGGATCACTCAACACGTGATAGTCGGGATTCACCCCTCCCATGCTGATGGTTCTGGCCTGAGTTGATGCCGCATAATCCGCAACCCCGAACACCAGCGCCTCAAGGCGATCGGGACAGCTTTGCGCGATAGCCTCCACATTCGCCATACCCAGCGCCGTTTCGATCAATGCATGCAGGTTGATCGGTTTGAATCCCTTCGCTGCCTCGATTTGGCCAAGCATCAGGGCGACAAATTGCAAGTCGGAGGGGTGCCCGACCTTCGGCACCAGAATGGTGTCCAATTTATCCCCCGCCTGTTCCACAACGTCAACGATATCGCGATAACAAAAATGCGAATCCAAGCCATTGATTCTTACGGAAACGGAACACTTCGACCAATCGAGATCGTTGAGTGCATGAATGACATTGCGCCGTGCATCTTCTTTGTCTGAAACGGCGACTGCGTCTTCCAAATCGAGAAAAACCAAATCGGCACCCGCATGGGGCGCCTTTTCAATCATCCGCATATTACTGCCTGGCACAGCCAGTTCGCTTCTATGCAAGCGATTCTTATAGGCCATATCGGACCCTCCGTGATTGTTGTATTTATCCTGAATCCGCTCCTTGACCGAGTCCCAGATCGACTCTCTTATTCGTCTGGAAGCATCAAAATTCTGATCAGGTTCAATGACATGGCAGTGAATTACCATGTCCCATGCCGAATCCCGTTTTGTGCACTGCACTCAATCTGAATTCACGTTTTCAGGTTTAATTATTTTCTAAGCTTCTGCCCAAGTGTGGCTAACGATTACCACAAACAGGGCAAGTATTTACCACAGGAGGAGGATAAATGACAGATGGAGTTCTCTATCCAGCAGGATAAATATCTGGTTTGCGGGGTCAGGAGCCCGCGTCTGGCAAGGGTACTCCAGGGCGTACGTTGATCAGGCTCGTCGGCGGTGTCCGACTCTCAGGCAGCAGGCTGGGCTCGTTTACGTCGGCCTTTTGCTTCAGGTGATCGAGAATCCTCTTGATCACCACCGGGTCTTCGATGCAGGCAATGACCTTCACCGCCCCGCCGCAGGCCGGACAGGTCTCAATGTCGATGCCAAAGACGCGTTTCAAGCGCTGCGCCCAGAGCCTGCCCCGGACTTGATCCGGGGTCATGGAGGCCCGGCACTCAGCCGGCGTTGGTGGTTCATCGGGTACCCTGGCCTTGTTGCCCTTGCCCCATTTGGCCGGGGTGACCAAGGCGCGATGCTTGCTGTTCGGCGCAAACACCCCGTGAAAGCGGCTAATCACCAACTCCCGCCAGCATGATCATATGCTGGCGGGATCTGATCGATGACAACCCGTCACCAACCCTCCCCAATAGAATCGACTTATTCATCAACCCTGTCTTTCCATTGCCAATAGGCAACTGGTCCGGGGTTAACACCCTTACCCGAAACCTTCTTAATAAAGACACATAAAAGGCATAGTCACGCAACCAAGTCAGTCTATGTTGGCAGATTGGATTTACTTAATCCTGCTACCGAAACATAAGACTAAACGAGGATTTGACTATGAACTTGAAGAAAGTATGCCTGGCATTAGCGGCTACCGGCATAGCGGTTCTTATCTCAACCGGTTGTCTTGCCGGCGATCGGGATAAATGGGATGACGACAACCGCTGGGAATCGCGCAAAACAACCAGACTGAGTGTTCAGCTTGGACCTCGCCCCTACTATCTGGTCAACGATATGGAGGATAGCGAGTTGAAGGAAGAACTCCTGTCCTGCAACAACAGAAAAAGATTCAAAAAGAGCGACTTCTCCATCGGCCACCGCGGTGCACCGATGCAGTTTCCGGAACATACCAGGGAGTCCTATGTGGCCGCCGCGCGGATGGGCGCGGGCATACTTGAATGTGACGTAACCTTTACCAAGGACCGAGAGCTGGTATGCCGCCATTCCCAGTGTGATCTGCACACAACCACCAATATCCTTGCCACCTCCCTGGCTGACAAGTGTTCCGAACCCTTTGTGCCGGCAGTAATCGATCCGGTCAGCGGTGAAGTGGTGACTCCGGCCAGCGCCAAATGCTGCACCAGCGATATTACCCTCGAAGAATTCAAGACGCTGACAGGAAAAATGGATGCATACAATTCCGCGGCGACTACTGTCGAGGAGTACCTGGATGGAACATCCGGTTGGCGTACCGATCTCTATACCGGAAACGGCACGCTTATGACCCACGCAGAGAGTATCGAATTGTTCCTTGACCTGGGCGCCAAGATGACTCCGGAGTTAAAGTCACCCAGCATAGAGATGCCTTTCGACGGTGACTACACGCAACAGGATTATGCACAACAGATGATCGATGAGTACAAGGCCGCCGGCGTCAAACCTAAGCGTGTATTCGCCCAATCATTCAACCTGGAGGATGTGCTCTACTGGATCGACAATGAACCCGCTTTTGGCAAACAGGCGGTCTTCCTCGATGGCAGCAATAATGCGGAAGAGGCTGCACAGACGATCGAGGTGATGGCCGATCTTCGCGCCAATGGCGTCAACTACCTTGCACCTGCCATGTGGGCCCTGGTAACCGAGGTGAATGGGGAAATCGTAGCTTCGGATTATGCCTTGGCCGCGCAAGCCCACGGCCTGAATCTGATCACCTGGACCCTTGAGCGTTCCGGTCTGCTGGCAAGCGGTGGCGGCTGGTACTATCAGACGATCAATAATATAACGGACAACGATGGCGACATGATGCTGTTACTTGATGTCCTGGCCCAGGATGTCGGAATAAAAGGCATCTTTTCTGATTGGCCAGCGACAGTCACTTACTATGCCAATTGTAAAGGTTTATAGTAAAGACTGATATATACTTCTGCCTCAAGGATGAGGCAGCGCTACCAGCCCCTGAAGCTTAATAAAATATAAGCTCCTACCTTTTATTAACCCTTCTCTACATCATTATCGATGAACTCCTCATAGTAGATACCAACCACTAAACTCCTGCTTAATCTGACTTAGTAGATAGTCGTCGGAATTGGTTGGTGGAATTCTGACATCTTATGTCATTAGTCGTATAAGTCGGCAGCTGAACGAGTATCACATGGAGCGTGATTATGTTACCAAATCAGGGTATGCAAGGTGCAGAAGCTCTTCGCCAGCCATCCGCCGCTGGAGGATCGAATCGCAGCTTTGAAGGATAGCGCCTCAGGTATCAGGCGCTGATCAGGGCGTCGCGTCGACCGATACGCTCGATCTCCTCCAGCACCCTTTGCAGGTTCTCCCGCGCTTCGCTGGGCTGGACTTCCATCACCTTGCGCGCCTGAGGAAAGCGCTGTTCCAGGATCGCCAGGGCTTTAAAGCTGTTCCAGGGCGTGGTGTATTCGTCTACGTGGCAAAGATCCATCCACTCGGCATCGACGAAAGAGAGATGTTCATCGGAGAGCCCCCGATTGGTATGCAGGTGAAAGTGCAGACGCCTGCCGGTGCGGTCGAGCTCAGCGAGAAAATCGAGCCAGGCCCTGAGCGGACGCATCGACCAGACTTTGGCGTGCCCGAAGTCGAAACAGAAGTGCAACTGATCGAGTTCCTCCCGCTCAACACTGAGCATGATGCGTCGGTAGAAGTCGATCTCGTGGTAGGTGTTTTCGATATGGATTGGAAACTGATACTCCCGGCAGAGACGGTTCAGGATTCGCAGCTGTTCGGTCAGTTTCCGCTCCAGTGCCTCCTGGTATTCCGGTCTGCGTGTCAGGGTAAATGCAGAGAGATGATTGATGCCGTAGCTGGCACCCCAAAGCAGTGAGTTTTCAATCTGCCGGCGCAGAAGGCTGATCAGGTCCTCGTCATCCAGCGCGAAGACGTTCAGTCGGCGGTGGTCAAGATGGGTATTCAAGGGGCACTCGCTGCCGGGGAGCAGTGAGTCGAGCAAGTCATGGGTCGCCGGGTCGTGGGCGTAGAGGCCAATCTCGATTGCCCGGCTATCTTGCAGTGCCTGCAACAACAGAGGCTCGATTTCGTCGCGTCGACGATCAAATACCTTGTAGCCCCAGTTGAGGTAGTGATTGGCAGCTTTCATGGGCGCCTACTCTAACCATGGCAGATGACAGGAGCATGAATGAAAGGATACGGGAGGGGGGTATGGGTATAAGAAGAATAAACGCCCTTTTTGCCCGGGTCCAGCAGCAGCTTACCGTCAACGGCCCACCACTTCACCGCCCGATCATCCTGAGCGCGCTCCGAATTCCGCGGATATCGTCTAGAACCTGCCTGTGTTTTCTCCATTTATCCCCCCCCTTCCCAACCTCCCGGCAAGCCGGGACCCTGCCGGGGCTCACGGCACAGCGTCCTAGAGTCGGTTGTTTTGTCAGGCGAACAGGCTCGTCGGCGGTGCCCGACTCTGAGGCAGCGGGCTGGGCTCGTTTGCGTCGGCCTTTTGCTTCAGGTGATCGAGAATCCTCTTGATCACCACCGGGTCTTCGATGCAGACAATGACCTTCACCGCCCCGCCGCAGGCCGGACAGGTCTCAATGTCGATGCCAAAGACGCGTTTCAAGCGCTGCGCCCAGAGCCTGCCCCGGACTTGATCCGGGGTCATGGAGGCCCGGCACTCAGCCGGCCAGCCTGACCCGGCTGAGCGGACTGCCTCCTGATGGAATACTCGGGGCAGTCATAAATCTTACATATTTGCCTGCTAGTTTCAGACTCGGCTCTGCCACGCCGGCAACAGAGTCGTTGTTACTCACGGGGCTCTTGAGAGCAGATCTGGAAAGGGGGACATTTGTTCGAGTCAATGCTGCTGACAGCCTTCGTCATGGGGCTGATAAGTGCTTCCTCACTGCCTATGGGCGCGATTACGGCTGCCTTCTGGCGGCCCAGCGACCGGGTCACCGCCATGCTCATGGCCTTTGGCGGCGGAGCCCTGCTGGCGGCCCTGACCATCGACCTGGTGGCCGCTTCGGTGGAAGAGGGGCACTTTTACGCCCTGGCCTTCGGTGCCGTGGTCGGGGGACTGCTCTTCACTTCCCTGAATCAGCTGGTCAACGACTACGGTGGTTTTCTGCGCAAGGCCTCGACGACCATCTATCATCTGCGGCGCAAGCAGCATCAGCAGATCCGCCAGATCATCTCGCGCATCCATCAGGTGCGGCTGTTTCACAATCTGCCGACTGCCGACTTCAAGGCCATCGCCCCCTCGGTGCGTATCTGCCACTATCGCCAGGGGGAGGCCATCTACCGCAAGGGTGATCCCCCGGACACCTTCTACATCATTGATCAGGGACGGGTGGAGCTGTTCGATCCAGCCGCTGAGGAGCGGGTGGAGAACCTGGATCGCTACAGCGTTTTCGGCTGGCACGCCTGTCTCACCTCGGCACCTAATGCCTTTAATGCTATTGCGGCTGCCGATGCCACGGTCTGGGCCATCCCCAAACATGCCATCGACACCCTGCTGCTCAATTCACCCCAGTTTCAGCAAGAGGTGCATCTGTTGTTGCGCAGCGGGGAGCTGACCGGATACCTGCAAAAGCATCATGGGCTCAGCGGGCAGGCAGCTGAGGACTGGAGTGACCAGGCGGCTCATGAGCTGATCCAGCGTGGCGTGTTGCCAGCGGCGGTCGAAGTGGAGCGCATGAGTCAGCAGGTGATGGAGCGTTTTCCACAACTCAAACGACTGCCACCCCTGTTCAGGGATCTCCCCTTCGAGGAGCTGCAGATGCTGGCTCACTCACTGATCCACAAGCGCTACGATCAGGGTGAGACCTTCTTTCATCAGAACACGCGGTCGGACCGGGCCTTTATCATCGCCTCGGGGGAGGTGAACCTGATCGATCCCATCACGACACTGCGCAAGACGGTTTCGCTGAGTGAGAACGATACCTTCGGCTTCTATTCCATGCTCACCGGCGCGGGTCATTCGGCAACAGCCGTGGCGACCCGTGAGACCTGGGTCTGGGAGCTGCGGCGTAGCGATTTCCTCGATCTATTGAAGTCGGAACCGGTTTTTGCACAGCGCTACCGGGCCTTTCTGCAACAGGGGGATGCGGTACGCTACCTGGAGAGTCGTCACCTGAACGGCGAGCAGGCGGCACGCTGGTCCCGTAGCGCCCTGCGCAGCCTGGACAGCGGTGTGGCGCTGCCGTTGGCCGCCGATGTGGCGCTGGAGATGCGTGACAACCACGCAGCGCCCCTGGCCATCTGGCTGGGCATTACTCTGGACGGCATTCCCGAGTCGCTGGTGATCGGTGCCAGTCTGATCAATTCAAACATCAGTCTGTCATTGATCGCGGGTCTGTTTCTCTCCAACTATCCAGAGGCGCTGTCCAGCTCCAGCGGTATGCGAGAACAAGGATTCGGCTTTCGCCGTATCCTGGTTATGTGGACCTCACTGATGCTTTTCACCGGTATCGGTGCAGCCCTGGGCAACATCTTTTTTGTCAATGCCACACCCGCCATCTTTGCCTTGGTGGAAGGGGTCGCTGCCGGCGCCATGCTGACCATGATCGCTGAGACCATGATGCCTGAAGCCTACTTCAAAGGGGGCTCTGTCGTCGGCATGTCGACCTTGGCTGGTTTTCTGGTGGCGATCTTTTTCAAGACCCTGGAGACGGTGTAAGTTGTGCTAGGGTCTGTTAACACTAATCCAATGCGCCCTGCTGGGACTGTTATTGCTCCCAGCAGGGTATAGAAGAATAAACGGCCTTTTTGCCCGGGTCCAGCAGCAGCTTACCGTCAACGGCCCGCCACTTCACCGCCCGATCATCCTGAGCGCGCTCCGAATTCCGCGGATATCTTCTAGAACCTGCCTGTGCCCAAGTGTGGCTAACGATTACCACAAACAGGGCAAGTATTTACCACAGGAGGAGGATAAATGACAGATGGAGTTCCCTATCCAGCAGGATAAATATCTGGTTTGCGGGGTCAGGAGCCCGCGTCTGGCAAGGGTACTCCAGGCCGCACGGTAATGAAGCGATAGGGGACCGAAATCAGTCCCTGTGGAGTGTCGATCAAGACCTGGGCCTCCCACTCCATGGCGTCCCATACACACACCGGCAACATCCCCTGGCCACTGAACACCCCGTCGCCTTGAGCGCTCAACTGGGTCCGATTAAAGCCCATGTTCATATCCACGCCACTGAAATCGACGGCGATACTTTTCGCCTCTATACCCGCCAGGTCCACCCTTAACGCCAGGGGTTTCACCACCGGAATATCCCTGGGCTGGATGGAGAAGGTGACACTGCCGCCCCTATTCAACTGGGTCGTACAGCCACTGGCACGAAGATCACAAGCCGGATCGACACTCGCCGTATGCGCCGCCTTTGGGAAGAGCATTGGCCAGGTCTTGTAGAGAGCGACTATGCAGATTGCCGCAAACAGCAGCCCCAGCAGTGCCCATAAAAGGGGATAATTGTTATTTGAGCGTTGCAACTATCGATTCCTATCAGGCTGACCTAGATGCATTGCATAGTTCACAAGACAATAAGATCCAGCGTTATGCCGATAAAGATCAGAAACGGTGTTACCAGGGTGAGGATGACGTTCTTGCCCAAGTAGGGTATCAGCTGCTTGACATCACCTGTATACACCCTGACACCCTGATAGTTCTGGTAGGCGAGTCCTCCTGTAACCAAACCAATGAGAGCCATCATCGGCAGGCGACCCAACACCACTCCCGCGACAATCACCAAATAGGCCAGGATAGAGAATATCAGGTAGAGCCAGGCACTTTTTGCCGGACTCCAAGCGATAGCATAGTTGTCGCGACCCACACTGCGGTCGGCATCCACATCAGGTATCTGATTGAGCAACAAAAGGTTATTCACCAGAAAAAAGGGAACCATAGAGAGCAGAAACGCGGTGGCACTATATTCCGCCGTCAATGCGTAGTGGGTACCGATCACCATTAATGGCCCGAATCCCAGACCTGGCGCCAGCAGTACCAGCAATCGGTTACGATTGATCCAGCTGGTATAGGTAAGGATGATCAAAACACCGATAAATCCTATCGGGATCAGCCCCCAACCCGCTTGTTGCAAAAGGTATAGGCCGCAGATCAGGGTTATTAACAAAGAGGCCACACCAATGGCCAATGCATAGGGAGCGAGACGGGGTTGAACCACCAAGGTTCCGCTGCCACCACTGAAAGGGGTACGATCCGTTTTAAAATCGAGGCCTGAATGAAAATCCGAATATTCATTCAGTGCATTGACACTGATATGGGCCATCAAGGCACCCAGCAAGACAACCGCAAACAGGCCCCAATCCACACTATGTTCACTCAACAGGACACTGGACAAACCGAGTGAAATACAGATTGGCGTGAGAATCAGAAAGTTGGGTCGAGCAACTCCAACTACGGGGAAAGGTATCATCGGGTGTCCTGATATAAAGAAACTTGTATGCACAGACTACTGCAAAACATCGATGCAATAAAACAGTATATATATCCAGGGATAACCAATGCCCGGACCTGGGCTGAAATTCGAATCTTTAATTACCTCGATCCTGTGAGCTGGAACCTGGCCATGGCATACCCGGTGAAAATAATACCCCAACAGCAGAAACCTGCTGCTGGGGCGCTACTCAGGGGGGGCGACCACCATTCCGGAGCAAACACCGGTTGCTAGGGCCTGTTAAGGTTCAAGCCATCAGAATTGAAGCGTACCTTTCAACCAGATTTCGCGACCGGGTTCATTGACCTGGATAGCTTCCGGATTGAAGGGGTCCACATTGGCCCTGTTGACATGATAGGCAAAACTCTTATCCAACAGGTTGTCGACACCAAAGCGGATCGAACTGTTTTTCGTCATGGCATATGTTCCATACAGATCGAGGACCCCCCAACCGGGTGTCTCCTGAGCATCCTGACCGCTACCATTCTCCAGATCGGCACGTGACTGTTTCGCGTTCGCCCGCAGGGTACCGCCCAACTCCCAGTCACCGCTGCTATAGTCCAATCCGATCGTTGCCTCTAAGGGGGCAATTTGTGCTATCGGCCTGTCGTCAGTGCTGTTTTCCGCTCTGACATAGGCCAAACTCGCATTCGCCTGCAGTGCATTGGAGAGCTGATAGCCCGCCTGCCACTCGATACCATAGAATTCAGCATCCACATTGCGATAGATATTGGCGGTACCATTCGCCACCAGGATACCGTCCTGCCCGCGCGCCTTATCTCTCAGGATATAGTCGCTGACATCATTGTAGTAGAGAGTGACATCAGTATTGATAGCTGCGTTTTTCCACTTGTAGCCCACTTCCAGTTGGTGGTGCTTTTCAGGTTCAAGCTCAGGATTACCGACCCAGCTGGAATCCATGCCGGTCATCATGTTACGCGCGAAACCGGCCAGGTAGCGTTCCGTTGCATCCGCGGTTCTGACGCTACGACTGAAACCGGCAAATAGGGAATCATCCCCCAGGGCGTGTTCATAGTGAACAAAACCGCCCAGGTTGTTTTCCGTCTGCTCATCCGATGTCTCGGCATAATAGGCGGCATACAGGTTATTGGGTGTTGGACTCGGGCCAAGATCTGGCTTCTCGTCACCCCGCGAGATCGAGGCATCGACCCGATCGTAGCGTAAGCCAAGCTTGAGCATATTCTCGTTCCCAACCGGCATCGCGAGCTCCGCAAACAGGCCTGTCTGATCCAGCTCCGCACCTGGCCACATAATCGACTGCAGGGTGGTCGGCTCAGCCATCATTGGCATACCCGAAAAGCGGTCCGCATCCCGCTCATTGTTTTGGAAATCGATACCAAGGGTGAGGTTACTGCCACCCACCATGATATCGCCAAAGATTCGGCCACCCGTGGTGTCTGAGGTCGTCGGGACACTCATGAGCATGGGTGCCGTCAACTCTCGTAGCGAAAAGTTATCCATCAAATGGTCCACTTGGCTCGAGTAGATCTCGGCCTTCACCCCGGCAAAGGGTCCCAAACCATCGCTTTGCTCATATTTGAAACGGATGTTGTCGGCATCACTCATGGGGGAATCCATACCCGCACCTGCATACAGGGTATCGTCTTCCCGGGTTGCCTCGATATTCAGCTCCAAGCGTCTGTCTTTGTCCGGGGTGTATCCCAATAGCAGATTTCCGCTTTGGTTTTCATAGGCGGAGCGCACCTCGTTGCCATCACCGTCTTCATAGTTATCGGCATCCTTATAGCCGACCACTCCACGGATATAACCGGTTTCCGAACCGGCGGCGACGTCGGCGGAGAACTCCTTGGTCTTTGAATTACTCTTGTAACCGGCATCGACCTGCCCCAGATAGGACTTGCCAGCCTCAAAACGGGGCGGCTTGCGTTCAAACAGCACTGTGCCACCACTTCCCCCGCCACCATAGATCACGGTTTGAGAACCCTTGATCACGGTTACACTGTCGTAGCTCTCCATGGCGGAATAAGCGGTAGGCGGATCCATACGATTCGGACAACCACCATGGATGTAGGCGCCGTCGAGGAGGATGTTGAGTCGATTCTGGCTCTGGCCGCGAATCACCGGATCGATGCCATGCCCCCCCATACGGATGCCAGAGACACCATTGATATCGCGTAGAAAATCACCACCATCCACTGGTAGCCCTTGGGATGTGTCACCCACTGGCGTGCGGGTCACTGCAGGGGTTGTTTCGGCTACACCTTCAACCTGGATTTCACCCAGTTGGTCCGCCTGTTCTTGTGCAAGCAGGCAGGGTGCTGCCAACAGGGAGCTGATGGCTAAGGATAGGGCGCTAAGTCGCATCGTTTTGTACCTCATATTTTCGTTATCTGAACCGGTTTGATGTTGCAAAAATCAGCCCATTCAGATAACAGCTTGATTTATCATATGAAGTCTGAAAAAGAGCCAGGATTCTAAAGATTAATTCGAGGCATATGCCATAGATGCGTCGGCATATGACGCAGACAATGGATATTATCTAAATAGCGTGGTATTCAGTTCTGTCACAGCCATAACATGCCTGACTTGGAATGAGCCGACTGTAGCACTCGATAGGAAACGGAAAGCGGCATTTAAAAACTTAGAAGAACCATGTTTTTCTCATCTGGTGTAACCTATAAGCTGCGCTTGGGGCCTGTTACGAGGAGAACCTATGCATGACCGTCTGACCCTAGCCAGGGAATTTCAACGGATGTTGCCCGATGAGTGCGTCATCTATCGCGAGGAGGAACTGATCCCCTATGAGTGCGATGGCCTCTCTGCCTATCGCAAGGTGCCCCTGATCGTGCTTCTCCCCTACACCGCCGAACAGGTGGAGCAGATTCTGAAGTTCTGCCATCAGCAACGCATACCCGTGGTGGCCCGGGGATCGGGTACAGGTCTCTCGGGCGGCGCGCTACCTCACGAAGAGGGGGTGCTGCTGAGTCTCGCCAGACTCAACCAGATCCTTGAGATCGACAGGGAAAATATGCAGGCACGGGTACAGCCCGGAGTGCGTAATCTGGCAGTGAGCGAGGCGTCAAGGCCCTACGGTCTCTACTATGCCCCCGATCCCTCATCCCAGATCGCCTGTTCCATCGGCGGCAATGTGGCGGAAAATGCCGGCGGTGTGCACTGCCTGAAATATGGGCTCACCCTGCACAATGTATTGCAGGTGACGCTGATTACCATCGACGGCGAGAGGATTACCCTGGGCGCCGGCAGTCTGGATGCCCCCGGCCTCGACCTGCTGACCCTGATCACCGGCTCGGAAGGGATGCTTGGGGTGGTGGTCGAGATCCTGGTGAAGCTGCTGCCGATACCTGAACGGCAACAGGTGGTACTTGCCGCATTCGACGATATTGAGACTGCGGGCAATGCGGTGGCCCAGGTCATCGCCAAGGGGATTCTCCCCGCCGGATTGGAGATGATGGATAATCTCTCCATCCGCGCTTCGGAGGATTTCGTACATGCCGGTTATCCCACCGAGGCAGCGGCGATCCTGCTGTGTGAAGTGGATGGGGTGGATGCCGAGGTCTCCGATGAGATCATGCATGTCAGGGAGATTCTGCTGCAGTCCGGGGCCACCGAGGTGAGGACCGCAAAGGATGAGCAGGAGAGGGTTAGATTCTGGGCAGGCAGAAAGAACGCCTTCCCCGCGGTGGGTCGCCTCTCCCCCGACTACTACTGCATGGATGGCACCATACCCCGCCATCAACTGGGCAAGGTACTGAAGATGATCGACGGGATGTCGGAGCGTTACGGCTTGCGCTGCGCCAACGTCTTCCACGCCGGTGACGGCAACCTGCACCCATTGATCCTCTACGATGCCAACAATCCTGGTGAGCTGGAGCAGGCGGAGGCATTCGGCGGTGAAATCCTAGAGCTGTGTGTCGCTGTCGGCGGCACCATCACCGGTGAGCATGGAGTGGGCCTGGAGAAGATCAATCAGATGTGCGCCCAATTCCGGGATGAAGAGCTGGAGACATTCCACGCAGTCAAAAGGGTGTTCGACCCCCATACCCTGCTCAATCCCGGCAAGGCGATACCAACCCTGAACCGCTGCGCCGAGTTCGGCGCCATGCATGTGCATGCGGGCAAACTGCGTTTTCCTGAATTGGAGCGTTTTTAATGAGCAGTGACCGCGATTCCAGTCAATCCCTGCAAACTGCGGTCTTGGATGCAGCCCGAGATACTCATCCCCTGCAACTCGAGGGTCATGGCAGCAAGCGGTTTTATGGGCGTGAAGCGTCCGGCGAGATCCTGTCACTGGCAGAGCATCGTGGCATCATCAGCTATGAACCCACCGAACTGGTGATTACGGCACGTAGCGGAACACCCTTGCAGGAGATTGAGGATGCGCTACAGGAGAAGGGACAGATGCTCCCCTTCGAGCCTCCCCATTTCGATGCCATAGGCACCATCGGTGGCGCCATCGCGGCGGGACTCAGTGGACCACGCCGGCCCTGGGGCGGGTCACCCAGGGACCAGTTGCTGGGGATCAAACTCCTCGATGGGCAGGGCCAGATTCTCAAATTCGGCGGCCAGGTGATGAAAAATGTGGCCGGCTATGACCTCTCGCGCCTGATGGCTGGGGCTATGGGGACCCTGGGAATTCTGCTGGAGCTATCGATCAAGGTACTACCCAAACCACCCCTGGAGCACAGCCTCAGATTCACCGCGGAGCGAGCCGAAGCCTGGCCGCTGCTGCACAAGATGTTGATCGAGGGGGTACCTGTAACCGCCACCTATAGCCTGGGAGATCAACACAAGCTACGCATTGCCTGCCCAGCCCAGCGTTTGCAGTATCTCCAGACAAATTATGCCCTCGAGACCTGCGAGCAGGACAATGACTTTTGGCAGGGTCTGCGGGATCAGCAACACGACTTCTTCAAGCAACAAGGCCCTCTCTGGCGCCTCTCGCTACCCCCCGCCGCAGATCTCGATATTTCAGAGCAGATGCTACACGAATGGTCTGGCGGTCTCCGCTGGCTTGTTTCAGACCGTCCTGGGCAGGAGATCCGTAGACTGGTGGAAAAAGCGGCGGGACATGCCATACTTTTTCGCAATGGGGACCGCAAAGGGGATATCTTCCATCCGCTCCATCCCCGAATTGCCGCCATTCAAAAGCAACTGAAGCAGGTATTTGATCCGAAGGGGATATTCAATCCTGGCAGGCACTATGCTGACTATTGAGAAGACCCAATGCATAGCCCATCAGGTGGCCTGAAACGATTGACCCTTGCTTGTGTCGGATCTGATGAGGACCCATGCCCACTATTCTGAAGATCACCCTCATCACCCTGCTCTGCTGGATTCACCCGGTCCAGGCCTTTTTCTGCTTTTCGTTCGGAGGCCACGGAAAATCAAAGGGTCATCACACTCAGCGACAACACTACTTCCCTCCTCCCCCACTACTGTTTGCACCACCAATCGCCAACCACTCGCAGCTTCAACAGCCCCAAGCGCTGCCCCCAATCACCCCAGTAAAAGAACAACCGGTAATCATACAGGGTTACCGATTCAGACCGGTGCAGCAGGAGCCTGAGCAGCTGATGCCTGGGACCCTGCGTCAGAAATAGCCATATTCAAGACAATCTATTGGCTATTGCTTGGGCTTGGGTCGGGCCGCCTGCATACAACTCTGCATCTGCTCCACTTTGCTGCTTTGGGTAAAGCACTTTTGCATGGCGGAACCGATCGTGATCGATCTTTCCAGGAACTTCAGCATATTTTGCTTGGTCTCCGGGGTGTACTTGATATCCTCCGGCCCTTTCGTCGGCTGTTGCTTAGCCTCCGGCATACCGGGCACGGGTCCCATACTCTCTTTTATCTCCTTTTCCATGGCGGTCATGATCTCAGCACACTTCTCGAATGCTGCTTGATCGTCTGCCTTTTGCAAACAGCTCTTGGTCTTCCGCATGGCAGGAATGCTCTTCTCCATCATGGGCAGCATCTTCTGCTTCGACTGCTCAAAGAACTGCTGTTGGTCCATTTGAGTCCCCGGCGGCTGTGCCATAGCCAGCGACGGCAGCATTAGCATAATGTGACGCCATTTCATTCAAACTCTCCTCACCTGATTTTGTATTTATCTGGATTTTTTACCCTAAAGCACGACCATACCGCAATCCGAGTGGTTGAAACAGCATCCCATTCTGACTTGGCTGGCTTACCCAATCATTCAATAACCCGGATTCAAGTGGCTGTTTTTTGCCACACGAGCCGTTAGAATCCCGATCTGCACAATCATTGTAGGAGACCTCCGTGGCAGAAAAACAAGTTGACGTCGCTATCCTTGGCTCAGGAACAGCGGGACTGAATGCAACCAGCAGAGTCGGCCCCAGCGGAAAAAGCTTCCTCCTCATCAATGGCGGCGAACCCGGCACCACCTGTGCCCGGGTCGGTTGTATGCCCTCCAAGGCCTTGATTCAGGTGGCAGAGGACTACCATCGGAGGACCCACCTCAACCGTTACGGAGTGGATGGTCATACTGAATTGACCATCGACATTCCAGAGGCCATGGAACATGTGCAGGATCTACGCGACAACTTTGTGGACCGGGTGCTCTCCAACAGCACCGACAACATGGGTGACAAGTTCGTCGAGGCGTATGCTAAATTCGTCGATCCTCACACCCTCGAACTCGACAATGGCGACCGGGTGGTAGCCGACAGGATTGTCATCGCCACGGGATCCCGCCCGGTGGTTCCACCAGCCTGGGAGGCCTTCGGTGACAAGGTGCTGACCACCGACACTTTCTTCGAGCTGGAAGACCTGCCGAAGTCTGTGGCGGTGGTCGGCCTGGGTGTGATCGGACTTGAACTGGGACAATCCTTGAGCCGTCTGGAGATCGATGTGCACGGTTTCGATATGGCGCAAACCATTGGCGGTACCACGGACCCGGAAGTCTCGCAGATGGCCCTGGAAACCATGCAGCGGGAGTTCCCCATCTACCTGGGAGAGGCTGTCGAGATCAGCGAAGAGGGCTCCCGGTTGCGGGTCACCGCGGGTGAGCAATCGGTGGTGGTGGACAAGGTCCTGGCCAGTCTCGGACGAACTGCCAACGTTGAAGGCCTGGCTTTGGAGAATGCCGGTATCGAGCTCGACGAGCGCGGCATCCCCCGCTATAACCCCAATACCATGCAGTGTGGCGATTCACATATCTTCATTGCAGGGGATGTCAACGGTGTGCGCCCTATCCTGCACGAAGCCGGTGACGAGGGTAAAATCGCTGGTCACAACGCGGCCCATGATGAAACCATGGCGTTCAAACGCAAGGTCCCCCTGGCCATCAATTTTTGTGACCCAAACATCTGCCTCGTAGGTGAAACATATCAGGCCCTGGATCCTGACAAAACAGCCATCGGCGAGGTAAAACTGGCCCCCGTGGGACGTGCCCAGATCATGGGCCAGAGCCGTGGTATTATCCGTGTGTATGGCGATAAGGCCAGCGGCAGAATAGTCGGTGCCGAGATGATCACAGCCCGCGGTGAAAACCTTGCCCATCTTCTCAATTGGGCCATATCACAACAGCTCACTGTCGGTGATCTTATCCGCATGCCCTTTTATCATCCGGTAATTGAAGAGGCATTGCAGGCTGCGCTGAATAACCTCTATGCACAGGTTGAGACGAAAAATGAAGGGCCGGTTAAAGAGCTCTATCCCCTATAAGCGGTGAATAAACATGCAATCCATACAGGTAAGTTTCGCAGGTGGAAAACGCATTCAGGCCAAAGTCGGTGACTACACCATAGACACAGACCAACCTGTCAAGTACGGCGGTGATGCCAGCGCCCCTGCTCCATTCGATCTGTTTCTTGCCTCGCTGGCCACCTGTGCGGGTATCTACGCCTGGAATTTTTGCGACTCACGCAAACTCTCGACCGAAGGTATGGATCTACATATGGATTGTGTGAGCGATGAAAAGAAAAAGATGATCCTCAAGATCATATTTCGCCTCACCCTTCCCGATGGTTTTCCTGAGAAATACCGCAGCGGCATTATCAAAACCATGGAGCTATGTGCCGTGAAACGGCATATGCAGGAGACACCGGAATTTTCTGTTGAGCTTTGTTGACAGTGAAAATCCAATCTCAGCTTTGATACGAATAAATTTGTCTGGCGACCTCAATCGGCTCAACGACAACTATCCTCGCTAAGAATTACCACACATTTACTTTGGGATTTAGAATCATTATTTGTTTGTTAAAACATTGATTCTAATGAATTTTAGTTATAACTTGGAGTTTCCCCGCAAGCGGGCTAAGCTAAAGGTCGCGCACGGGCGCATGGAACAACCAAGAAGGTAACTGTGTGAGTCACATCAATTCCGGCCAACGTACAGCAGATCGGCGTTCCGGTATAGAGCGCCGAGCAAGTAAGATAGATGGACATGGCTCCCAATACAGGATGACCTGGGAGGATCAGCGTACCCAGTATTGGACTCGCCTGCTGTTTTGCGGTCTGGCGCTCCTATATTTCAATTTCGGCGGTGAGGAGCAGGTTCGCGACTGGACCAGCCTCCAGGTGGTCAACCTGTTATTTGTCGCCTTTGGCATCGAGATTCTGTTCTTCATGCATCACGCCTCGCGGATGCCACACGCACCCTGGCGTCAACGCCTTACCATGTGGGTGGACATTTTCATGACCTCGTTTGCGGTTTTGGCAGACACCACAGTCAGCTCACCCGGCTTTCTGGTCTTTCTGATGGTCATCCTCGGCAACGGCATGCGCTACGGACTGCGCCTGTTTGGCGAAGCTGTAGTGGGAAGCCTTGGCGCAGCGGTACTGATCGTCAGCCTGCGGCTGTACGATTATGTGGACCTGTTTTCAGTCAGTGCCATCTTCTTTCTCGTCTTTTTCGCGATTATCGTTATCTACTCCTATACACTCACGGCCAAAACCGAGCTTGGCCGTGCCAAGCTTGCCCACGAGCGCAATATCGACGCCCTTACCGGATTGCTCAACCGACGCGCCCTTATCGAGCGTTCATCGACCCTGTTCCAACCCCAGGAGAATGGCAACGGCGTGGTCGTATTGTTCGCTGATCTGGACGGCTTCAAGACCGTCAACGATACCCATGGCCACCATGTGGGTGATCGCGTGCTGGCAGCGGTTGCGAGCAACATCGCCAAGACAGTACGTAACGAAGACCTGGTGGCACGCTATGGTGGGGATGAGTTCCTGCTCCTACTGCCCGATGCCACCAAGCAGGGCGGTGAACTGGTGGCTCAGCGCGTGCGACAGGCAATCGACGACTATGCCAAGGACAACCAAATCGACTTCAGCATCTCAATCGGTATGGGCAAGTATCCCGATCATGGCCTTGATCTGGAGACCGTAATCGATTGCGTCGACAAAGCAATGTATCGGAGTAAATTGAAACAAGGCCGTGGGGGGATATTGCACGTCGATGGTTGCGAGTTGGATTCCCCAGACCCGACTACCGGGTCAGTTCATTGATTACGTCGATTCACTGGACCCGCATTATCGTTTGGCAATAAATATAGCCCTACGCGGTGCAGGATAACCTTCGATGGTCAAACACTGATCCTGCGGATCCAGATAGTCCGCCAAGGACTCGAAGCGCATCCACTCCGTTGATCGTTGTTCATCGACGGTGGTTACCGAGACATCAATCAGTTTCACATCCTTAAAACCAGCCCGCTGTAACCATTTATGCAGTGTTTCAGTGGTCGGGATAAACCAGACATTGCGCATCTTGGCGTAGCGTCCCTGTGGTACCAGCACCTGGCCCTCTCCTCCTTCTATCACCAGGGTCTCCAATACCAGTTCACCACCGTTGCATAGCGCGCCTCTCAAATCAGCCAGGTGCTCAAATGGGGATTGTCGATGATAGAAGACGCCCATGGAGAATACAGTATCGAAGCCTTTGATGTCCGGGGGCAGCTGTTCGATGCCGAGGGGAAAGAGATGCACTGGATAGTGGCCACCGAGGAAGTGTTTGATGGCCTCGAACTGCATGATAAAGAGTTGGGTGGGATCGATACCGATCACCAGCCTGGCGCCCTCCCCCAACATGCGCCAGGCATGATAGCCGTTGCCGCAGCCCACATCCAATACCAGCCTACCCTTCAGTGGCTGAATATGGGATTGCAGTCTGTCCCATTTATAATCGGAGCGCCATTCGGTATCGATATGCAGACCGCAAATCTCATAGGGCCCCTTACGCCAGGGATGCAGCCCGGAGAGAAGTTGCACTAAATGCTGGCGCGTCTCTTCGTCGCAATCCTTCTGCGTACCTGCCCTGACTCGACTACTTGTCAATTCAATAGATGAGATCGTAGGAGTCGGCAGTTGAGCAATGATCTGGCGCCAGCGTGTAATATCCCCGTGGGCCCGTTCCCGCCATACCTGTTCGACCTGCCGCGGCAGTTGCTCAAGCCATAACCCCAGCGGTCCGTCCATGTAGGGTTGACGCCATGCCCATGGATCAGTCATTTGATTGCCAGCAGGGAGACGAAATTAAAACACTGAAACCAGACCTCGACCGTGGAAAAACCCACTCCCTTCAAGCGATCGATATGAGCGGTCAGACTCTCTGGGATCAAGACATCCTCCAGGGCTGAACGCTTTTGACTGATCTCCAGGTCGGAATATCCCTGGGCCTTTTTGAAGCCGTGATGCATCTCTGTAAAGAGTTGCTGGGCAGTATCGTTGGGTACAACAATCTTTTCGGACAACACCAACAGACCATCCGCTAACATGCCAGCATAGATCTTATTCAGAATCGCGCTTCGCTCCTCAGCGGGAATGAACTGCAGGGTAAAATTCAATACCACCATCGATGCCTGTTGAATCACCACATCCTGGATATCCGCACAGATCAGTTCAATCGCCGGAGCTTGTGTACATTGAGCAAGATTTTCCTTGGCCCTGGCCAACATCGCCGGAGAGTTATCGACGCCGATGAGGCGCACATCGTCAGCTTCGATGGCGGAGTGGATCGCCATGCTGGCCGCACCCAGGGAACAACCGAGATCGTAACAGCAGGTACCCTGTCTAATACGCTGCGCAGCCAAGGTTCCGATCATATTGATAATGGTTGCGTAACCGGGAACCGAACGGTTTATCATATCGGGGAAGACAGAGGCCACCCTGTCATCGAAGACGAAATCGGGAACGATTTCGTGAGTATTTACATAGAGCTTGTCTTTTTTCGGGTCTTCAGCCATGAATCGATAGACAATCAGTAGCGTGATTTTGAAGTTTACAGGTTACACATGGTTGTTGCTTAACTATTCTCTTGTACTGCTCGCTCACCTGCCTCGACATCAACAAAATTCAACAATACACCGCCAATGATGAACAGTATGCCAATAGAGAGAATAGAGAGGCGAGTATCCCCGGTAAGTACGCCGATCCATCCCATCAACAACGGCCCCAACACGGTTGCGAATTTCCCAAGCATGTTATAAAAGCCAAAGAACTCCGCCGACTGATCGTGAGGAATCAAGCGGGCATAGAGGGAACGGGAGAGTGCCTGTATTCCACCTTGCACCAAACCGATGGCGATGGCCAACAGATAGAACTCCCAAACCGCCTCCATATGATAGGCCCACAAGAGTATCAGCAGGTAGATGAATATAGCCAGCATGATACCCTGTTTGGGACCGCGCCGATTGCCGATCTCACCAAAAACGAGGGCAGCGGGAAAACCGACAAATTGGGTGATAAGCAGGGCGACCATCAGATTATTCGCATCGAATCCGATCGAAAGCCCGAAATCCACCGCCATTCTGACAATGGTATCGACGCCATCGATATAGCACCAATAGGCGATCAGAAACAGAAATGCCATACGCAGTTGTTTCAACTTACCGAAGGTACTGGCCAGTTGGCGAAAACCCGCAAGTAGCCACGCCTTTTCGCGGGCTCCAACCACAGGCTCCTCCACCAACAGGAAAAGTGGAATAGAGAAGACAGCCCACCATATTGCGACCAGCACGAAGGAGAGTTTCACTGCCTGTGCGGCATCCGCAAGACCGAAAAACCCGGGGAACAGGGTCATCAGGACATTGCAAGTGAATAACAGACCACCGCCAAGATAACCGAAGGCAAAGCCGTAGGCGGATACCTTGTCATAGTGTTTTTTTTGCGTCACCGAGACCATCAGGGCATCGTAGAAGATATTGCCACCGGAAAACCCGAGGATTCCCAACCCATAGAGCGCCAGGGCCATGACCCAGTTCCCCATAACCACCAGATAGAGTGAGCCGGTCATAACTATGCCCATAGCGGCAAAGAAGAGCAGAAAGCGTTTTTTTGCCCCGGCCTGGTCCGCCACTGCCCCCAACAGAGGTGCGAGACAAACAACCACGATGCTTGCCACCGAGTTGGCCATCCCCAGGCGGAAGGTGCTCTCGGTCACCGCCGCATCGGCGCTCCAGTACTGTTTGAAAAAGATTGGAAAGAATCCGGCCATTACCGTGGTGGCAAAGGCGGAGTTGGCCCAGTCGTACAGACTCCAGGCGAGAACCCTTGGCTCCCTTAACAAGGATTTGGGCAATTGAGTCTACTCTTCGTTGTTCGGCTCAGAGAGTGTCAGATTGGCGTTGATCGCCATCCTCACCAGTTCAGCGAGTGAATTGGCCTGCATCTTCTCCATGACCCTGGCACGGTGAGCTTCGACGGTTTTGGCGCTGACCCCCAGGCCGCTTGCGATTTCCTTGTTTGCCTTGCCATTGGTCACCATCACCATCACTTCGTGCTCTCTCGGTGTCAGGCGTGCCAGGCGGGTGGCGATCTCAGCGCGCTGGGCCTGCATATCCCGTTGCTTTACATCCAGCGCCAATGCATGGCGAATGCTCTCCAGTAATAATTCATCATTAAAAGGTTTCTCAATGAAATCGATCGCTCCCGATTTCATAGCCCTAACAGCCATAGGCACATCACCATGACCGGTAATGATAATCACGGGAATGGCAATCTGATTTTCCCGCAAATACTCCTGCAATTCCAAGCCGCTCATTCCGGGCATTCGAACGTCCAATAACAGACAGCCGGATCGTCCCGGATAGTAACTATTGATAAAGGCATCAGCCGACTCGAATGTCTCCACCTGCATGGACACCGATTCTATAAGCCATTTCAGGGAATTCCGCATGGCTTGGTCATCATCTACTACAAAAACTGTCGGTCGATTGGACATCATTAAAAACCTGGTAGTTTGAGTTTAGAATCCGTTGGTAGAATGACATGAAAGGTCGTCCCACTGCCTACCTGAGAATCAACCTCGATCATGCCATGATGATCTTGCATGATTTTCTGGCTAATCCGCAATCCCATTCCCATACCGCCTTTCTTGGTGGAAAAAAATGCATCAAAGAGATGACTCAAGGTCTCTTCCGGCATGCCTTGACCAGTATCTTTGACCAGCACTTGGACCATTTTATTGTCTATTCTCTCCGACTTCAGCAGCAACTTGCGTTTACTGATATCGACCTGCTTCATGGCATCGATAGCGTTCCGTACAAGGTTGAGCATCACCTGTTCAATCTGTACCAGGTCAACCATAACCGGAAGGACCTCATCACTCAATTCCACACTCACCTCTACCTTCTGTCGATTTGCCTCGAACTCAATGAATGAGGCGACTTCCAATACCAGGTGATTGAGATTCACCGCCTCACGTTCCTGGGGGCGTTTCCCCACCAACGAGCGAAGGCGCTTGATAATCTCACCGGCCCGTTCCGCCTGCACAGTGATCTGAGCCATGGCGTCCAACAGTTCGGCTTCACCGCCACTTCCTGCTTGCAGACGTCTGACACAGCCGCTGGCAAAATTGATAATTGCCGAGAGTGGCTGGTTCAGCTCATGGGCCAAGCCCGTCGACATCTCTCCCATTGTACTGAGCCGGCAGACATGGACAAGTTCAGACTGGTGCTGTCTGCTCTGTATCTCGGCCATACGCATTTGGGTGAAGTCGCGGCCATAGATATTGACATATTCCAACTCTTTGATGGGTGCCAGCAATAGTGAGAATATCTGTTCTTCCAGATTAATCTCGTAGACCTTGTTAACACCATCATTGAGGACACTGGCAACCAGGTTGCGCCAATAGAGAGGCAACGTCTGACCACGCTCACAATCCCAGTAGGTCAACAACGGCTCACTGGCCTCATTGGCATAAACGATTACACCCCTGTCATTGACGCGTAATACAGGGTTGGGATTTTCACTCGCAAGTTTGGCCAAACTTGAGATCTCCCGCTCGGCCTGTCTACGTGCGCTGATATCGCGGAGATAGACATTGAAAACCGTCTGGTGTTGGAGATGAATCGAAATGACCGAGCACTCGATTGCCTTCTCCTCACCATTGGCAGTTTGTGCCAGCATCGGTTTATCATGACATTGATCAGAGCCGACACTCCGCTTGATGCATTGTCCCAGCATTTCGCGGAAACGGGTGCGATAATCGGGCTTTATGGCAATCTCCTCCAATTGCTTACCGATCAACTGATCCCTGGAATAACCGAAGAATTTAAGTGCAGTTCCATTGACCTCCACAACAATACCCTGCCCATTTAAGGTGATGATCGAAACCATGGAGTTATCGAACAGCGCACTCTTAAGAACCTCCGTTTCCCTGATCCGCTTCTCCTGCCTGTCGTGCAATGTATCACGTGCCGTAATTAACTGGCGGAAAAACTTCTTTACCCAATCCTCCAGTTGCAGAAGTTGATTTCCTTTTTCTATGACCGGCTGTTTCACCCCCAGCGCCTGCTGCCCATAACTGGAGATGCGCTTCAAAACCTGATTGATCTTGGCAGATATCAAATAGATGATAAAGGAGAACACAACCACATAGACCAGCGCAGCAAGCAATCGATCCAACTGCGCAAGTTTGGTTATATTTTCTATGTTCTGCCGCACCAAATCCCGCGATACCATAGTGGTGAACAACAGATTGTGTTCCAACGATTGATAGTGCGTTATTGCCTGGGATGTCAATAGATAGCTGTCATGCCAATCCCGTATATAGGAACCCTGGGGTATTTCCCTGTTATCGCTGCTTACCAGCAGCCTTTGGTCATCTGAGTTGATCAATGCAATAAGGGTATCCGTACCGTGGGCCATCTTCTGCGACTCGGCAAGAAAGCGTTCATCTATATCGATGATCAGCAGGAGTACTGCTGGATCCGTCTCCTGCTGATAGGCGATATTCGACCATACCAACAGATAGGGGTAGCCATTGATCAGAGTGACATTCAGGGCATCATGATTTGGATACAACTCAATTACTCTTTCGAGACTGAAAGGCAGCAGCTTTCGTTGGTAGATCTCACGCGCATTGCCTTGCATATCCATCAGTACCACTTGGCTGGGCTCAATCATACTTACATTTGGGTGGCCGATTTCCAACCAGCTTGGCGTATCATTGTAATATTTTGCGCGCTGCGCCGACTCCTGCCAGGAAAAAGAGTTGAGGTAGGTGATGAGCTGCCAGTGATTTGATAGAGAGTGCCCCTGCACTTGCCACTCTCTTATAAACTCTTCGAAGCGACGCCGGGTCTCCACGGCACGTACATCCAGCCGCCGCACCAACTCACTTTGAAACAGCTGTTCCAGGTGCTTACCCTGGATCGGATCCAGTAATAACCAAGCAACCAATCCGCTGAAAATACCTGCCAACAGGGAGAGTGCAGGCAAGGATATATTTAGTAACTTGGCACGCCAACTTTTTGTTTTAATAGTGCTCATAATGCAGATAGTCGAGGTGGGCGGCAATAAACCATCAAATTCTAATAAGGCTTTCGGTACATAAGGAAGCCACATACACCGTCCACTTCACCCTTTTTACCCTGGTTGCTATCGCGATTCCAGTTTATTGGGTAAATGCTATGAAAATCAGTTAATTCCCAAGCATCATGAATGTGCCCGATGTCAGCTTCGTAGGTCTAATGTTTGGTCTCTGGATACTTGAGTTTTAGCGGAACTTGGAAAACAAAAAAAAGACGCAGAATGCGTCTTCTTAAATATGAAATCCAGCTAGCTGGAATTATTATAGTTTTCAGGAGGTTCGATTAGGTCAATAGTTATAACCAACCTGTTTAGACAAGGCCTGGGAGGTTTCACTATAGCCAGTGTGCATATATGCCCTTTCCGCCACTGTAGCATAGCCATACAGCATTTTTCGTAGCATCTGTCTAACTCCGGCATCCAACTCACTGAACATCAGGCCCAGACAACCGGATTGCTGATGCACGATGAACGCCTTGGCCTGGCACTGCTTCTGGCCGCCACAGGAATCGACAGGGAATGAGACTTCAACGATCGGATTCAGCTTATGTGTGCTGTCGCCAATATCGACCAGCATACCGCTCAAGCTGATATTTCTTATCTTAGCGTCTATTTTACCGAGAGTGCGATCATTGATGATAATGTCTAGAGTTAGCAACTTGCGATGGTCACGTCTGTGTTCCATGCTTTGGCTCCGTATAATCGCTCTTTAGTCAGGACCTGAAAGTATGGACCCAGGGGGGAAAATTTCAAATCGGGAGTATTGCCTCAAGAGATTAGGGTTTATCCTAGGTCAGGACCCCAACGACCCTCAAAACCCCCTTGATATGGTATGAAAAGAGATGACGACAAATAGCGACCTCGAGCCGACAGCTGCTCTTGCTCCAGGCCTCATCCGCCGCTTCGCTGCCATCCTCTACGATGGCTTGCTGCTGATCGCTCTACTCTTTGTGACCACCGCCATCATCACCCTGCCATTGGGTAAACCAAGCGGGATCATGTTACTTGTTTTTCAAATTTTTGTCTTTGAAATCATACCTTTGATATTCTTTACCGGGTTCTGGGCCTGGGGCGGCCAAACACTTGGCATGCGCGCTTGGCGACTCAAACTGGTCCGCATGGATGGGGGGGATGTCAGTTGGGCGGATGCCTTCAGACGCCACCTCGCCGCACTCTTTTCGCTGCTGGTTTTTGGCCTTGGATTTATCTGGATCCTGGTCGATCCGCAAAAACTCGCCTGGCATGACAGGCTGTCAAAGACTCGATTGATAATTGTCGAATAATTGATCCAGATCACGTTTTCATTTTGGCCGAAATCGAATCGAGTCGACAGGACTTTTCCACACTCGGCAGAGTGTGGATAGCAATCTGATAAACTCGATTCGGAATCAGCCCCCCTATCACATAGCACGCAGGCGACAATGTGACAGAAGTGGCTGGGTCATGAACGGAAACCGGCTGAAAATATCAGCTGTCGAAAGGGTGACGACGAATGATAGTCTCGTTCCTATCCGGGCCAGTTGAGATGATATCGATGGGTGTGTCACACAGCTCCTCAACCTTGGCCAGGTAGTTTTTCGCGGCTTGGGGTAATTGATCGTAACCGGTCATGCCCACGGTGGACTCCTGCCAACCCGGCATATCGATATAAACCGGCTCACACTCCTCAAAACGGTCTGCACCGGAAGGTGGGGATGTGACCTCCTGGCCATTCAGATTATAGGCGACGCAGATCTTGACCTTCTCCATGCCATCGAGGACATCCAGTTTTGTAATGCACATTCCGCTGACGCTGTTGATCTCCAGGGAACGCCGCAGGGCTACCACATCCAGCCAGCCACAGCGGCGCTTACGGCCTGTGGTTGCACCGAATTCATGTCCCTTGGTACCAAGATGGTCACCATCCTCGTCAAACAGCTCGGTGGGAAAAGGGCCTGCTCCGACCCGGGTTGTATAGGCCTTGACGATCCCCAACACATAGTCGAGATAACGGGGACCGACACCACTGCCTGTCGCCGCACCGCCGGCGGTGGTATTGGATGAGGTGACATAGGGATAGGTCCCATGATCTATGTCGAGCAACGCCCCCTGGGCACCCTCGAACATAACGTTCTTTCCATCGTTGCGTAACTGATGCAGGGTGCCAGTGACATCTTCCACCATGGGCTGCAGCCGTTGCGCCTGTTCAAGCAGTTGATCCAGTACCTGCTGATAGTCGACCTCACCGTACTCGAACAGATGCTTGAGGGAGAAGTTGTGGTAATCCATCACCTCACGCAGTCGTTCGGCAATATGGGCCTGGTCGAAGATCTCACCCAGGCGAATGCCCCGCCGGGAAACCTTATCCTCGTAAGCCGGGCCAATGCCCCGCCCGGTGGTGCCGATAGCCTTTTTTCCGCGTGCCTTTTCCCGGGCGGTGTCAAGGGCAATGTGATAGGGGAGGATCAGCGGACAGGACTCGGAGATACCCATGCGACTCGACGCCGGCACCCCTCTACTCTCAAGGGAGTCTACCTCCTCCAGCAGGGCATCCGGGGCCAACACCACACCGTTGCCGATCAGGCAGCGTACACCCTCGCGCAATATCCCGGAGGGAATCAGGTGCAGAACGGTCTGCTCTCCATCGATGACCAGTGTATGACCGGCGTTGTGACCACCTTGAAACCTGACCACAGCAGAGGCCTTGTCAGTCAGCAGGTCCACAACCTTGCCTTTGCCCTCGTCCCCCCACTGAGTTCCTATTATTACGACATTTTTGCCCATGGCACTCTCAAATTGTTATTTCCGATCATTATCGGAGCTAGATTTACGATAAAGTTAGCGATTCTTGCAGAATTTGTTACAGAATCAAACAGAAATCAGCCGCCATTGACCATCCGTCAATACCAGCTGTTGATTACACCCCATCTCTTCGGCATCACCATGCTGACCGGGTAAGGCACAGACGACCCTTACCCCTGCTGCCCGTAAGCGGGCAATCTCCTGTTGCAGACCCTGATCATCCGAGGTTGGGGCGAAGACCGCGGAATTCTGCGCCGTCTGCTGGGGTAGATGTGCCACCCTTATCAGGGTCTTGAGATCACAGCTGAAGCCGGTTGCCGGCCTGGATCGACCAAACACACTGCCGATGGCATCGTAACGCCCGCCCCGGGCGATCTCCTTGCCACTGCCGGGCACAAACGCGGCGAACACCACACCGGTGTGGAAGTGATATCCGCGCAACTCCGCAAGATCGAAATGGACCGGCACCTCAGGCAGCCAGACTGCGATCTGATCAGCCATCATCTGCAGATACTCCAATGCCTCCTTGACAACCTTGGAAGCGCCTTGCAGCTGATCCCTGGCCTGTTGTAACGCGTTATCGCCATTCAACTCTCCCAGTCGGGCGAGCATGGCTGCATGCTCAGGGGCGATGGAAAACGCCTCGAGAAGCCTGTCGACTTCCGGCATCGCCTTACGTTGCAATGCATCGAAAAGCTCCCGCTCCTGATAATTGTTGAGACCGGCTTGTTGCGCCAGGCCTTTATAGATACCAACATGGCCCAGATCCAGGTAGACATCCTCGACACCGGTGGTTTTGAGGGTCTCCATCATCAACCGCAGTACCTCGATGTCACTCTCAACCCCACTGTGCCCGTAGAGTTCTGCGCCTATTTGCAGCGGACTGCGGGTACCGGCGAATCCATCCGAGCGGGTATGCAGCACCGTACCCAGATAACAGAGACGGGTTGGGCATTGAGAGCGGATGTGATGCGCATCGATGCGCGCAGCCTGGGGGGTGATATCCGCACGAATCCCCATCAGCCGTCCGCTGAGTTGATCGGTCAATTTGAAGGTGTTCAGATCCAAGTCGCCGCCAGTGCCGGTCAATAACGAGTCGAGAAACTCGACAAATGGCGGGATTACAAAGTCATAGCCCCAGCTGCTGTATAGATCGAGCAACTCACGGCGCTTTTGTTCGATGAGGCCTGCTTCCAACGGAAGCACTTCATCGATGCCATCAGGCAGTATCCAACGTTCATTTTCCATCTTAGTTCACCAGGTAGAGCAGGATTACCCCGAAAACCATACTGACAAAACCGCTGATTCTCAGTGAGCGGTTATCTTGCTGAGCTATCATCAAGAGTGCTTCCCGCATGCTATTCGGGCTCAGGAAGGGCCATATCCCCTCGATCACCAACAATAGCGCCAGCGCTACAAGCAAATCATGCCACATCGATGAATTCCCCATAAAAAAACCGGGGATCATCCCGGTCGTAAGCATGCGGCCCGCCAGGACCGCCGGCCATTCTCTCAGAGCAGGACCCTGTTGTCCATGCGGATCGGATCAAGCAAGCCGATATTGGAAAATCAAGGGGTTATGACTACAGAATGACTGAACAGTAATGGTGCGATGCGAATCAGCCCACCACCCGTAGCGCAGGTGGTGGCTGATTTGTCACTTGAGGTTACTGACCCCCGCGGTTCTTCAAGTAGCGGAAGAAATCGGAGTCAGGTTGCAGAACCATCACATCAGAACGGTTTTGAAAACTATTTTTATAGGCATTCAGACTCCGATAGAAGGAGTAGAACTCGCTGTCCTGTTTATATGCATTGGCGTATGTCTCCGCAGCCTTGCCGTCACCCTCACCACGTAGTTTTTCCGCCTCCCGGTAGGCGGAGGCCACGATGACCACGCGCTCACGATCGGCGTTGGCGCGGATCTTCTCAGCCGCCTCAGCACCCTTGGCCCGAAGGTCCCTGGCTACACGTTCACGTTCCGCGCGCATCCGCTGATAGACCGACTCACTCACTTCCGGGGGCAGATCGATCTGCTTGACCCTCACATCGAGGATCTCGACACCTAACTCTGCCGCTTTGGCATCGGAATCCTTGGTCAGCTTGTCCATGATCTCGGTACGCTCGCCGGAGATAACCTCCTGCACCGTGCGTTTACCAAACTCATCACGCAGACTGGTATTTATACGCTCCTGCAACAGGCGCGCGGTCTTGTCGAGACTGCCGCCGGTGGAACGATAATACTGCGCTACGCTGGCGATACGCCATTTGGCGAAATAGTCGACGATAACATCCTTCTTCTCAGCGGTGAGAAAACGTTCGGGACGGGCATCCATGGTCTGGATCCGGGCATCGAAGGTCTGGACATTGTTCAGTACCGGCACCAACCAGTGGAGACCCGGTTTGTAGTCAGTGGCGACAATTTCACCCAGACGCAGCTTCAATGCCACCTCCCACTGATTCACAACGAAAGCGGAGGCATAGACAATGATTCCAGCAATCGCTGCCACAGGGATTAACAATTTAGACGCTTTCATCAACGAACCCCCCTTGTACGATCCACATTGCGGATCGGACCGCTACCGCTCTGACTGCGCGAGGACTCTTGAGTAGAAAACTGTTGCTCTCTCACGGTACTTCCCTTCTCACTACCTTGGATCAGCTTATCCAGAGGTAGGTACATCAGGCTGTTGCCACCCTCCGTGTCCAGCATAACCTTGCTTGACTGCCCCAACATCGACTCGATTGCATCCAGATAGAGACGCTCCCGTGTGACTTCAGGTGCAAGACGATACTCTTTGAGAATCGCCAGAAAACGGCTCACATCACCTTCCGCTTCGGCAATCACCCGGTCTCTGTAGGCATTCGCGTCGGCGGTACGGCGTGCCGCCTCACCACGCGCCTTGGGTACGACCTCATTGGCGTAGGCTTCGGCCTGATTCTCCAGCTTCTCCTTATCCTCGCGGGCCTTGATGGCGTCATCGAATGCACTCTTCACCTGCTCCGGCGGCTTCGCGGGCTGCATATTCACACTGGTGATAATGAGGCCTGTCTTGTAGGTATCGACCAAGCCCTGGGCACCAGTCATTATCCGAGCCGCTATGGCGCCACGCCCCTGGGTCAGGATAAAGTCGAGATCGCTCTTACCGATGATTTCACGCACCGCGGTCTCGGTTGCGTCGCGCAAGGTCTTGTTCGGATCCCGATCCTGAAAAAGGAAGTCGGCTGCGTCCTGTATACGGGACTGGATGGTGAACTCCACATCGACGATATTCTCATCCCGGGTCAACATCTGCGCCTTGTGACGAAATGAGGATATCTGGTCCACATTGACCAGAATGCGCCTTTCGATTGGAAACGGGATATGCCAGTGGGGTCCCGGCTCGGTGGTCTCTGAATAGGCGCCGAAGCGCAGTACCACGCCACGCTCGGCGGGCTCGACGATATAGATTCCGCTGGCGAGCCAGACGATCAGCCCGATAGCGACGATCACACCGATCGTTTTGGAACCAGGCCCTGAGCCACCGCCAATCGAGGAACCGCCCCGGGAAGGCTTGCCGCCTCCGAATATTCCACCGAATTTATCCTGAAGCTTTTTTACCACTTCATCCAGGTCTGGTGGACCTTGATCGCCACCTTTACCGCTCCAAGGATCTTTACCGTTTCCACCCGGTTCATTCCAGGCCATTGAACACTCCAACTATTGTTACTGGTTTAATCCGCGTTAACTCAAGCAGCGGATATCTATTTATGGGGACGACTATAGCCAAATTCAATCCGTATTAGGATATCCATCAAACCCCAATCTGGCGCCATTCTATCAGTACCCGGGGGGGTAGTGTACATCGTGATGGATTCTGTGACACTCAACACTAACCGATAATACAATTCTGCAATAGAGGTTCTTCCTTCAAGAGTTTCAGGAACTCCCGCTCAGACATATCGATATCCATCTCCCAGCCCCCCTCATCGGTACTCGACTCCTGCAGCACCGAACCGCGTTCAAACAGCAGCGCATGCAAGCGTCCATCCTCAGGATTCAATCGCAGCCGCTGCTGGATATGATTTTTACGAAAGAACTCAGCGAGCGCCTGATGCAACAACTCGGTTCCTTCGCCGGTAATGGCAGAGAGCCAGATACGTATAATCTGACCACTATTGTCCCGGTCAATTCTGGGATCAACATTGGCAAGTTGATCGATTTTGTTGAATATCTCTATCTGATGGACCTTATCAGCGCCGATCTGTTGCAGCACACTGTTCACTTCCGTTATACAGGTCGCCCTCTGATGGCTGGATGCATCCACCACATGCAGCAACAGAGAGGCATCAGTTGTCTCTTGCAGGGTGGATTTGAAGGCGGCTACCAGATCGTGGGGCAGATGGCTGATAAAACCGACAGTATCGGCCAACACCACCGCCCCCTCACCCTCAAGATCCAGTCGCCTCAAGGTTGGATCGAGGGTCGCGAATAACTGGTCAGCGGCATAGACCCTGGAACCAACAAGTGTATTGAAAAGCGTGGATTTACCCGCATTGGTATAGCCAACCAGGGAGACTGTGGGGATATCAGCCCGTTCGCGCCCGCGTCGTCCCTGCTCACGTTGAGAATCCACCCGCACCAGACGTCGTTTGATCTGTTGAATACGCTGATTCAGCATACGCCGGTCACTCTCCAACTGGGTCTCACCCGGTCCGCGCAGGCCAATGCCGCCTTTCTGACGTTCCAGATGGGTCCATCCTCTCACCAGACGGGTAGAGAGGTGTTGTAACTGGGCCAGCTCCACTTGTAGCTTACCCTCGAAAGAGCGCGCCCGTTGACTGAAAATATCCAGAATCAGGCCAGTCCGATCGACGACCCGACATTTGAACTCCCGTTCGAGATTTCTCTCCTGACTGGGAGAGAGTGTATGGTCGAAAATCACCAGGTCGGCACGCTCATCGGCGACGATCTGCCTGATCTCTTCCGCCTTACCTCGCCCGACAAAGAGCTTGGGATCGGGTTGTTGCCGGCTCCCCGAGACAAAGGATACGATCTCCGCGCCTGCAGAGAGCGCCAGATCACGAAACTCGTTGATCTCACCCTGATCCCTGGTTGCACCCAGATCAAGATGGACAAGTACAGCGCGTTCACCCGCTTTGGGACGTTCAAACATATTTGGATCAGAGAGGATAGGCCGGGAGGTAGAGGACTATGCTATCGGGCATACCTTGTATGCGATAGGCCCGATAGCAAACTGTTCGTAAAGGCTAGAAATTGCCAGTACCGGTGGGTGGTGCTGGCTCTTCACCTTGGCCATTCGCATGCTGAATACGGACATTCCGCGCGGGTACGACCGTTGAGATTGCATGTTTATAGACCATTTGACTGACACTGTTCTTCAGAAGCACTACAAACTGGTCAAATGATTCAATCTGTCCCTGCAGTTTGATACCGTTGACTAGAAAAATCGATACTGGCACGCGTTCCTTCCTCAGTGCATTTAAAAAAGGGTCTTGTAGACTTTGCCCTTTAGACATGGAGTTTCTCCTTATTGTGTTTCTAATTTGGCAGTGATATTAAGCGCACAATGTATGCTGGCAACAGAAAAAAAACGACGCCACAGGCGCAAGTTTAGCACAATGTTTTTTTGTCCATGTATTCAAAATATCAATAGCAATGAATGAAAAATAGTACCCGAATCAACTAAAAGAGGCTAGGAAGGGGTGAAAAATGACGAGAACCGGCCTGAAATCAGTTCCAACGCCTGTTCAAACACCCCTCTCTCTTCATCGAGCCAGTGGCACCCCTCACAGCTTCGCAACCAGGTGAATTGACGCTTCGCCAGCTGTCGCGTGGCAATTATGCCCCTTTCTATCATCTCATCCCGAGATAACTCACCCGCTAGGTAACTGAGCATCTGACGATACCCCACGGCCCGCATCGAGGGCATCGCGGGTGAGAGATCACCCCGATCCATCAATGATCTGACCTCCTGTTCGAATCCCTGTGCCAACATCTCAAGAAAGCGTCTTTTTATACGTGCGTGTAATAGAGTTCGTTCCCCGGGTGCCCGCACCAGCTTCAACACACTGTATGGCAATCTATGACCCGCGCTACCCTGCTGAAGTTCAGTCAGGGTTTTTCCGCTGATCTCAATCACTTCCAATGCTCGAAGGATCCTCTGGGGATCATTGGCATGGATACGCCGCCCCGCTGTGGGATCCAGCTGGGACAGACGCTGGTGTAACGCCTGCAAACCGAGCCTTTGTAAATCCTGATCCAATTGCGCCCTGACCCCGGGATCGGCTTCCGGCAAGTCAGAAAGCCCCTCTTCAAGGGCCTTGAAATAGAGCATGGTGCCGCCCACCAACAGGGGGACCCTTCCCATCCTGGTGATTGCAGCCATTTCAGCCAGGGCATCCTGCCGAAATGCTGCGGCAGAGTAGTTCTCCGCTGGATCCCTGATATCGATTAGCCGATGCGGCGCAATCTGCAGCGTGGTCTGATCCGGCTTGGCTGTACCTATGTCCATACCCCGGTAGATAAGCGCCGAATCGACACTGATGATCTCCAGCGGCAGGCGCTTGACCAGTTGCACTGCCAGTTCGGTCTTTCCCGAGGCGGTAGGCCCCATAAGAAAAATGGCAGGCGGTAAACCTTGAGCCGGTTCTCCGATTCCCATCTCATCGACCCCTTAGAAAGAGTCTATCCAATTCGCTTAGTGTCATCTGCACCCAAGTGGGCCTGCCATGATTGCACTGATCTGCACGTTCGGTCCTCTCCATATCGCGTAACAAGGCATTCATCTCATCCAGTTCAAGCCGTCGATTGGCCCGCACGGATCCATGGCAGGCCATGGTGGCCAACACCTTTTCGATCTCCACCTGCATACGGTCGGTGTGGCCATATTCCGCAAGATCGGATAGCAGATCGCGTAACAGGGTCTCCGCATCGGCACCCCGCAGCAGTGCCGGAATCGTCCTGATCGCCAGGGAATCCCTGCCCAGGCGGCTGACTTCGATGCCGAGTTGGCGCAACAATCCTTGAAATTCCTCTACCAAGTCCGCCTCGGACGCACTCACCGCAACCGTGACAGGAACCAACAACGGCTGGCTGGTGATGCCATCACCGCCGTGAGTCTGTTTGAAGCGCTCATAGGTGATGCGCTCGTGAGCTGCATGCATATCGACCAACACCAGGCCGGCTTCGTTCTGCGCCAGGATATAGACACCATGCAGTTGTCCCAGGGCAAACCCAAGCGGCGGTATCTGCTCTGGTTGGGTAGACTGGGCCGTTGAATCCTCTTCAGCATGGGTGGGTTGTTGCGCCGCGAATGCTGCTCGATAGGCAGCAGGACGCTCGGCCACGCGCAAATTCATACCCTGCTGTTGTAAGCGCTCATAGGCCGATTCACTCGCCGGCGCTACTGATGCAACAACACTCTCCTGGCTGGGCTGGGGTCGCGTCTCGGCCAGCAGCCTGTGCAGGCCCCGATAGATGAAATCGTGGATAGAGCGGGAATCGCGAAAACGCACCTCGTGTTTTGTCGGGTGCACATTCACATCCACCTTACGCGGGTCCAAATCAAGGAACAGCAGATAAGCAGGATGACGGCCATGATAGAGCACATCCTGATAACTCTGGCGAATTGCGTGGGTGACCAGCTTATCCCTGACCATTCGCTGGTTGACGTAGAAATATTGCATATCCGCCTGTGAGCGTGAAAAACTCGGTCTTGCCACCCACCCGCTCAGGCGCAGATCGCCGGTCTGCTCTTCGATTGGTAGCGCCTGCTCCAGAAAGCCGGCTCCAAGCAAGCTTTGAATGCGTCCTTCCCTGTCGTGCTGATCACGACAGGGTGGCAACCTATGGATCTGACGTCGATTATGGTGCAGAGAGAGCCCCACCCCGAAGTGTGCCAGGGCAAAGCGTTGAAACAGTGAATTGATGTGATTGAATTCGGTCTTTTCAGTGCGCAGAAACTTACGCCTCGCCGGGGTATTGTAAAAGAGATCGCACACCTCGATGCTGGTGCCTGGAGGATGTGCCGCCGGACTGGGTTCCGTGACTGTATCCGATCCATCCCCCCTAACCTCCCAGGCCTCATCGGCCTCCTGATGACGGGAGATCAGTCTGAGACGGGAAACCGAGCTGATACTGGGTAGCGCTTCACCCCTAAAACCCATGCTGCGAAGTGATTCCAGATCCTTGAACTGGGTGACCTTACTGGTGGCATGTCGCGACAGGGCCATGCTCAACTCCTGTTTCACAATTCCCACCCCATCGTCGCGAATGTGGATGCGCTTGATACCCCCCTGGTCGATCTCAATATCGATTTGATGCGCACCCGCATCAAGGCTGTTCTCCAGCAACTCCTTGACCACCGATGCCGGACGCTCCACCACTTCACCAGCGGCAATCTGATTGATAAGTTGTGGCGGCAGGATACGGATCGGCATAATCAGCTGGCGGTTGTCATCGGTGGAAGCTGTCGGAATGGGCTATTGTGCCATCCATCCAGGAAACGGGCCATGGCCAAGCCGATATGGCAGGAAATCAAGCGTTGATAGGGATAGGGGATCTGAGATCAGCCGCCGGGAATCTGCAGCACCTGGCCGATCCGAATGGTATCGCCTTTCAGCTCATTGGCATTACGCAGTCGACTGACACTGACCTGGTATCGATTGGCAATGGCGATCAGCGTTTCACCCCGGGAGATGACATGCTTGCGCGGCGCCTTTCGCGCCTGATTGGAGGCAAGCAGGGTTCCAGGGGGGGGTTGGAATTTGAAATAGTCGCGAATCCCCTTCATCAGGGCGGTGGCCACCTTTTGCTGGTGTTTCTTACTCCTCAGGCGCCGCTCTTCATCCGGGTTGGAGATAAACGCGGTCTCCACCAGCATGGATGGGATATCTGGAGACTTCAACACCACGAAACCCGCTTGCTGCACCCTGCGCTTATGGGTTTTACCCAGCCCTTTGAGCTGCCTCAATACCCGGTTGGCGGCCTCAGAACTCGCCTGCAAGGTGCCGATCTGGGAGAGATCGAGCAATACGGAGGCGAGCATGTCATCCTTATCCTCGAGGGAGACACCACCCACCAGGTCCGCACTGTTTTCCCTTTCCGCCAACCAACGGGCCGCTTCATTGGAGGCCCCGCTACGCGACAGGGTGTAGACCGATGAACCCCGCACCTTGCGGTTGTGAAAGGCGTCGGCGTGAATCGACACGAACAGATCCGCCTGGGCCTCTCTCGCCTTGGCAATCCGTTTTCTTAATCCGAGATAGTAGTCACCATCACGAATCAGCACCGCCCGCATACCCTTCTGTTTATTGATCGCTGCAACCAATTTACGCCCTATCGCCAGCACCACGTCCTTTTCATAGGTTCCCTTGACGCCACGGGCACCGGGATCCTCACCACCATGACCCGGATCCACGGCAATTACCACATCCCGCTTCCCCAGCGCCTTTGCTGTCTTCACCGGTTGGGTGCGTCGGGCAGCGGTATGTTTGTCATCATACAGATCGATAACCAGACGATGGCCGTACTCCCGATTGGGCTTGAGTGAGAAGCTCTTAGGTTTGACCGCGCTGGTAAGATCGAATACAACTCGCATATCACGCTTGTCGCGAACCGCGGATCTCATGCCCCGGATGATCTTGTTCTCTTTGGTTGGGTCGGGAAGATGTTCGGTCAGGGTGGTGTTTTTCAGATCCAGCACCAGGCGATCAGGCCCCTTCAGGGTGAAGATCTTATGGCTGATCTGACTGTTCGCATCGAACACCAATCTGACATGATCGGGTGCCGACCAGATGCGCAAGCCGGTGATCTGCGACTGTTTAGCGTAGAGAGGGAGACTGCTCAGCAACATCAGCAGCAGCAGTAGGCAATTCTTCCTCATTTCCCCATGACCTTTGAATACGAGCAAATTCATCCTAAAAATAGCACGCTATAATCATTTTTCCAAGGTTTTCTGTAGGATAGGCAATTTTTCTTTAAAAAACTTAAACATTTGCCAGTGCTTTCTGCAACTCCGGGAGAGATTTTGCACCTCGATCGGTCACAGCTTCGAATTTTATCCTCCGCGCCTGATCATGGTGGGTGAAATGCACCATCAGATCCGCCTGGGGCAATACACCGATACCCTTTTCAGGCCACTCTATCAACAGTAATGCATCCCTATTCAACAGATCCTCAATGCCTAAATAGTCCAACTCCCTGGGATCAGAGAGACGATAGAGGTCAAAATGGTAGTAGGATTGACCCGCCAATTCGTAGGGCTCTAGCAAAGTATAGGTCGGGCTTTTGACCCTTCCCTGGTACCCGAGCTGCCGCAGAAACCCCCTTACGAGGGTTGTCTTTCCCGTCCCAAGGTTTCCCTCGAGATAGACAATAAAGGGTGGTCTGCAGTTCAATGCCAGACAGGCACCAACCGCCTCCTGTCGCTGCTCGCCTTTGACCTCTATTTCAAACACTGTCACCAATACCATTGAGAAGGGTGCGTATTTCAGGCAGCAGATCACCGGCCAAGAGACCGATTTCACCCTTGATTGCAGCCCTGTCACCCGCTGCCGCATGCAGACAGACCCCCAATTCAGCAGCTTCGAGACCTGGGTGGCCCTGCGCTATCATGGCGCCGATGATGCCGCTTAAGACGTCACCGCTCCCCCCTGTTGCCATACCCGGATTACCGTCACTGCAGAGTGAGGTGGGCTGAGCACTGCCATCACCTATCAGGGTACCCGCACCTTTCAGTACCACAACCCCCCCAAAGCGCTGCTGTATCTCTTCCACTGCGCTAAATCGGTCATTTTCCACCCGTGCTATATCACAACCGAGAAGCCTCGATGCCTCCCCCGGGTGCGGTGTCAGGATCCAATTCTCCCGCCGCCTTGGCTGATCGGCCAACCAGTTGAGACCATCCGCATCGATGACCAGCGGAAGCGTGAAACCACTGGCAGCCCGATGGCACATCTCTCCCCACTCATTTCGCCCCAGACCAGGCCCCAGCACCAGGGCATCGGCGCGATCCATCAGTTGCTCCAGCTCCTCCACCCCAGTCACTCCCCGCACCATCAGTTCGGGACGGCCCAGATTCAGGCAGTGGGCATGGTCGGGATGGGTAGCCAGGGTCACCAGACCCGCCCCGCTCCGTGCGGCCGCTTCGGCTGCCAGGCGGGCAGCACCCGGATAGCCCCGGTCACCGGCAATAACCAGCAGGTGACCAAAATCACCCTTATGGGCGGTGCGTCGCCTGGGCAGGATGAGGCTGGAGCGCTTTTGCCAGTCGATGCGTTTGCAGGCAAGCCGTTGATGGGCATAGACCCGTGCCGGGATTTCCAGGGCATCGAAAACGATCTCACCACAGCAATCAGGCCCCCGGCCGGTAAACATCCCCTGTTTCAGGCCAATGAAACTGATGCTGGCGCGTGCCTCGATGGCACAACCCATAATACGCCCGGTATCGGCATGCAGCCCGGAAGGGATATCGATGGCAAATACATTCGCAGGATGACGGTTTATCTGTTCGATGGCCGACGCCCAATCTCCCCTCACATCACGTTCAAGTCCCGTACCCAGGATGGCATCCACGATCAGATCGGTTTTACCCAGCTTCTCAAAGGGCTCTATGGGATGGCCCAGGGCTGTCCAGGACTCCGCCATGATCAGGGCATCCCCCTTTAGTTGCAGGGCGTCACCCAACTGCAGTACCCGTACCCGTATGCCGGCCTGGCTGGCCAATCGAGCAACCACATAACCATCGCCGCCATTGTTGCCCATACCGCAGACCACGACGATCTCAGATAGATCCGGCCATCGATCCTGCATGAACTGATAGGCTCGGCTTCCGGCACGCTCCATCAGCTCCGCACCGGGGATGTTGAACTCCTCGATGGCGATACGATCGAACTCTCTCACCTGATCCGCCCGATAAAGGGCATAGGGCAGCTCTTCGATATGTGGCATAACACGCATTCGATTATTCTCAATCAAAGTCCAGGTTCCAATCCACGCTCTTTACCCATTGTGCTTGAGCAACCATACCCTGTTGCATATGAGGCTTCAAAATGTGTTCGAGCACCAAGTGAACAGATAGGAGTCATACTACAACTGAGCTATAGTGACACTCCACTATCCATCCACAGTCAGCCGCTTTCATACGATTAACCCGACAACCATATATGGCGCATTCAGGGCTTCAAATATTGCAACAAGATCAGCTGGAGGAATTGACCCAAAACATCAAGGCATGGGCGCAAATCCTGGGACTGAGTGCCATCGGTATCAGCGATACCGAGATCACCAGGGCGGAATCCGAACTGAACAGTTGGCTTGCCAGAGGTTACCACGGTGAAATGGACTACATGCAAAAACATGGCACCAAGCGCAGCCGTCCCGCTGAACTGGAACCCGGCACCACTCGCATCATATCGGCCAGATTAAACTATCTGCCGGAACCATTGACTCAGTCCGAACAAGTCCTGGCGGATCCCGAACTGGCCTTTATCGCTCGCTATACATTGGGCCGTGACTACCATAAGTTACTGCGTAAAAGATTACAGAGACTGGTGGAATTGATCCGCACCGGGGTGGACAACGCCGATTTCCGGGTGTTTGTCGACTCGGCGCCGGTGATGGAAAAGCCCTTGGCGCAAAAGGCGGGACTGGGATGGATTGGCAAACATACAAACCTGATTGCCAGGGATGCAGGATCCTGGTTCTTTTTGGGAGAGATCTTTACCAATATACCTTTGATCTGCGACTCACCGGCACAGGACCATTGCGGTGACTGCTCGGCCTGTATCAGCTGCTGTCCCACCCAGGCCATAGTCGCCCCCTATCAGCTGGACGCCAGACGCTGTATCTCCTACCTGACCATCGAACTGCATGGCTCGATCCCCGAAGCGCTAAGACCCGATATAGGCAATAGGATCTTCGGTTGTGACGACTGCATGCAGGTCTGTCCCTGGAACCGTTTCGCCAAACTTACCGGAGAGATCGATTTCCTGCCCCGTGCCTCACTCGACAGCTCCACCCTGGTCGAGCTGTTCAACTGGGACGAAGCCAGATTCCTGAAGACCACTGAAGGCTCTGCGATCCGCCGCTTGGGACACACGCGCTGGTTGCGTAACATTGCCGTAGCCCTGGGTAATGCCCCTTCATCAGTAACGGTTGTCACGGCATTGCGAAAGCGCCTGAATCACCCATCGCCCATGCTCCGGGAGCATGTTGTATGGGCCCTCGATCAGCATCGTGTGTAGTGATCAGGGCAGGCGCAGGAAATGATCCCGGTAGTAGCGTAACTCATTGATGGAGTCCTTGATGTCATCCAATGCCAGGTGCTTCCCCTGTTTCGAGAATCCTTCGCTAAGGGAAGGCGCCCATCGATTCATCAACTCCTTCAGGGTGCTCACATCCAGGTTCCGATAGTGGAAGAAGGCCTCAAGCTTCGGCATGCTCCTGGCCAGGAAACGCCTATCCTGGCAGATGCTGTTGCCACACATGGGTGAGGCACCAACGGGCAGGTATTGGTGCAAAAAATCGAGGGTTTCAGCCTCTGCCTTTGCCTCGTTATAGCCGCTCTGCTGAACCCGTTCAACCAACCCGGAAGCACCATGTTGCCGCTGGTTCCACTCATCCATCCCATCCAGTCTCTGCTGTGACTGATGTATAGCGATCATGGGCCCTTCCGCGATGATGCTCAACCTTGCATCGGTGACGATGGTGGCGATCTCGATAATCTCATCGTTCTGGGGATCGAGCCCAGTCATTTCCAGATCGATCCATATCAGGTTGGAGGCGTCAACAGGCATCTTGTTATCCTTCTTTCAGTTACAGCTGCCTGATTCTAGCAGGAAGCCGCCACTCTCTGTATTCTATCAGAGGCCGACCCATGCCACGAATCGCCCTGAAAAAAACTGTGAGCATTTTTCAACTGGCGCAATCTAACTAGGGCCTGTTAACACTAATCCAATGCACTCTGTTGTGCCTGAAAAAGCGCCAATCAAGGCGCGAGGAGAGAAGTTTGGTCACTCCAAATGAACGACGAGCAACGCTGAGTGGCGCTTTTTCAGGCGCAACCCGAAGGGCTGGGGCTGTTTTTCCACCCAGCGGCGTTATCATTCGCTCATGTAGCGCTGCTACACCACGCTCATTCTGCCTTGCTGGACGAAAAAACAGCCCCAGCAGAGTGCATTGGATTAGTGTTAACAGGCCCTAGAGAGTTCATACCTCAACCGAAAAACAGAAACAGGACTGATGCCGATATTTACCCAACTATTTCTTATTTTCCTGGCCATTGGCACCCTGCTTCAACTCTGGCTGCTGTTACGCCACCTCGGGCATGTCCGGCAGCACCGCGACCGGGTGCCCCACGAGTTCAGTGAAAGCGTGACCCTTGGCGAACATCAGAAGGCTGCGGATTATACCCAGGCAAAAGGCCGCCTCGCGATCATTGAGACTCTACTGGGTGTTGGCCTGTTGCTTGCGTGGACCCTTGGCGGCGGACTAGATCTGCTCGATCGATACTGGCATGGCTTTGGCTGGCAGGAGATCATCATCGGCATGCTGTTCATCTTTTCCTTCTTTCTCATTAGCAGTCTGTTGGACTTGCCCTTCGATCTCTATCGAACATTCCGCTTGGAAGCGGCCTTCGGATTCAACCGCATCACTCCGCTGCAATACCTCAAGGACCGCCTGCTCGGTGTCATGCTCTCACTCCTGTTGGGAGGGCCCTTACTATGGATCATCCTGCTCCTCATGCAGGGTGCGGGCAAATTCTGGTGGCTCGCTGCATGGGCGGTCTGGATGGGGTTCACACTTACCCTGAGCTGGGCCTACCCACGGCTGATCGCCCCACTGTTCAATAAGTTCTCACCCTTGGATGAGGGAGAAATGCGCAACCGCATCCAGTCGCTGTTGCAGCGATGTGGATTCACCAGCGACGGTATATTCGTCATGGACGGCTCGAAACGATCCAGTCATGGCAATGCCTATTTCACCGGCTTCGGCAAAAGCAAGCGCATCGTCTTCTTCGATACCCTGTTGGAGGCATTGAGCATTGATGAGATGGAAGCTGTCCTGGCTCACGAACTTGGCCATTTCCGTTACAAGCATATCTTCAAACAGATGTTCATGATGGGGGTTCTCTCTCTGCTCGGATTGGCCCTGCTGGGATGGCTCTCCCAGCAAGCCTGGTTCTATAACGGCTTGGGGATCAGCCAACCCTCCAACGCTGCCGCACTGCTCCTGTTTATGCTGGCGATTCCGGTTTTCACTGTCTTTTTTACACCCCTGGGGAGTTATCTATCCCGCCGTTACGAATTTCAGGCCGACAATTACGCCGTCAGCCAGACGAATGGGAAGTTTCTTGTGCAGGCATTGGTTAAACTCTACCAGGACAACGCGAGTACTTTGACACCGGATCCGCTGTATTCGCTTTTTCATGACAGCCATCCACCAGCGCCGGTGCGAATTGCCAACATCCTGAATCGGTAAACCCTAATTCATATATGTCAATCATATATCCTCACGCCCCCTTACAGACAGCAAGTGCCAATGATTGGAAGTCTGGTGAACACCTGGCGATTTCGGGACAACAGAAACCCCTGCTTAATGGAGATAGCAAATGATGAAAACCGTGATAACTGCAATGATGCTGACTCTTGCGTCAACCACCTCTCTGGCTGCCGATCCTGCCATCGGTAAACAGTTGACCGAACAAAACTGTGTAAGGTGCCACGGCAGTGAAGTCTATACGCGGGAGAACCGGCGTGTAACCGACCTGCCAGGTCTGCATAAACAGGTACGTTTTTGTGAACAGAACCTGGGCCTGACCTGGTTTGATGATCAGATTGAAAATACCGCAACCTATCTCAACCTGGAGTTTTACAAATTCGACATTAAACCCTGAGACGCTCCATGGCCAGACGTCGCCTGACCAAACAACAGAAAAACCGCATTCAGGCCATTCAGGAGAAGCGTCGTATACGCCTCGACTCAAAGGCCAGGCAATCACTTTCAGAGGCTGATGACAACCCATCACTTGAGGGGCGTGTGGTTATCCGCCATGGCGCAACCCTCGGTGTCATGGATGGGCAGGGCAAACTGTTCCGCTGCCAGACCCGCCAACATATCGGCCACCCTGTGTGTGGTGACTGGGTCATCTGGCAACCGGTGGATGAGACCACGGGTGTTGTAACGGCGCTACAACCCCGGAGCAGCGTCCTCAGCCGACCCGACTATAGCGGCAGACACAAACCACTGGCAGCCAATATCACCCAACTGGTCATTGTGCTCGCCCCCAAACCCGAGCCCAGCGGTTACCTTCTGGATCAATATCTGGTCACCGCCGAAACCATCGGTATTCCACCCTTGATCGCAATCAATAAGATCGACCTGCTTGAGGGGGGGCTGGAACATGAATTCATGCAGCGTTTTGAAGCCTATAGTTCGATTGGATATTCGGTTTTTGGCATCAGTGCCAAACGCGAACATGGACTCGATCCCCTGATCGAAAGGCTGAAGGACGAGACAAGCATCCTGCTCGGACAGTCTGGGGTCGGTAAATCATCACTGATCAATGCACTGCTGCCATCGATGCAGGTTGAAACAGGACGTCTCTCGCAGGCAACCGGACTGGGCAGGCACACCACTTCAGCGGCAACCTGCTATACCCTTCCCCAGGGTGGAGAGCTGATCGATTCTCCAGGGGTGCGCAGTTTTCGCCTCACCGACCTTTCCCGCCAGGAACTGGAACAGGGGTTCAGAGAGTTCCAGCCATTTCTCGGCCAATGCCGATTTCATAACTGCAGCCACGACCATGAGCCCGGTTGTGCCATTCAAGCTGCCATGGAGAGAGGCGAGATCGCTGCCCAACGGTTGGAAAACTTCCTCAGGTTAAGCCAGGTATCAGACCGCTGATCCAAGGTTCAAGGCTCTCATCCGCCCGGTAGGTGGACATGCACCGCAACACCACCCAGCTGCTCGGCCACGCCGATCTCAATTCGTCCACCATAGGCGCTAACGATATCGGCGGCAACCGAGAGGCCTATTCCCTGACCGGGCAGCTGCTGATCGGCACGATGACCTCTCTGCAATACCGCTTCAAACTGATCCGTGGGAATACCCTTTCCGTTATCCTCCACCCTCAGGTAGAGATCCTGCCCGGTTTCCGCCTGCACACGGACATGGCCGTTGCCATACTTGCAGGCATTCTCCATCAGATTTCCCAGCAGTTCCATTAGATCACCCTCATCGCCGCGAAACAGGGTCTCCTCTGCAACTTCCAGCTCCCAGTTTATCCTCTGCTCCCGATAGACCTTATCGAGAGAACCTGCAATCCGTTCCACCACTGGTTTGACCGACAGGCTTTGAGTCAGCACGCTACTCCCTGAGGCGGCCGCCCGCTGCAACTGATGACTGACGATCTGATTCATACGCTCGACCTGCTCGCGCAGTGTGTGTTGGCTGGATTGTGGCTCACCGCTCTCTTTCTCAGCAACACCCTGGAGTACTGCCAACGGTGTCTTCAGACTGTGGGCAAGATCACCAAGACTGTCGCGATAACGCTGCTGCCTGGCCTGGGCGTGACGGATCAGTGAATTGATATTCGAGGTGAGACCATTCAGCTCCTTCGGATAGTCACCCTGCAACTGATCCGCTCGGCCCGACTCAATCTCGGTGAGCGCCTGCGCCACCTCCCGCAACGGATGCAAACCCCAACGCAACACCCAACCCTGAACCAGTAACAACAACAGTGCAGCACCACCGAGCCAGAGAAACAGGCTATCTCGAAAAGCGGCCACCTGTTCCCGCAGTGGTTTCAAGTCCTCTGCCACTGCCAGGACATATTCCAGTTCACGTCCTTGAAAATCCTCCCATACGACCCCAAAGCTCAACACCATGGCACTACTACCCTGCAGGTTGAATCGCTCTATTTTCGACTCTCCCGGTTGCATCTGACGTAGAAATCCGAACCTGCGCCCCAGTGATGAGGGTGATTGCCAGCGGTAGTTCCCCTGCATGCCACTGACCTCTGCATAGAGTCCCGAATCCGGACGGTTGAAACGGGGATCGGTCATTACACCTGGCATTTTGAGTCTGCCCGCCTGATCCTCCTCAGCTGCCGCCAGGAGCGCATAAACACTGCTGAACAGACGTGCCTGTAGTGCCTCCTCACTGGCCGAGCGGAATGCCTTGTCGAGGGCTAATCCCGTCAAGCCGAGGAATGCACCCAAAACCAGACTGGCCGCCAGCAGCAGTCGCTGATGGATAGAGGGGTTTAGCGCTGTTCCCATGCCGGCCGCTCTGCTCCCTTCAGTGGTGACGGTGGAAAGGATCAGCGTTCGAGGGCAAAGCGGTATCCTCGACCACGCAGGGTCTCTATCGGCTTGTAGCGCTCATCCGGATCGAGTTTTTTGCGCAGACGACGCACGAAGACCTCGATGGTATTACTGTCGCGATCCCAATCCTGATCGTAGATATGTTCGGTAAGATCGGTCTTTGAGATCACCTTGCCGGCATGCAGCATCATGTATTCAAGCACCTTGTACTCATAGGCCGTCAAATCCACTGGGTCGCCGTGCAGGGTTACCGTTTGGGTACGGGTATCGAGTTCCACCGGGCCACCCGCGAGCACCGGTTGAGACCAGCCGCCGCTACGCCGCAATAGTGCGTTCAGACGCGCCAGCAGCTCCTCCACATGAAAAGGTTTAACCAGATAGTCATCCGCGCCCGCCTCCAGCCCCTCGACCTTGTCCTGCCAGTTTCCACGGGCGGTGAGGATCAGAATCGGGAAATCCTTGTCAAGTTTGCGCAACTCCCTGATCAGTTCGATTCCTGACAGCTTTGGCAGCCCAATATCAACGATGCCCACGTCGATGCCATACTCCCTACCGAGAAACAGTCCGGCGGCACCATCCTCGGCGCTGTCTACGGTATAACCCTGTTTACGCAGTTTCTCCGCCAATGGCTCGCGAATATCTGCCTCATCCTCAACCAATAACACACGCATCTTTGCACCCGATACCTGGCTTCATCACCAGGTCATTTTAAAATTGTTGATAACGGCCTGTTCCAAGATTCATCAATCAACAGTGAATGCATGACCTGCTGAGCTGGATCAACGGCGACCGTTGTACTGACGACGACCACCCTCGGCATTGATCCGCAGTCTACGTACCTTGCCCTCCTTGGTAAGAATACGCACGTTGTGAACCCGCTTGCCGTCACGTTCCCGTGTCTCGGCGGAGATGACTCGACCTCCCAGACGCTGCTTGGCCTGCTCCACTGCCTGATCCAGGCTCATATCAGCGCTGGCATAGAGACTGGGTATAAGCAGTAGTGCGCACAACAGCATCTTGGAAATGATTCGAGTTCTATAGGTCATCGTCTTTGCTACCTGACTTAGTGGTCATCCACTGGTCTGACAGTCACCGCAACCGGTATCCGCTTGCCGGGATGATTATTGGTACGGGTGATGAATTCACGCCCCTTGTAGCGATATGTTACATCATAGCCGACCAATTGCTCCTCATAGCGGGAGTGGTGGGTGACTTCACAGCGACGCTCCACCGATGTGGTGTGGTGCCCACCCCTGTGTTGCTGGCTGATATCGTGACCGATGGCACCACCGAGCAGTGTCCCTGCCAGAGTGGCGGCATCTCTGCCTCGACCACGACCGCGACTGATCTTATTCGCTACCACACCACCGATAATACCCCCCAGTACTGTGCCGGTGTAGCGGCGACCGTCCGGATGATAGCGATCGACCGCCTCATCCCAACACTCTCTCTCGGGATATGAAACCTCTACACTACGGTAGATCGGCTCCACATCGATGACCTTGGCAGTATCTCGATAGTGGTCGCGATGGCCTCCCGCCGTGGCGGTTGCAGAAGCGATCATCAATGCTGTTCCGATTGTTAATGCCTTTGTTTTCATTTTGCTGCTCCTGGTTCTCTAGCTTTAATCCTGATATCAGTGAATCTCTGTTGATGGTTAAAGCTTACGAGGTCTAAACTGAACCTCGCCTGAACCGGGCGAATGCATGATTTATTGTTAATTTTCAATGGATTATATGACTGCTCTGTTAACTTCAGCAAGCTGTGAGTAAGGCTATGAAGTCAGATGAGTTCCCCCTCTCCCTGGCCCTCTCCCGCAAGGGGAGAGGGAAAGCGCATTTCGAGTGCATCGAATGCTTCCAGTCAAAGCTCGTTGACTCAAGCCATGTTTTTGCTGCGGCTCCTGATCCATGCATCCCCCTCCCCTCGCGGGAGAGGGCCAGGGAGAGGGGGACAGTAAACCCGTGAGCGCAGCGAACACCTCCGGAGTGATTGCCGGCCTATGAGTGAACCTTGCGCCACACCAGAATTCGATTGTTGACCGGCATCTCCACATCTTCAGTGAGCTGAAGTCGATTCGAAACCGCCAGCTCGTTGAGTGCCTCGAAATCACGAATACCGCTCAAGGGATCACGGGATTTCAGCCATTGATCGAAGTTTCGATTGCTGTCGCTGGTATAACCGCCCTGGTAGTTGAAGGGACCGTAGAGTGCAAAACACCCCTCCGGCTTCAATACCCGCCCGATTCCGTGAAACATCTTCTCCACTTCCGGCCATGACATGATGTGGGTGGTGTTGGCACTGAATACCCCGGCATACGCTACGAGCGGCCAATCACGGCTTACATCGAGCAGTATCGGCTCCCGCGTATTGGCCAATGCCGCCTCCTCCAACCAGGCACGGATCCCCGGGTGATTCTCCTCCAGGTCACTGGTCTGCCAGATCAAATGCGGCATGGCGGCGGCAAAGTGAACCGCATGCTGTCCGGTACCGCTGCCAATCTCGAGGATTGTCCGGGCATCATCAAAAAGGCGCAGCAGCACATCCAGGATCGGTGCCTTGTTCTCTTCACAGGCATCGGAGAAGGGTTTCATGACTCCCCTATTCCAGCCAGTCCCTGGGCTTGAGATAGCGTTCATAGAGCAGTGCCTCCTCAGTTCCAGGCTCCGGTTGCCAGTTGTATTGCCAGCGCACCAGGGGCGGCAGGGACATCAGAATCGACTCGGTGCGCCCCCCGGACTGGAGGCCGAAAAGGGTGCCCCGATCATAAACCAGATTGAACTCCACGTAGCGACCTCGACGATAGAGCTGAAAATTTCGCTCACGTTCAGCATAAGCCGTGTGGCGACGGCGCCTTACAATGGGTATATAGGCCAGTAGGTAGTGATCTCCCACGCTCTGCATGAAATCGAAACAGTTTTCGAACCCCCCCTCATTCAGATCATCGAAAAACAGCCCGCCGATGCCCCGCGGCTCCTGACGATGTTTGAGGTAGAAATAGTCATCACACCAAGCCTTGTACTTTGCGTAAACATCTTCACCAAAGGGTTGGCATGCCAAGCTGGCCATCTTGTGCCAATGGCGGCAATCCTCATCGTTTCCATAGTAGGGAGTGAGATCGAAGCCACCACCAAACCACCATACCGGCTCTTCATCCGCCTTTTCAGCGATAAAAAAACGCACATTGGCATGGGATGTGGGAACGTAGGGATTGTTGGGATGAATCACCAGAGACACACCCATGGCCTCGAAGGCGCGTCCGGTCAATTCCGGTCGATGCGCCGTCGCCGAGCCGGGTAACTGATCGCCGGTGACATGGGAGAAATTGACCCCCGCCTGTTCGAATACCTCACCCTCCTGGAGCACCGCGCTGATGCCACCGCCCCCCAGATGCTCCCCGGGTTCCCGTTGCCAGCTGTCCTGAAAGAAGCGTGCCTTGCCATCCTCCTCCTCCAGGGCACAGCAGATCGTCTGTTGCAGCTGTAGAAGATACTCTTTGACTTGTTGCTTATCAGGTTGATCCATAATCGAGTTGACTCTTTGGTTAACGCGTTTAGAGACCTTAGACGCAGGTAGGTGTCCGAGGGTTATCTTTTGGAGTAGCGGCAGGGATGCCGCGTAAGCCCTGCCAGCACAAGGAAGTGCTGTCAGGGCGTCGGAAAAAAATAACCCTCGGGCACCGGAGGTCAGACCTACGCCCTATGCATCAAACATCGCGACAGTGTGTATATGACTCGAGATAAACAATATTAACAGATACTAGCCAAGCCGCTTCAAAAAAACACCCATCTCTTTTGCCGCCTGAACATCCCCACGGGCCTCAGCCACGGCAATCCCTTTCTGGTAGGCTTGCCGGGCCTCATCTTCCCTGTGCAATGCCACCAACGCCTTACCATACAGCTTCCAACTCGCTGAGTGGTTCTGATCCTGGTTTACCGCCTCGGCCAAGTGGTGCACCGCCATCTCCGCATCCTGCTCCTTCAAGCAGAGCGAACCCAAGGTATAGCGTAACAGGGCATTGTCATTCCCCTGTTCGAGCATCTTCTCCAGGCTTCCTCGATCCATATCAATGCCTCACTCGACCATTCCGCAGGCCAAATTACCAGGTAGGGCGATATCCATATGTTCCGGTTTCTCCAGCTGCATGGCGTGCATAATCTGAATATAGTCATCGCGCCGGGTCGCATTTCCCAATCTTGGATTATATCGCTTCTCTTCACCCACTGTGCTGCAGGTGAAACCGTTATAGTCATGGGCCGGATAGATCAAGATGTCATCGGGCAGGCTGAACAGGCGTTGGGTGATCGAATCGTAGGATAACCCTGCATCCCCCGATTGAAAGTCAGTGCGGCCGCTACCGCGTATCAGCAGGATATCGCCGGTAAAGACCATACCCTCTGCAAGAAAGGAGATATCGTTGTCGGTATGCCCGGGGGTATAGATAACTTTCAGCCTCGTCTCGCCCAATGAGATTAGATCGCCATCATTCAGGCGGAGATCGGCACACTCGGTTGCTGCCTTTTCATGCACCCCCACTTGGCAGCCCAATCGTTCGCGCAGTTGTCCGCTGCCGGTGATATGGTCGGCATGGATATGGGTCTCCAAGGCTAGCTTCAGGGTCAGATCCAATTCACCGATCAGCTTTACATCGCGTTCAACCTGCTCTCTGACCGAGTCGATGACCGCTGCTTCACGGCTATCCCCATCCCACACCAGGTAGGTATAGGTACTGGATTGGGGATCGAACAACTGTCGCATCTGCATCTTCACTAAAATCACCACCTATGACATTTGTATTGATATTGTCATTAGATGAGGGATATCGTAGATCATTCAACCAATGGGATTACAGGGAAATAGTTTGCAGGCGCTTTGTTAATATAGTTTCAACATACGGAAAACCGCCCGATGACAATCGATAAGGCACGCGAGATCATTAAACAGCAGATCAGCTTCGGCAGCGGATACAACCGCAATGCAGTACGCCTGCTGCTTGGTGAGATTCAACGGGAATATGGCCAGCAGGCCGGCGATCGGCTGATTGAAGAGCTGGACCTGGAACAGGCCTTCGGTCTGCGTCCGGGTACGGATTTTACCCGGGTCGCCCACTAGGTACGATATCTGGCCCAGGCCTCAGGGCTTCTGCGCCACCAGCATCGCCACATCCCGTGTCCCTTGTTCCAGATTACCCAGACGATTCTCCTCACGGTAGTAGCGCAGCTGCAAGCTGGAAAACAGATTTAATAACTCATTATCCGCCAATCTGAAGGCTGGATTCTGGGGTCCTGTGGCAGAGACCGCTGCCTGAATGAAGGTCTGATAGTAGATCAATCCACCGGACCTCAGGGCGTCGACAAGGTCGGGTATCAATGCCCTTTCCAGATAGTAGCTGACAATAATCAGATCAAAATGGTTGTGGGGTGGAGACGATTGTTCTACGTCACGCACCTCCCCTGTCAGGTTCGTCAATCCCTCTTCTGCGGCGCAGGCATTGAGCCGCTGAATGGCGACAGGTGAGATATCCCATGCCACCACATCCAGTCCGTGACGCGCCAGGGTAAGGGCATTACCGCCCAATCCACAGGCGAGATCCAGCGCCAGACCCTGGGCTGGAAGCAGATGCAGATTTCTCTCTAGAACCTCGGCAGGTGTGGGACGCTTGTCCGCATCGGCATGACGCTTATCCCACTTCTCACGCAGGTTCTGAAGATCATTGCTGTTCACAAACTATCGAGACCACGCGCCAGATCATTTTTGATATCTTCAACATTTTCCAGCCCGACAGCAATCCGTACCAGTCCCTGTCCAATACCGGCCTGGACCCGCTCCTCTGGTGTCAAGCGTCCGTGAGTCGTAGTCGCCGGATGGGTAATGGTCGTCTTGGTGTCACCCAGATTGGCGGTAATGGAGAGCACGCGGGTGGCATCGATGACCATCCATGCCGCCGGCTGCCCACCCTTGACGTCGAAGGAGAGAATACTACCGGCCGCACGTTGCTGCTTCATCGCCATGGCATGTTGTGGATGACTGACCAGACCGGGAAAATAGACACGCTCGACCTGTGGTTGCTGCTCCAGCCATTCGGCCACTATTTGAGCATTGCGCGAATGGGCATACATACGCAGCTCGAGGGTCTCAAGCCCTTTCAGGAATACCCAGGCATTGAACGGACTCATGGTAGGACCGGTGGTGCGCAGAACACCAAACACCGCATCACCCACCAACTCCTGATTACCCACCACAGCACCACCGACACAACGCCCCTGTCCATCCAGGTATTTTGTGGCCGAGTGAATGACAATATCCGCACCAAGCTTGAGGGGCTGTTGCAAGGCAGGTGTACAGAAACAGTTATCCACCACCAGAAGACAATCATGGGCATGGGCCAATTCACTCAATGCCGTGATATCCGCCACGTCAGTGAGCGGATTGGATGGGGTCTCCAGAAACATGAGTTTGGTTTGAGGCCGCATCGCCGCCTCCCAGGCCTGCAGATCATTCAGATCGACAAAACTGGTCTCGATGCCAAATCGCGTGAGATATTTATTAAACAGCATGGTGGTCGAACCAAACACACTATGCGAGGAGATAATGTGGTCCCCGGTCTGCAGCAAGCCGGTGCAGGTCGCCATGATTGCCGACATGCCGGAGGCGGTGGCGACACAACAGGCACCTCCCTCCAGCGCCGCCAGGCGCTCCTCAAAATTTCTTACCGTGGGATTGGTGAAGCGTGAATAGATATTGCCCGGCTCATCGCCGCTGAATCGCGCTGCGGCCTCGGCAGCGCTGCGGAACACAAAACTGGAAGTGGGAAAGATGGGCTCGCCATGTTCCCCTTCCGATGTACGGTGGTGTCCTACGCGTATCGCCTGAGTAGAAAACCCCCACTCTTCATCTTTCCACTCCCCCATATCCCGTCCTCACTCTTCATATTCATTCAGAATCGGTGTGCTGCCACATGCCGGTTATTCTACAACTCAACGTGCCGATATGCTTCTGTTTTCAGCTTCAGGTGCCGGTTGATCATGCAGCTGTTGGGAAAAGTAGTCCTGCAGAAATTGATCAAAACTGACCCTATCTGAATCCTCAAGTTCTCGTTGGCGCTGCCAGGAATCGGTTGCCTCCTGCCGCAACAGCCTTTGATCCTGACTTGAGTGCTCCTGCTGACTGAAGGTGTGCTGGTGCTGTTTCGACATGCGTTGGGCGAATTGAAAAAAGCTCTCCCTTTTATCACGCATCTCCGTCAGCATTCGCGCCGACGGGGTCAGATCGGCATCCTGCAGACGATAGCGTTGTATCATCAGGCTTTCACTGTAGGGTTTACCAGGCAGACCCTCCTCCAATATCTCGCATATGGGCAGCAAGGCATCACAAATCTCCAAGCCCCAACCCTGCAAGCCAACCCTCTCTCCATTCCGCTGCAGCATCAAACCAGGCTTTCTCCCCTGGTGTGCGGCCGTCAACTCGTTCCAGTCGATCTCCTTCTGTTCGGCAACGTTGATCGACGGGCTCCCATGCAACAGGCACATCAACATCAGGGCCTCGATGAAATAGACCTGCTCTTCGGCGATACCCAGGGGATGGAAGGCATTCACATCCAACGAGCGCAACTCCACATAACGTACCCCGCGCCGCTGCAGGGCATGGATCGGTTTCTCCATCATCTCGGGTATCTGCTTTGGCCGTACCGTACTGTAGTACTCATTCTCTATCTGCAGAATATTGGCATTCAGCTGCTCGTAGCGGCCATCGACCTTGACCCCGATGGCATGATAGATCGGACAGGGTGTCTCGATGGCACGGGAGAGGGTCTCGATGTAGGCGCTGAGACAATCGTAACAGGCCTTGATACCCGTTCCCTGCTCCTTGCTGTTCTGGTAACCGATATCCCCCATCCTCAAAGAGGTGGCGTAGGGGGAGTAATAACTGTAGTCATCGAATACCTGCAGGGTGGTGGGTCTGCCGCCAAGAAAGGATTTACATACCGCGGGAGAGGCCCCGAACAGATAGGGAATCAACCACCCGACCCGCTGCAGATTTCGCAACATGGCGAAATAGGATTCTGAAATAAAACTCTGGATCGGTGTTTCATCCTGCTCCAGGTGTTGAAAGGCTTGCCAGAACGGGAGCGGGATTGAATAGTTGAAATGAACCCCGGCAATCACCTGCATGGCTCTACCATAGCGATGACCCAACCCTCTACGATAGACGGTTTTCATCATGCCCGCGTTGGAGTTGCCGTATTCTGCGATCGGTATCTGATCATCACTTTCAACCACACAGGGCATACTGGTTGCCCAGAGGATATCATCATCAAGATGCTGGTAGAGGAAGTGGTGGGCCTCAGACAGAAATCGCAACGGTTCTTCGCGATCTGCCGAGGGTGGTGTGATTATCTCGGTCAGTGCCTCGGAGTAATCCGTTGTGACATACCTGTTGGTAAGGGCCGAACCCAACGCCTCTGGATGTGGTTTTCGCGAAATGCAGCCGGCCGGGGAAACACGCAATCCCTCCTTTTCCAGACCGATAAGCCCCCCTCTTAGCAGCCCGACCTGATCTGCTTGACGCAGTTTTTCCAAACGTTGTTCGAGTGTCTTATACAAACTGGGAGCAACCCATGTGATCAATTGGATTCATGTCAGAATCGAAACGACGATTCTGACTTGGTTATTAACATGCAGGTGAAACAAAACTCAGGTTTGATATTTTACGCCCCACAGGGGCGTTGATTGAAGGCATGCATCATACCATCATATTATCTGTTGGGATGCATGCTTCCGCTAGCGCATCACCGCCATCGGTGCTTGCATCCGGATAGAGTCCGTCAGAATACGGGCCGCTTCGTTCAACTCGATGCGTTGTGCCGCTTCAGACTCCTTGTCATCAGCCTCATCATCCAGTTCTTCCTGGTCGAGGGTTTTGATTGCCTCCAGGCCTTGCGATGCCCTGAAGCGATTCTTGTGCACCAGTTGCTCTTGCTCCCGATCATCCCATTCAGTGCGGCGACGACTCTCCAGCAGGCTCATCTCAATACGCTCCTCCAACGCCTGAAAGCGTTTCTCCCGATCGACCAACATCTCGAAACCCGGGTCACTCTCAACACGGCTCATATGGTTGACCATGAGATTAGGGACCGACCATTTTCCCTTGGTTGCAAAATTGGCCGGCCTGATCTGTGCCCAGGGTAATGCATTCTCCAGTGAACGCTCGCCATAATCCGCTGAAAATTTCGCGGTGGGAAACTGGATGTCAGGTACCACACCCCGGTGTTGGGTGCTACCGCCATTGATGCGGAAGAACTGTGCCATGGTCAGTCTCAAGCGGCCAAGGTCCTTCTTACGCCCCGGTACGAAACGCCCGAGATCCACCAGCGTCTGCACGGTTCCTTTACCGAAGGTGGGCTCGCCGATGACTATACCCCGCTTATAATCCTGGATGGCACCGGCGAATATCTCGGAGGCAGAGGCACTGTTGCGATCAACCAACACCGCCAAGGGGCCTTCGTAGGCAATGGTTTGATCCGGATCCTGCTCGATCTCTATCTTACCGAAGGCATCCTTGATCTGAACCACCGGTCCGGAATCGATGAACAGGCCAGTCAGTTCGGTCGCCTCGGAGAGTGAACCGCCTCCGTTTTCCCGCAGGTCAATCACGATGCCATTGACACCCTGCTTCTTCAGATCCACCAGGAGATTGCGCACATCACGGGTAGTGCTGCGAAAGTCCTCATCCCCTCTCGCCTCGGCAGCAAAATCGCGGTAGAAAGTCGGCACCTCCACCACGCCGATGCGCAGCCCTTTCATACCATCCAGGTCTTCGATGATACGACTCTTGGCTGCCTGCTCCTCTAATTTAATCTTGTTCCGCACCAGGGTGATAGTCTTGCGCTTGGCCCCTGTTTCAGTCCCCTTGGGCAGAACGTTCAGCCTGACCACAGAGCCCTTCGGGCCACGGATCTGTTCAACCACATCCTGCAACCGCCACCCCACGATATCGATGATCTCTCCCTCCAATCCCTGTCCAACGCCGACGATACGATCCCCCGAATGGAGCAGGTCACTCTGTTCTGCGGGCCCACCTATCACGGTTTTCTGCACCACGGTAAAGCCGTCTTCATCCTTGAGTACCGCTCCTATGCCCTCCAGTGATAGTCGCATACTGATATCGAAGTTTTCCGAAGTGCTTGGCGACATGTAACTGGTATGGGGCTCCAGGCTCAGGGTATAGGCATTGATGAAGGTCTGGAAAATATCGTTGCTATCGAACTGCTCCACCCGGTCAAGCAGACGCTTGTAGCGTTCACGAAGGGTATCACGAATCTCATCGTCCTTTTTGTCCATCAGGCGTAGATTGAGGAAATCGTTCTTTACCCGCTTGCGCCAAACCTCCTGCAGTTCTGTGCGGGTCTGTGGCCAGGGCGCTTCATCCCGCTCGAAGAGATAACTCTCATCGATGGTGAAGTCAAAATCTTTATCAACCAGTTTTTGTGCATGAGCCACAGCCTCCGCCACACGTTTGCGATAGAGGCGAAAGATCTCGAAGGCAGGTTCGATTCTGGCGTTTTTCAGGTAGTCATCGAGTTTATCCTGATAGAGGGAGAAACGAGCGATATCCCTGGCGCGAAAAAAAGCGCGATTGGGATCGAGGGCGTCAAAGTAGCGATCGAGGATCATCTCTGACATCGCATCATCGAGCGCTACCTCCTTGTAGTGGTATTTTTCGATAACCTTGACGATTACATTTGCCGTTTGCTGCTGCTCAGGTGTCGGTTGCAGTTCGCTGATCGGGACAACCTGGCGATTGGCCCATAGGGTGGTACTACCGATTAGGAACAGGGAACTGAACAGAATAACCTTAAATATTTTCATGTAACTACCTGGTCTTGTATGCGCGGAAACAGTGGGCGCCTGACTATACATCATAGTAAATAGGACTAGGATTGGACTGGATTACCACTCCACAGGTTCCATTTAGTGCCTAAAAGGTGTACTGGACCTCAAGATCAAGCCCCACACCGCTCATATATTCTCATGCAGACCCTGTACCAGATCCAGATAACCCGGGGATTCGGGATTTATAATCCCATGCCGCACTAAAAAGTCAATCACCACCAGGTTGCAGTTGAGCTTAAACTCATCGGTCTGGGCAACCAGTCTTGCCACCTCGGCTACAGGTAACAACATGAACTCAGCCACTTCACCGTCACCGTTCTGAGGTTGGAAATCACCCGGGAGTTCAAGATCGTAACAGTAGAGCGTATCGGGTTTCAGACCAACATCCGTCTCGGTGCAGTAGGTCAGGACACCCACGGCAACAGCACGCTTAGCCAAGGATGGCCCCACATTGGCCTCTTCCATACACTCTTTGCGTAGATTCTCAGCCAGGGAAAGATTGTGAGGCAGCCCCCCTGCGACCATATTGTCCAGACAGTCGGGGAAATTACGCCGATCGGCTGCACGCCTGGCTATCCATAGTTTCAATTCCTCCCCGTCACGGACAAAACCATTCAGGTGTTGGCCATAGGCCCGTAACCCGAAGTAGGGGGCACTGGCACGATCCACGGTGGCAATCGCCGTCTCCCTGCCAGCATGTGTCACCGGATACTGCTCACCATGCACATGGGAGATGACCCCCTCTTCAACCAAGGTCGAGGTAATCTCCGCGAACAGGCGGGTGCGCGCATCGAAGTCGGCATAATGACCCTGGAGATATACACCCTCCTCATCCTGGCTGAAGGCATCCGGCCAGTTACCGAGGGCCTCCCACATGGGTCGTTTAAGGCGTCCATAGCACCGCTCCTGGAAAAAGAGTGGTTTGAAATTTCCCGGATCCCAATGATTAAGGCGTTCGATATGACGCAGATACCCTTGTAAGTTCATGGATCAATTTTCCTAGATGTAGGACCTGAGAAGTCCGCGTAGGACACCCTGTATCCTGACCTCTTCCGCCCGGTAGACCATCGCGCTCATGGCTGGATTGGCGGGGTGTAGTATAACCTCACCCGGACGTTGCTCGATCCTCTTCAAAGTGGCCTCTTCATTGCGGATCAATGCCACAACAATATCTCCATTCTGTGCCTGTGCCTGCTGTTCGATCACCACATAATCCCCATCCTGGATCCCATCATCGATCATCGAATCCCCCGACACCTGTAGCACATAGCAGGGCCCTTTTCCCAGCAACTGATCGGGAACCTGCATCGGTTCCGCCTCGGCAATGGCCTCGATGGGTCTGCCGGCGGCAATACGGCCGAGATAGGGAATGCCCTCCTCCGCCCCGGGTTCAACCAGGCGTATACCACGTTTCAGGCCCGCCATGGGCTCCACCAACCCCGCCTCCACCAACGCCTGGATATGTTTGTGTAAGGAACCCCGGGATTTCAGTCCTAGCAGACCACAGAGTTCGTCATAGGTGGGTGGCTGCTGATAGTGATCCAGATTGTCCCGCAGGATCTGGTAGATCTCTTGCTGGCGCCGGGTTAATTGCATGCTGGCCCTTGATTTGTTCTCCAGTTGTTCTCTATTCTACACCAAGAGAACAGAAAGAGAACAGATATGAGCATTCCCGCACCTTCCATGGCAACCGCAGACCCTGATTCCGCCAAGGATCCGGCCGACCATTTGGCCGCCAAACTGCGCAGCGAATACCCAGCGCGTATCACGGGCGAGCTGATACTCCCCGCCAAACAGGGTAACTACAGCCCCCTGCCCGGCGATCTCGATCCCCGTCTTGCCGCTGCCCTGCGCGAGCGCGGGATCGAACGGCTCTATACCCACCAGGCAGCCGCCTGGGCATCGGTACAGGCTGCTCGGCATACGGTGGTCGTCACCCCCACCGCATCAGGCAAGACCCTCTGTTACAACCTGCCGGTGCTGCAATCGGTCCTGCAAAAACAGGCCAAGGCCCTCTACCTCTTCCCCACCAAGGCCCTGGCCCAGGACCAGGTGGCTGAGTTGACCGCCCTCAACCAGGCCAGCGACCTGGGTGTACGCGCCTTCACCTTCGATGGGGATACCCCCGGGGATGCGCGCAAGGCGGTACGCATCCGTGGCGACATCGTGGTCTCAAACCCGGATATGTTGCACCAGGGCATACTGCCCCACCACACCAAGTGGGCGCAGTTCTTCGAATCCATACACTATGTGGTGATCGATGAGATGCACAGCTACCGCGGCGTATTCGGCTCCCACGTGGCGAATGTGATGCGACGTCTGCGGCGAATCTGTCGCTTCTATGGCAGCGACCCCATCTTCATTCTCTGCTCCGCCACCATTGCCAATCCGGCAGAGTTGGGGGCGCTGCTGATCGGCGACGAGGTCAACGCCATCACCGAGAGCGGCGCACCCCAGGGCAGCAGACATCTGTTGCTATGGAATCCGCCGGTGGTCAATCCCGATCTGGGCATCCGCGCCTCGGCCCGCTCCCAGACCACCCGCATCACTAAACTGGCGCTGCGCCAGGGGCTGAAAAGCATAGTCTTCGCCCGTTCCCGACTCATGGTTGAGGTATTGACCAAGTATCTCAAGGATGCCTTCGACAAAGACCCCCGGCATCCTGCCCGGGTCGCCGCCTACCGGGGCGGCTACCTACCCACTGAACGGCGGGATATGGAGCGCAGGCTGCGTGACGGAAAACTCGACTGCGTGGTCTCCACCTCGGCATTGGAGCTGGGTGTGGATATAGGGGCACTCGATCTCTGTGTGCTTAACGGCTACCCGGGCACCATTGCAGCCACCTGGCAGCGCCTGGGACGGGCCGGCAGGCGCCAACGTTCCGCAGTGGGGGTGCTGGTGGCCAGCAGCCTGCCGCTGGATCAATACATCATTCGCAATCCCGACTTCTTCCTCGGCGCCTCGCCGGAACAGGCACGTATCGATGCCGATCAGTTGTTGATCCTGCTCGATCATGTACGCTGCGCCGCGTTCGAGCTGCCATTCAAGGATGGGGAGCAGTTTGGCAATCAACCGCTGAGTGAGATGCTCGCCTACCTGGAGCAGCATGGCATCCTGCACCGGGAGGCGGATGAGTGGCACTGGATGAGCGACAGCTACCCCGCAAACAGCGTCAGCCTGCGTTCGGTGGCGGAGGGCAATTTTGTGGTGGTGGATACCAGCGGTGGCGAAAAAACAGTGATTGCCGAGGTCGACTACAGCTCCGCACCGATGACCATCTACGAGGGAGCAATCTATATGATCCAGTCCACCCCCTACCAGGTGGAGCGTCTCGATTGGGAGGGACGCAAGGCATTCGTCACCCGCACCCGGGCCGACTACTACACCGATGCCATCGACTATACCCGCTTGAAGATTCTGGAACCTTTCGAGGAGTATACCCATCGCCAGTATGAGGTGGCTCATGGGGAGGTGCATCTGGTCAAGCGCATCACCGGCTATAAGAAAATCCGCTACTACAGCCACGACAATGTGGGCTATGGCAAGATCGAACTGCCGGATCAGGAGATGCACACCACCGCCGTCTGGTGGCAGCTGAATCCACAGGCATTGGAGGCTGCATTCGAATCACGCCAGATTGCCCTGGACGGTTTTCTCGGCGCCAGCTACGCCCTGCATATCATCGCAACCATGCGCATGCTCTCCGAACCCGGCGATATCGGCAAGGCGGTGGGTGATGGTAACGCCCGCTGGTTCGCCACGCTGCATGCCAATGGACGGGGAGAATTGCGCAACAAGGATGACGAAATGATCGATCCGGCACGCCTGGATCGCTTCACACCCACCCTGTTTCTCTACGACAACTATCCAGGGGGCATCGGACTCTCAGCACCTCTTTGCGAGAGCCGGGACACTATCGTCCATGAAGCCCTGCGGCTGGTAACTGACTGCAGTTGCAGGCATGGTTGTCCCAGCTGCATCGGCCCCATCCTGGCCAGCGATGAGATACGGGGCTACTCGCCCAAACAGGCCGCGCTCAAAATACTATCCCTACTGGGACCTGATCACTCTCATCCAATCGGCTCTGTTGCGTCGGACAATGACACTTAGCGCAAAACTCTCTCGCCTGCAGGCGCTAAAAGCGGATAAGGGGCAGCAGCCTGTCACATCGGCCACCGATCTGCAGCAGCGCTTGGCGCGAATCGACCGAACACGCCTTCCGGGTGGATCGAAGCTGCAGCAGCAGAAGTCAGCAGAGGAGAGACTCGCCAGGCAGCTCAAGGGCTACCCTGTCAGTGAGGGTCTGATCCGGATATACCGACGTATCCCCCTGCACGGCTGTATGGGTCGCTACCCTCTCTCACTGCTCCAACAACAACCGAGACTGCCTGGTGAAGCAGCCATGGCCAACCACCGCCATGTCTATTTCGATACCGAAACCACCGGCCTCTCGGGGGGCAGCGGTACCCTCGCCTTTCTGTTCGGTTTTGCCACAATCGAGCCGGAGAGCCTGCAGCTGACCCAGTACCTGATCACCCGTTTTGCGGGAGAAACGGCCATGCTCGAGGCGATCAACGGCATCCTGGGTATTGAGGACCGGCTGGTGAGTTACAACGGCAAGAGCTATGACCTTCCGTTGATGAAGACCCGATACCGCATGCATGACATGCCAGCGCAACTGGACCAGCTGCCCCATCTGGACCTGTTGCATCCCATACGCCGTCTGTTTCGCAACACATGGCCAGACTGCCGTCTTGTGACCCTGGAACAGCGACTGCTCGGTCTGCAACGGCTTAACGACCTGCCCGGTTCAGAAGCCCCCCAGGCCTGGTTCGATTTTATAAGAGCAGGCCGCACAGCACGACTGGCAGGGGTGGTGGAGCACAATTTACAGGACATACTCTCCCTCGCCATGACCCACGTGGCCCTGACTCAAGTGATCGACCAGCCCGAACGCCATGGTGTGGACATAGCCGCCCTGGCACGCTGGCAGGCGGATCACGACACCAGGGCAGCCTATGCCCTGTTAAAACGACATCGACACACATTACCCCTGAGCGGCAAGCGCTTATTGGGCCGACTGGCCAGGCGTTTCGGCGACTGGGGGTTGGCGACGGAGACCTGGGATGCGCTCTCGCAGATGGGCTGCCGAAGCGCCACCGAACAGCTTGCCAAGTATTATGAGCATATCAGCAGGGACCTGAAGCGCGCGCAACATTATTGCGAACGGCTTCCCATCGACGCTGACCAGCAGCGGCGCTTGAACCGCATCGTCAACAAACTCTATGTTCAAGAGATGCAACCGCTACTGCATCCCTGAGATGGATCGTCATGGCAATCCTACAATGCCTCACTGCAGAGTCTCGTAATGTCTCTCCGCCAGTTCGATGGCCTGTCTGACATAACCCTTATACCACTCGTTGACGGTCTGAATAAAATCAGACAGCGACTGAGGATCTTCCCTGTCCTGGAGGTGGTCGCTCACCCTGAAAGGGGGAAAGACAATCGCTGCGGTACAGGTGCGCGTCAGTCGCTTATCGAAATTGGCGACTGCGATGGGTACGATCAGCGGCTCAGTTTCGGCTGCCAGCGCCAGGCGGAATACCCCGGCCTTGAATGGACCGGGCGACTCTTCCGTATAGTAGCAACGCCCCTCCGGGCAGATGATGATGTTGTCTCCCTGTTTCAGCCTCGCCAATGCCTGATCCACGAACTGGCGGTTACGTAGCTCCCGGGTCAAGTGATGATCGCGATCCTCCTCATCCACCTCGCCCGGATAGACATAGAGGTACTCAAGGCGGTCGAAATATTGCTGAAAACCATACCAGTCGAGTTCAGGTTTTTTCACCACCCTGATCGGCGCTTCATGGTATTTCGGATAGATCAGCATACTGGAGACGAAGTGGGTATCCAGGGTCAGGCGAAAATCGTTGGGCAGCATATTGTCGGCATGGTTTTCCAGGTGGTTCATGATAAACAGATGTCCTGAGCTGTCCGGCAAATGCTCCTCCCCTGTCACCGCGTAGCATGTCTTCTCAAACAGTGCCTTGAACGCCTGCATACAGTGGTGTCTCACCTCCCTTGGGGTTTGATCCACAGGCGCATTGGCGACACTTTCATAGATGCGTTGCAATCCCTGGTAAAAATGGAGTTCATCATGGACCTTTTCCAGGATATCCAATGACAATCTCGCCAGGTTACGCTCATTCTCATCGTCGCCGTGATTACGGATCAGTTCCAAGGTACCGAATGCATCGGAGAGGGTCAGCCGGTTCTCCAGCAGATAGGGGATTTTATGCAGTGGCGACGTGACGTGCAGGGTATCGGCATTCTGTTCCAGTAGCGCCTTCACCGCCAGGGTCTCTTTGTGGTAGCGCCTTGCAATCAGTTGGGTGCGTGCCATCCGCAGCCGGTTGCCGATCAACCAGATCACGCGCTCCATCAGCTCCGTGCCGAATAATGGATCCTGTCGACACAGATCCGTGAGTGCCTCCGCGGTGAATACCAGGGCACAGACTGTATCGCTGGCGATTGCGGATACCTGATAGTGATTGGGATTGACCAGTGCGGACCAGCCGAATGCCTGTCCGGTGCTCTCCAAGCTATTGAGAAAAATACAGACCTTGCCTTCGCTGCTGCAATACCAGAGCTCCACCCGGCCACTGACGAGCAGGTAGAAGGCCTCCGCTTCCTCTCCCTGTTGAAACAGGGTAGTGCCGGGATCAACGCGAATCATTCGCCCCAGGGAGAGCATGGATCGGAGATGTTGATCTGACATGGCCTCGAAAAAAGTGGCATGGCGCAAAAAACGGAAGGTTGAGTCTTGGTCACTGCCCAGGTTTTCATAATCCATAAGCGGGTTTGATCCCTTGGCCTTAACCGAGGCACCAGGTTCCACCATTGCCCTGCCCTCGACACCACTGCTGGCGATCAGACGGTCCCTGTTGTACTCAAGTCGACGTGCCAGGACCACGGCCACACGACGCAGCAGGGTATAGGCGATGCGCGGCGACTCCTGCATCAACTCAGCCAGCAGATTTCTCGGAATGCGCATTACACTGCACTCCGTTTCACAGCGTACCGTTACGGTATGACGGTAGGGCGCGCGAAACACTGACCAGCCGATCAGGGCCCCTGTCTCCCTGTCGGTGCCCACAAGGAGATCATCCATGCCTGCCACATGGATCAGAAACTGCACCTTTCCGCTCAAGAGAAAATAGAGTGAGATGGCCCGATCGTGCTGATGCAGCAGAATCTCCCCTGGATCCATATGCCTCACTTCGGTGCCTTCAGCAAGATAGTCGATCACATCCGGGTCGATATCCTGGAAGAATGCGAGTTTAGAAAATTCAGACGCTTCAACCATTGCGGTTACCCATGGAGACCTTTGTCTAGTTATTATTAATCGGGCACTTCTAACCTCACCCCTATTACTAATCTATAGTAGATACATGCGGCGCCAATTCAAACCGGATCACACAAAGCCAAAGGATTTTGATCTTTTCTGGCAGGAAACACTACACAAACTGGACACAATCGATCCCGATCCGGTTATTTCAAGTAAGGAACATTCATCCAGTCACCCCAACCTTGTATTGGAGTATGTTGATTTTCTGTCCTTGGACGGTATACGCATTAGCGGGCAGCTCATCCATTGGAAAGACGATCTGCCCCGGCCGCTGGTCGTCTACAGCCATGGATACGGCGGTCGATGCATGCCGCAGTGGTCGTGGGCAAGCAGCGGACTGAATTGCTTTGGGGTGGATATTCGTGGCTTTGGCCTCTCCCATGACGCCCTCCGGGAGCCATCTCACTGGGGCTGGGTATTGACCGGTATCCAATCACCTGAAACCTCGGTCATCCGAGGTGCAGTCTGCGACTATATACAAGGCGCCAGGGTCGCAGAACGACTGCTGCTCAATTCGACCACCCATCATACCTATCAGGGTGTCAGTTTTGCCGGTGCCCTGGCCCTTAAATCCGCAGCGGTACTGGGTGCGCCGGACCTGCTTGCAGTGGGCGTACCCACATTCGGTTGGACTGAAGGCCGTTATATCTTTGTCAAATCAGGCTCAGGGGCCCAGATCAACCACTATCTAGCCAACCATCCGGAGCGCTTGGACGATGTGATGCTGGTGATGCGTTACTTTGATCCTGTCAACTTTGCCGATGGCGTGCACTGCCCCGCTCTCGTCGGTCTGGGACTGAAAGACGATGTGGTACCTGCCAAGACCGTCTACGCCATCGCCAATCACCTTACCGGGAAGAAGGAGATTATGGAGTTTCCCGTCAGTCATACCGATCTGCCGGAGGAGCGTCTTTGGGATAGTTTCGAACAGTATTGGCTGAAGCTGACGATTGAAGGGGTCAGTGAGGATTTCGGTTCGATACCGTTTCCAACAAGCTGAACGCCTGCACCTGAGGAAGATAACCTCTACCCCTATTGGGCCGTACAACCCTATTCATCACTTTCTCATTGATGCAGAGACTTTTTTTTGTATTGCCTCCACGAGTGGATAGATAGTGCGGAAAGAACCAATAACTCAACAGGAAACAGCAGAATCAAATCAACTCTGATATTGCATTCACCCGTACAGTTTTGCAGCACCCACCCCTCATAGACTACTGGCACCACCAGCAAAACGGCAGTCAGCGCCTGCTGTGTCTGTTTTGATCGGATGTAGAGTGCAAAAAAGAATACGCTCAAGGAGCTACAGATGAGGAGAAACAGATAGTAGAGCAGGATCAACCCCGCTCCCTGGCGATACTCCCCAGGACATAGGAGCAGAGCACCAATTGCTGAAATCGATTCAGACCACGAAATTCCAATCCATGGATATAATTTTTTCGCCCTTCCCCTGCCGCCACCTCACGAATATTGCGGATCACGCTCATTATTTTCAAGGTGTCTTCTCCGCCACACACCTTCAAGGTATACATAACCTGCAATACATCCCCGACTTTACCCAGGGATTGCTTATCAATCACCCGTGCCCCGGTACTACTGATATCGGTAATGATGACAGGTTGCTCCACCTCGTTCCCCGAGGCATCCTTAGGCCTGACCACTTGTGCGTCGATTTCAGTCGGCACACGGGGGGCGTTACGCACCACTGCACTCTCCACATCCGATGGATAGGAGAGATGCAGATGGGGATAGGGTTTTGATGAGGCATTCAGCACTTGAGCAACAAAACCGAAGATATTGCTGCCCTGTAGCATTCTCACCGTAAAGCTCTGACCGTCTCGAACGATAATTGGTCTTGCGTTTTTACGGGGGGTAGTTATCACCAGACTCTGTCCCGGCATGAAACCGATAAGAGTTGCTGCAAAACGCTCCACGTTTTCACTTGGTGGCGCAAACTGCAGTTGCAGCACATCACCTATCTGCAAGTATCTGACTCTGTCTGGCAAGGCCTCACTCCCACACGGCTTATGTTAGTATTGAGCCACAAATCGATAATAACCAACTGCTATGATTTAGCACATAATAGTCAGTGGCAATCAATAGTTCAGTCAAGGGCCTGTAAACTCAAAACAATTGCCAGTGAGCACTTAACCCGAGTTTACAGGCACCAAGAATAATGCGAATTTTTTTACTTTAAAAACAAGTAACTGATAAGGTTACTTTAAGCCCTTTAAAACGGCAAACGATGATTTTCGTGCTCGACAACAATCCGGACACGCCATTTCCTGACGTCTCCCTCGCCGAAAGGGAGCCCGACGGGTTGTTGGCCGTGGGTGGTGATCTTACACCCCAACGGCTGATTCAGGCTTATCAGCTGGGCATATTCCCCTGGTTCACAGAGGGCGAGCCTATCCTCTGGTGGTCACCCGATCCCCGTACGGTGCTCTATCCTGAAAAGATCAAAATCAGTCGCAGTCTGAGAAAAGTGCTAAGAAAAAAGGTCTATAAAGTATCCTTTGATCACGATTTCGAGGCGGTCATCCAAGGTTGTGCGGCACCGCGTGAAAATTCACCAGGAACCTGGCTGGTACCCGAGATGATCGATGCCTATCGCCAGCAGCATAAGCTTGGACACGCCCACTCCGTTGAAGTGTGGCACAAAGATGTGCTCGTGGGTGGTCTTTACGGCATGACCATAGGTGGGGTCTTCTTTGGCGAATCGATGTTCAGTCGCGCTACCGACAGTTCAAAAATCGCCCTGGTTCACCTCAGTCATAAATTGACCCAGTGGGGGTTCAAGATGATCGATTGTCAAGTCTATACCAAACACCTGGCCAGTTTGGGTGCCGAAGAGATACCCAGGGCCATTTTTTGTGCCGACCTGTATCGTTGGACCCGACTGGAGGGATGGACAGGCAGTTGGGCCGACGAGGGTAAACTCTATCCCGAGATCGAGGAATGTTGAATTCTCCTCCTGGATTTGAACAAGAGGGGAGTTATGCCCTCTACATGAGTCAGGTTCACGACTGCTCTTATCTAGCCGGGCGGGAAGCGCGCAATCTGTTTCTCGACCCCAATGCCCAGGTCTCCCATCACCTCTATCAGCAGTTGATAGACCGGGGGTTTCGCCGCAGTGGCTGCTATCTCTATCAACCTGCCTGCCCCCACTGCAATGATTGTATTTCACTCAGGATAGCAACAGCACGATTTCAACCCTCTCGCAGTCAACGTCGCATCTGGAATCGCAACCTGCCCCTGTATGAGGTGAATTCCGGCCCGGCCGAATTCAAGGAAGCTCACTATCAACTCTATCAGCGATACCTGCTGGAACGTCATCCCGATGGCGCCATGGCATGCAACAGCCCGGGACAATATACTCAGTTTCTAACCTGTGACTGGGCTGAAACCCGCTTTATCGAGTTTAGCAAGGCAGGCAAGTTGGCCGCTGTCGCCGTGAGTGATCTGCTGCCCAACGGCACCTCGTCGGTGTATACGTTCTTCGATCCGGAGATGTCACGGGAGGGACTGGGTATCTTCGCCCTGCTGTGGCAGATCGACCATGCGCGGAGACTCGGCTTGGAATGGGTCTATCCGGGATTCTGGATCGAGGCCTGCGACAAGATGAAATATAAATCACGTTTTCGCCCGTTTCAGGCCTGGACAGGTCAACAATGGATAGATCATACTGAACTCAGGAATCCCGGCTAGGGCATAGACCCTGAAGTCTGACCTGTAGCCATCAAGCTATCCTTCTCTGGTAAGCGATACATCGCTGGAGACATTGATGTCCAAACCTATCATACGCAGCATCTCCGCTATCCTCCTAAGCACGCTCCTCTCTCTTCTAAGTGGTTGCAACTCATCCGATAGTGATCAGACCACACCTACAACTGTTGATACTGGTACAGCCCTGAAACAGTTCGACCATTGTGATGAGTTGAAGTCATACCTGATCAGTACAACCGAGCAGCAGGATGCGCTTTTGGACTATGTGCAAAACTCATCGGTGATACCCCAGGAGGACTTCAGCAGTTCCCCTGAGACAATCTCGGATAGCAGCTCAGGGCAACCAGCCGTGAATAGTGTAACCGGCACCAATAATCAGGTCGCTGGTGTGGATGAGGCGGATTTCGTCAAGACAAACGGTGACTATACCTATCTCCTCTCTGGCGGGAATCTGGTGATTTTACAGACCTGGCCGGCGGATCAGAGCCAGGAGCTCTCCAGAACAGAGATCGATGGCACACCCAGGGCACTCTTCTTAAGCGGCGATGTCGTCTGGGTGGTAAGTGATCTGTTCCAGCACAGCTACCCCCAGTTCGAGGAGAGCCTGGCGGTGGACATCGCACCCCGCATCAACCAGATGACCAAGATCACTCTGCTCCAGGTCAGCGATCCCGCGCAACCTGTGCTGATCAGAGAGACCGTACTTGAATCGCTCTATGTGGATGCACGCATGGTTGAGCAGCAGGTCTATCTGATTGTCACAGCGCAACTCGATTTAAGCCCTGTGCTTGAGGATCCCGCGAGTGTCGAGGTCGATGAACTCTTGCCCACCCTGGCCGATAACACCGCCCCCTCCACGAATACCGAACCCACCACCTCGGTGATCTGCGGCTGCGACGCAGTCTATCGACCCGAAACCGCCAATGGCACCGGCACCATGTCGATCCTCGGCTTCGACCTGGCGAACCCGCTGGCGGATATTTCCAGCCAGACCATACTGGGTAACAGCGGCATGGTCTATGCCAATCAGGAAAACCTCTACATCGCCAGTATCCAGGACCATCACTGGCTCTGGCAGCCACTGATGGATGGGGAGGAGCATCCGACACCCTCCACCAGCATCCATAAATTCAGTCTTCAATCGAGCCCCCAATATCTTGCCAGCGGAAGTGTCGATGGCCATCTGCTCAACCAGTTCGCCATGGATGAGTATCAGGGTGTATTACGCCTGGTGACCACCGAACAGACCTGGTGGACCAATGCCGATCCTGAAAACCGACTCTATGTCATGGAGCAGTCGGGTGAGCAACTGATAGAGCGTGCGAGGCTGGATGGTCTGGGCAAGCCTGGTGAGAGCGTGTATGCGGTACGCTTCGATGAGGATAAGGGCTACCTGGTGACCTTTGAACGGATCGACCCCCTGATCACCCTGGATCTCAGTGACGCCGCCAGCCCCATGGTCGCGGGAGAACTGGAGGTGCCGGGATTTTCCACCTATCTGCACCCCATCGAGGGGGAGCTGATTCTCGCCATCGGTCAGGATACGGCTACCAACGGTATCAAGCTGAGCCTGTTCGATGTCAGTGATCTCGCCCAACCGGCGTTGCTCAGTGAACATTTGATCGGTGCCGGCAGTTACTCCGAGGCTGTCTACAACCATCATGCTTTCACCTGGTTCGAACAGGAGCAGATGCTGGCGATCCCGGTCACCCATTGGAACAGCTCGGCACTGGAAGCGGTGTTCGATACGGATGACATATTCAATGGGCTGGAGCTGTTCAGGGTCACCGCAGCGCAGGGGATAGAACCCTATGCCGCCATTGACCACGATATTTTCTATCAACATCAAGACAACTCGAGATGGCTCTATCCCGAGGGCATCCGCAGGAGTTTCTTTGTCTCTGATGAGGCTATGAACAGTTATCTATACTCCATCAGCGAGCGTGGATTACTGGTCAACGACCTCGCCGCACCGGATGTCAACCTGGCACAGATAGAGCTACCGACCGATAGCGACTATGTCTATCTATTCAACGCGGCGCAGCTGACCCGATTCGATAGTTGTGATGAGGTTAAGTCATTTCTGATCGATACCAATCAACAGCAGAATGAGCTTTTGTCTTACGCAGGCGCCTCGTCCGGGAGTGATTTCAGCAGCGCACCCATCTCTGGACCCGCCCCGCTGCCGGATTTCGACGCGGGACAGACCGATTCACAACCCTCCGTCAACAGTGTGACCGGCACCAATAATCAGGTTGTCGGGGTGGATGAGGCGGACTTCATCAAGACCGATGGAAACCATACCTATCTGCTCTCCGGGGGAAATTTGTTGGTCCTGCAAACCTGGCCTGCGGCCCAGAGCCAGGAGCTATCGAGAACAGCGATCGACGGCACGCCCCGGGCACTGTTCCTGTATGAGGATATGGTATGGGTGGTGAGTGATCTGACCCAATCCAGCTACCCGTAATTCACCGAGAGTCTTGCAGCGGATTTCGCACCCAGGGTTTACCAGATGACCAAGGTATCCCTGTTCCGGGTCACCGATCCAGCGCAACCTGCCCTGATCAGGGAGAGCGTATTTGAGTCGAGCTATGTGGATGCGCGCAGGATCGGTCAGCAGGTATATATGATTGTGAGCGCCCTTCTGGATCTGAATCCTGCCCTTGACGATCCGGTCAATGTGGAGATCGATGCGCTGCTGCCCATACAGGCCGACAACACAGCGCCCGGAACAGCTAGTCAACCCGCCACCTCGGCAATCTGTGGTTGTGACGACATCTACCGGCCCGAGATCCCCAACGGCACCGGCACCCTGACCATTCTCAATTTCGATCTGGCAAACCCGCTGGCGGATATTTCCAGCCAGACCATACTGGGCAACACCGGTTTGGTGTATGCCAACCAGGAGAACCTCTACATCGCCAGTACGGAGGATTATGCCTGGATCTGGTTGCCGGTAATAATGGGGGGCGCTGATCAGACAGTTACCACCACCATCCATAAATTCAGTCTACAATCGTCCCCCCAATATCTTGCCAGTGGTCGTGTCGAGGGCCATCTGCTGAATCAATTCGCCATGGATGAACACCAGGGTGCGTTGCGCCTGGTGACGTCTGAGCGCAACTGGTGGTCATGGGAAACAAACAACCGGTTGTATGTACTGGCCCAATCGGGAGAGCAATTGGCAGAGCGCGCCTATTTGGAGGGTCTCGGCAAACCCGGTGAAGAGGTATATGCGGTACGCTTCGATGAGGAGAAGGGCTATGTGGTGACCTTCCAGCAGATCGATCCCCTGATCACCCTGGATCTCAGCGATGCCCGGAATCCGCTGGTTGCGGGTGAACTGGAGGTGCCGGGATTCTCCACCTACCTGCACCCCATCGAGGAGGATATGATTCTCGCCGTGGGCCGCGAAGGCAGCAGTATCAAGCTCAGCCTGTTCGATATCAGTGATTTCGCCCAGCCAACGCTGTTATACGATCATCTTGTAGGCAGCAGCAGTTACACCGAAGCCGCCTACAACCACCACGCCTTCACCTGGTTCGAGCAGGAGAAGATGCTTGCAATCCCGATCACGGCATGGGGCAACGCCTTGACCGGCACCACATTTGGTTACAACGACATATTCAATGGACTGGAGCTGTTCAGAGTCACTGCCCAGGCGGGAATAGAACCCTATGCCGCCATCGACCATGACATCTTCTATCTGGATTCAGACAGCGATAGATTCTACTATCCGGAGAATGTACGCAGGAGTTTCTTTGTTGGCGATGACGCGATGAACAGTTATATCTACTCCATCAGCGGCCGGGGTATGCTGGTCAACGACCTGGCCGCACCGAACACCAATCTGGCGGAGATCGAGCTGCCGAGTGATAATTTCGAATATCTCTATTGACGCACCACAAGACTTGTAACTTTTTTCCATAAGGCCTTACCCTGGCCATGGGTCCGATCCTGTGCCACCGCTGAAGTGGGGTTGAGCCTTCTCCAGGCAACTTCATGCGATATGACCCGTTATTGGGTGATATGCCCCATACCCCCAGCTTTCCCAATCTATTAATCACTTACAAATCTAGAGCTTAGTGATTGGTCCGCTATTTGCCTCTGTATCTTGAATCACTGTCCATGGATGCACTGTTTTTCCCCAGGTCAAAGGCACATTGAGGTGATCCTCTGCCTGATAGATTCGGATATGAAGTTGTATGAAGCGCTTACCAAGAAAGAATAAGATCAATTACCCCCTCATTCTCCTATTAGTTCTTTTTCATCACGGCGGTTTTGCAGAAGAAGAAGACCAAACCACAGCGCCTGACAGTGACCAAGAGTATGATGTCATCAGTGTCACCGCCTCCCGGGTCGAACGACGCACCCAGGATGTTGCAGGCTCCATCGATGTGATCGACTCCGAGCGCATCGAAAACGAAAAGATGTTCAATATCAAGGATGCCATTCAAGGCAGCCCCGGGGTGTTGATCAACTCCAAAAACTCCGCCTACGACAGCCGCCTCATCATTCGCGGCGCCGGACAGAAGGCCAACTATGGGGTGCGTGAGATCATGGTCATCCGCGACGGTGTGCCGATGACCGATCCGGACAGCTTCTCCCGCTTCGATTTTATCGATACCCAGGACATCGAGCGTATCGAGATCACCAAAGGACCGGGATCCCTGTTCGGCGCCGGTTCTGCCGGCGGCACCATCCAGATCATCTCCAAATCCGTATTCGACACCGACAGCAACCGGGTCAAGCTGGGCGTCGGTCAGTTCGGACAGAGCAATCTGCACGGTCGTCTGGCCGGTGACATCAACGAAAGCAACGCCTTCTCCCTCACCGCCTCCTATCGCAAGAGCGACAACGACTGGCGGGATTGGAACGAGTTCGAATCCAAACAGCTCGCCTTCAAACACGGTTATCTGCTCGACAATGGCGCCACCCTTGAATCCGAACTGAGTTATCACGAAGCGGATCTGCAGTTACCAGGCTCGATGGATGATAGTGAATTCGAGCGTTACCTCGACACAGGTGAGCAGAAAGACACCACCAGCAGTCCCTGGCAACACAGCGGCCGCTACTCCACGATCTGGTTCTTCAACTCACGCTATGAACAGGAGCTGGGAAACCTGACCCTGAAGCCGCGCATCTATGCCAATCGTTGGGATCACTACCATCCGGTAACCGGCGCAATCAATGATAATCCGGGCACCGATGTAATCGGTACCGATCTGGAGATTGCCTACAAGCATCAACTCTGGGGAGCAAGCACCCTGGTTGCCGGTGTGACCGCCCGACGTGACGACACACAGGGTGCCAAGAAGTTCACCTATGCGGATGTTGAAACCAGTCCACCACCGGCCTGGAATCCAATGGGTCCGGAAACCATCCTGCATACCAACTCCGATGAGGCGGGTGAATTGCTCGAAGAGGAGGATGCGACCAATACCTTGTATGGTTTCTTTATCCAGGAGACCCTGCAACCGAATCAGCGCACCAGCATCGACATCGGCTTTCGCTACGACCGCAACCACTTCGATATCGATAATACCGCTTATGGCGAATATAGCTGGGGTGCATCAAGCTATACCTTCTTCGCAGATCCTGAGATCACCAATACCGACAAGACCTTCAATCTGTTCTCGCCTAAATTGGGTCTGACCTATGAACTCAACAAGTTGTTGAATCTGTATGGTGTGATTGCACAATCGGGTCAGGTTCCCTCGGAGTCGGAGATTCAAAGCAACGTCAAACTCGATGCCGCCACCGCGCGCAATCTGGAGGTCGGAGTGAAAGGGCGGGCCCAAGCCTGGTCCTTCGACCTCGCCCTCTATCGAACCACGGTCAGCGATGAGATCGTCTCTGTCTTGAATGAGGATCTTACCACCGAATTCCAAAACGCCGGTGAGACCCTGAAGAAAGGATTTGAACTTAGCGGGCGCTATGACCTGGACCGCCATTTTTGGCTGGAAGGCAGTTTTGCCTACAGTGACTACAGCTTCACTGATTTTGAGGAGTTGGTACGCACAGGCAGAACCCAGACACCAGTCGATCGTTCCGGCAACCAACTGCCTTTCATTCCGCGACAACAATATGGTCTCGGCATAGGTTATAGCCATCCGGCTGGATTCAAAGCGGTATTGCGCAGCAACAGTTGGGGCAGCTACTACGTCGACAATGCAAATACGGAAAAGTACGCTGGTTATGACTTTGTCACCAACCTGCTGCTGAGCTACCAGTCCGGCCCTCACAACATCTCGCTGAATGTGGAGAACCTGTTCGACAAACTCTACGCCCTCGAAGTGAAGAAAAGCACCAGCGGCGACAAGACCTACTCGGCAGCCTCACCGCGTAACGCCATGCTGAGCTACAGCTATAACTTTTAGGAATGGATCCAATGAACAGGCGACTGTTAGCTGTCTTTATATGCGTCTCTTTGCTGCCACTCTCCGGAGTGGCATTTGCGGCGGATGGAGAGAACCCAGCCCCCGAGCCCTCCCACCACCGTGGTGGGGAAAAACGCATCATCCTGGAGAATGGCGAGAACGCCACCATCACCCTGTGGAAGCCCGATCTCTCCACCGAGCCGCTCACCCTGGAACATGGTGGCGTCACCCTACCCAAGACCGGGATGGACAACTACCACGCCATCCTGGCAGAGAAGGATTGGGGTGATCACAAGGAGGTGGTGATCCGTTATGAGTACCGGCACGGTCCTCCCAGCAAACAGAGCCCCTCCAGGCTGGCTGCCCAGCAGAAGACCGAGTTTGAGATCGTCCCCGATCCGATCCCGCGGGAGCACTATCGCTACCACTCGCGACAGACGTGGGGATTTCTACTGCGTTTCCAGAGCCAGCCTGTCGGCGATCAGAAGGTCGAATTGCAGACCGCCAACGGCAGCCATCTCTCGGCCACCACCGATGCAACAGGCCGGGTGGAGTTTCGCATCCCCGACGACTTTCCAGGATTGGTGGAGGGGGAGCGGGATCGCAGAGTGGGGGATTTTGCCGTCAGCAGCGAATACCTACAGGGCGATCGGCGTTTCACCACCCAGCTCAGCGCCGGCTATCGGGTCTCGCCCGAGCATTGGCAGTCGGCACCGCTGGGACTGCTGGTGGTCGGTATCGGATTTATTGCCGGTGGCTTCATCGGCCGCGTTAAGAAGGCGGGAGATGCGAAATGAGCAGTCTGTTTAACCTCTCCGTGCTGCGTAAACTGGTACAGATCGCCACATTTGTCTTTTTCGTCTATGGCGGACTGGTCACCGGCTACTACCTGGAAGACAAGATCAGCCGCTCCCTCCCCGCCTTGAGCTGTGCCTATGATCATCAGGGTGCCGATCTCTGCACCCTGATCCCGATCCAGCACCAGATGGATCATCGGCTGGGGGAGACCATTGCCAATGGCGGCAACCTGATGATGGGTATTCTGCCGACGCTGATTACCCTGGGGACCTTCCTGATCCTCTTCGTGATACTCAACAAGGCCTTCTGTGGCTGGGTCTGTCCCCTGGGTACCTTTCAGGAGATCCTGCAGATCATTGGCCAGAAACTCGGATTGCAGCGTCATGAGTCCCTATCCAGGGGCCTGGTCAGCCGAATTCGCCCGGTGAAGTGGTTCATCCTGCTTCTGCTTGTCTTCGCATTTCCCCTGCTAACCGGCATGGGCATGTTGAATCACGATCTGGGCGATCCTTTCTGCCGTATCTGCCCCAGCCGTATCCTCACCACCCTGGCCACCGGTGATACCTCGCAGGTCTACCTCGACACCGCCAACACCACCACCATCGTGATGTCACTGCTGGGGGATTTTATCTTCGGTCTGATGATCGCACTGGCACTCACCGTGCGTCAGCCCTTCTGCCGTATCTGTCCCATGCTTGCCCTGCATGCGGTATTTCGCAAAATCGGCCTGCTGCGCCTGGTCAAGAGTGCCACCCCCCGTTGCGATCGCTGCGGTCTTTGCGCCAAGGCCTGTCCCATGGATATCCATGAGATTCACACCGATATGGAGAGCCGTAATGTCATCTTCGAGGACTGTACCCTGTGTGGCCGCTGTGTGGAGTTCTGTCCGGAAAAGGACGTGCTGCAACTGAAATACACGGTATTCCCTGTCTTCAGTGCCAGTCCGCAATACTTCAAGCGGCGCAAGAAACAGCAGACCCAATGGGAGAAGGGCAATCTCATCGCCTGGTTCAAAAAACGGCCCACGGCACCTGAGGCGAAATCGTCATGATCCCCATCGAGCCGGTCAGTCTCAGCTTCGGTGCCGCACTGCTGCTGGGACTCAGTTTCGGTGCCGGCCCCTGCAATATCGCCTGCCTCCCCTATCTGGGACCGGTCTTCACCACCAGCGACAATGGCATACGCGGGGCCTGGCGCACCCTGCTCCCATTCTCCCTGGGTCGCATCAGCGGTTACACCATGCTGGCGGGAGCGGCAGGTTGGGCCGGTCTCTGGGTGGAGGATCTGATTGCCGGGCCCTGGGTTCGCTGGATCCTGGGTGGCGCCACGATTCTGGTGGCCCTCTCCATACTCTGGCGACGTGACAGTGGCGGATGTAAATCGGCCTGCCCGACGGCAACCCCGGTAATAATTGAAAACAGATTAGCACTGGAAAGTCGCCCAATTGGTCGCAGCAGCCTGCCAGGCAGCCTCTATCTGATGGGTTTCGGCATGGCGCTCAATCCCTGTGCCCCATTGACCACCATCATTCTTGCCGCGGCCACCAGCGCCAGTCTCCTCGCCGGCGCCTCCCTCGGGATCGGCTTTGCCCTTGGGGCAGTGGCGCTTCCAAGCTTGATCTTCGCCTTCGGCGTTGCCCATTTCGGACATCAGATCAGATTTCACCTGGCACACCACCGAACCGCCCTGGAAAACACCAGCGTCGGACTGCTCGTCATGATCGGGAGTGCCACCGCATTTGGATGGATTACACCATGAACATCACTGAACTCCTTGCCAAAGGCGGGCCGGTCATCTGGATTCTGGCCCTCTACTCATCCATCGGCCTGGCCATCATAATGGAACGCTATTTTCTCTTCGTGCGACTGCGGCAACTGCCTAAAAGCTGGCTTGCAAGACTGGGACAGCTACTCGATGACTCACAGGCCAAACAGCAAATATCCGAGCTCAAGGGGCCGGAAGCGAATATCATCCATGCCATCGTGGCGGCCCAATCAGAGGGGGTGAAAGATCTTCGCGGTGTCGGGGAGAGGGTGCGGGGCGAGGAGATCCAGCGCATGGAGTTTGGCCTGCGAACCCTTGGCATCCTGGGTAATACAGCCCCCCTGCTCGGACTGCTTGGCACCATCACCGGCATGATCAAGGCGTTTATGGTTATTGAACAAGCAGGGGGTAAAGTGGATGCCCAGGCCCTTGCCGGCGGCATCTGGGAAGCCATGATCACCACCGGTGTGGGTCTGGCGGTAGCCATTCCCCTGCTGTTGATGCTGCACTTTCTGGAAGGCAGCGTGGAACGACGGGCACAGAGAATGAGCCGCTGCATCGCACTGCTGCTTGAACGTCGCGGTGACGAAACCACGGCTGCTACGGAGACCCAACAGACTCACCATTGGGAGAACATCACCGATGGAGTATGAGTTCAAGCGGCGCTCCAGCCAGGTACTCAATCTCACCCCCCTGATCGATATTGTCTTCCTGCTGCTGGTCTTTTTCATGCTCACCGCTCACTTTATCGAAGACGAGGCCATTGACATCCAACTGCCACTGGCGGAGAGCAGCCAACCCAGTGTGGAAGATGACACGGTTGAGGTTACCCTGCTACCCAATGGCGAACTGCTGGTGGATGGCCGGGCCGCGACCATGGATAACCTGGAAGAGACCCTGCGCGGCGCCCTGCACGCCCCCAACAAACGTCATGTTCGGTTGAAGGGTGATCAGGCCGCCGCCTTTGGCGCTGGGGTGAGGGTAATCGATGCGGCACGCAGTGCCGGCGCTGATTCCCTTGACATACTCACAGAGAAGCCATGATCAAAACAAGCGCCGGCTGGCGTCTGTTGGCGCTATCGATCTCACTACTATTGCATATCATGCTTGTCACAGAATGGTCCGACAAGATGATTACACAGGCGGCCATCGAACAATTGGAGAAACCACCGCTGCTGGTGCAACTGACATTTCAAAGACCCCTCCCTGAAATCATCCCAGAGGTCACACAACCACCAGAACCCATCGTCAAACAGGTCGTCAAACCAAAGCCCAAACCGAAGCCGAAAGCAAAACCGCAAATCAAAAAGAAGCACCGGACCAAACCCATACCCAAGCCTGTCATTGCTGAGACGAAACCGGTCACCCTTCCCGAGGAAAAACCACTAGCAAGACCACCTCCTCCTCCACGGGTCCAGCCCAAGGTCGATCTGCGAGAACAGTATCTGGCTCAACTGCTGGCCATGATAGAAGCGAAAAAACACTACCCGACCATTGCGCGCCGCAGGAATATGGAGGGAAAGATCGAGGTCAGTTTCAACCTCTCCTGTGACGGCAAGGTATCAAAGCTGACCATTAAAGGGCCTCACAGCCTGTTACGAAAGGCTACGGGTAAGGCCATCGATGCCGCGCAACCGCTGCCACAACCACCATCACAGATCGAATGCCCGATGCCGGTTCACTACGCTATGGCCTATTCTCTCAAAAAATAGCTGGCTACCCACTTTGCTCAGCCGCAGTCTAGGGCCTGTTAACACTAATCACAGCTTATTCAATGAAATGACGATAGATCCCAACCGCTGTTCTGTCTCCACATGACGATGGGCCTCAGCTGCCTCCTCAATGGAGTAGACCCTATCAACTGTCGGTCCGATTTTACCCTGCTCTATCATCTCCCTCAGGGTGTTCAACTCCTCTTCTGTTTCTCGAGCAAAGGCAAACAGAGCCTGTTTGTCACAGAATAATGAGACCATGAACGATTTCAGCATATCTGTTATACGTGGATTGGCTATCAGGTAGCGCCCCTTAGAATTGAGCAGGTTGATACATTTTGTAAAGGAAGTCTTTGCCACCATACTGAAGATCACATCATAGGTTTGGCCAGCTTCGCTGAAATCCTGTCGGGTATAGTCGATAAAATGATCGGCACCAATCTCTCGTAACATGGCCTCCTTGATACCGCTGTCCACCGCAGTCACCTCCGCCCCCATCGCCTTGGCTATTTGTACACCGAAGGTTCCTATGCTGCCACCGGCACCGTTGATCAGCACCTTCTCTCCCATTCTTATATTGGCCTTGCGCATAAAGTGGAGCGCGTTCAATCCACCAAGGGGCACTGCCGCTGCTTCCGCAAATGTGAGATTGTTTGGCGTGCGCACCAAGGTGAAGCTTTCCGGCAGGGTTAAATATTCACCATATGCTCCCAAGCGTAGCTGGGTTGAACCAAACAGGGAATCTCCCTTATTGAATCGCTTTACCTCTTTACCAACAGCTTCCACCTCGCCAGAAAAATAACCCCCGAGTATCCTTTTCCTGGGTCTCAAAATCCCCAGCATCAACCTTAGTGGTAGCAAAAACCACTTTACCTGAAAATTGAAACTACGCATTTCACAATCGGTCTTGGTTACCTCTGCAGCACGTACCCTTATCAGGACCTCATCATCCTTGGGAACGGGTTTCTTGACCTCCTCGATCTGAAGCACGTTGGGCGGGCCGTATTTGGTATAGACAATAGCTTTCATGAAATAAACGCATATTTGATATGAGCCATTAACAGGCAAGATACTTGTTTGGTAGATATGCTAAGGCCTACCTTATGCATGAAGTATCCAGCGTATATCATTGAGATTCCGATTTAAATCCATACTTTTTTTCAATAGTCTAAGAACTGGCGGAGCCAACAAGATTAAATATAAAGTCGCTTGATTTAGACAACCCGTAGAGTTATATATAAAAAGCGTAATTTTTTGCCATGATTGGCGATTTCAATAAAATTCCAACGCTACCAAGGATGTGTTTCAGATTTAGGCATGTATCGACTGGGTTAGATCAGTAAAACCCTACTCCTAAATATAACCCATAAAAACATGGACGATCGGCAAATGGCGTTGCCATTGCCCAAGCATCATGGACTCAGATGTTCTGACTGTTAAAACTAAAATGCACACAAACAACCGATGTTTGCATTAAAGACCAGCCCTGAGAAGTTCTGGCAATTCAGAAAAGCCAGCTTCAAAGTTTTAGGAACGGTTATGGACAAGGTATAGTCTCATGAAACCTGAACAGCGAACAGATTCATACGAACGGGATCAGGCAAGCGCCTATGGTCTAGGAGATCTTCGGCTGACAAATATCAGCCACCAAGACCACCGCTCATTAATCATACTGGCCCATAACAGTGAGGACCTGGTTCAGGTATTCAGGCACTCTTTATCAAGCCCTATCAGTTCTTACAAGCCCCTTTGGCTCGATGTTAGTACCCTCAAAGAATGCGAAAGCGTCAACCATACAGACACGATAGAATCGCCCATCTTGTTACAGCATCTCCAGACTTTCAGACGTGCATCCGGCCATCCGGTCGCACTCGACACCGAACTCGACCAATCTGCTACTTTCTCCAGTCTGCTGCAAGATTGCGGAAAGGACCTTTTCATACTGGATAGCGGATGGAAAGAACTACCTACTCATTATGACCTGATTGAGATTCAGGAGGATTCACCATTCAATAATAATATCAATTTCGGTCGCAATACGGATGAGAATACGAGCGTATCGAGGCAACAGCTCTACACCGAGATCAAACAACGGATGATCGAAATCAGATTGCTGAAACGGACACTTGCGATTGCCAAGATTCGTCTCTCAACCGCTGATGACAAGTTACATGAGAGACTCGAGGCAAGAGAAGACATAGGCCGACAGAACATCGAGCAGATGCAGCAAAACCAGCTCCTAATTGAGCAGGAACTTGAAAACAGCCGTAAACAATTGGCCCACGCACAGGAAGAAAGCCAGGAAAAGGAATCATCCCGTCAAAAACTGCAGCAGGATAAGGCGGATCTGGCCAATTACCTGCAGATAGAAACCTCACGTACCTTGGAGTTCGCTCATCAAGCCCAGTCCATGGAAGAACACAAGCATCGCCTGGAGAAGGAACTCAGCGCACTACAGCAAGCCGGTAAAGATGCAGCACTTAAGCACCAAAATGAGATGGTTTCCTTGCGCGAAGAGCTGGAGGAAAGACTACAGCAGTCCCAAGCCGATTCCATGAAGCTGCAGGCCCAGATGAACCAGGCCGTCGAAGCCGAGAAACAGCATACCAGGGATGAGCAGACACGCCTGAAGGCTGTCATCGAAGAACTCAATCAACAGTTGGAGGCTGATCATGCTGAAGCTGATCGTCAACTGAACGAAGCCCAGCAGCAGGCACAAACGGAATACCAGGCGCTACAGGAGCGGATGAACCAGGCACTGGAAGCCGAGAAGCAGCATACCAAAGAGGAGCAGACACGCTTTAAGGCAAGCATCGACGAACTCAATAAAAAGCTGCAGGACGACCATGTTGAAGCAGATCGTCAACGGAAAGAAGCACAGCAGCAGGCGCAGCTTGAATACCAGACGCTGCAGGAGCGGATGGATCAGGCCCTGGAAGCCGAAAAGCAACAAGCCAGAGAGGAAAAGTCACGCTTAGAGACAGTCATCGAAGGGCTTAATAATAAATTGGAAGCGACCCGTACTGAGGCTGGCCAGCTAAGGGATAAGGGAATTGAGCAGGAGGCCCTGCTGGAGCAGGAAAACAAGACCACCAATAGTCTCCGACACCTATTAAAACGTACCAAAAAGATGTTGGACAACAGAAGAAAACAGCTCGCAGAGGCAGAGCGGATTCAACAGGAGACATTGTCAGAACTGCAACAGGAACTCAAGACCAGTCAAGAGGCGTGGGAAAAGGTTACGGAATCCGAGGTCGCAACCCAAGTGGCGAAGCAGGAACTAACCTCTCTCAGGCGCGAACTGGAGGGGGAAGTCATCAACCTGCGGGCGCAGCTTGAGCATCAGCAGGAGAGCAGTGACAACACAGTGAGCCAGCTAAGGGATGAAAATGAGCGGCTTCAGAAATCACTTTCGGAGATCAAGGAAGGATCAAAGATGACAGATGTCACTATCCGTAAACTGCGCAGCGACCGGCACTATCTGCGTGAAACAAAGTCAAGAATTGAAGATCAGCTTGCCAAAATGAAAGCAGAGGCAGTGGTTATCCAAGAAGAAAATGAGGCACTGCGTCAGGAAGTTGATGCCACCAAATCCGAAAATGAAGATGCACAGGCACTACGAAGAGCTGAAGAGCAGAATACCGCTCTGAAGCGTGAGATCGAAGGCCTGCGTGAAGTGCAACTGGAGATGGAGAGCCAATCTAACGAGGATACGGATAGCGAGGTCCGAGAGCTACGAAACAGGCTAAAAGCATCAGAATCAAAACTCAAGAAAGCAGAGAAACTCGCCCAGCAGACCAAAGATCTGCTGCGTGAGCGTGAGACCATGGAGAACGCAATCGAATTGCTGGGTGATGATCTGGATACACTAGCCAAGGAGAAAGAGGGGCTGATACTGGTATGTGACAGGCTGAAAAGAGAGTTGACCGAGCTTCAAGGGCGTTAATTGATATACCAGATACTCAACCCCAAGTACGGTTATTAAACTGTAGAAATCTAGATTTCATCCAGCTTGTAGATCTTTGCTTGGTTGCCAGGTGATTGAGGTAGACCTCTATTTCCTTCTTCCCCATCTCTTTTGGATGACGTCTGTTATTAAAAGTATGAACTGACGGATCCAATAGACGTAGGCCTTCTCCGTTTTGGGACTGAAGTGCTTTTGGCGACTAGCGATTCGAACCTGGTCCAATAGGCGTGGTTGGTGTTTTACAGTGGTATCACCCCCATAACTTTCCTCCAAACCTTACAGTTTGCCTCTGTCACGACTTTCTGAAAAGACATAACGAGACAGCTGGAAGCTAACTTATTGATTTTATGCCTGTTCTGGTGTTATATAGAGGTCTTGCTATAAATATAGTAACGTATATGGACTCCTCCTATTCAGCAATATATTTTCAGGAAAAACGAAATAGTTTAGTTCACGTATATCCGGTCTTTATTAAGGGGAGCTACCCCTGACCTTAACGGCATCATTCACCGTTTGCCAGATACCTTATCGAGACAGTGGCTTCAAGAGCCTTCGTTACTACCAGGTTTTATCTGGCTGACTATTTGTCACTTTCCGTTAATACACTGCCAAAACTCGGTTTACAACTGTGACATTTGAAATGAATATGATGCTACTGAGCTACAGGGGATCTATATTCATCGCCAGTAATCAAAATTGACCAGGCCATCCTGACTATCTTATTAGCCAATGCCACAGCCGTATTGTTTGCATGTTTTGTAGAAAGTTGCTGGCGTACCCAAGCACTCAATCCATCCTTCTTGCCGTGTACTCTATGCAGGGTAGACCGCGCGCCATGCACCAGCAAACAGCGAAGATACTTGTCACCCCGCTTAGTGATTTTTCCAAGCCTATTCTTTCCACCACTTCCGGAATGGGATGGAACCAAGCCCAGACTTGCACTGGCATCTCGACCTCGACGGAAGGCACTGCCATCACCTAAGCGAGCATAGAGCATGCTTGCTACCAGCCAACCGACACCAGGTATCTTTTCGAGTCGTACACAGGCATCAATTTTCTTTGCGTGATTGACAAGTGTGCTGGTCGTCTCCTCAATGATTTTATCCAGGACCAATAACTGGTTGTATAAATGCCACAAAGCGCTCCTTGCGACGGTCGTTAATTCGTTTTCTGCATCTTCTAAAGCTGAAGTAATCTGCTGGCGCAGTCGATGTAAACCCTTGGAGAAGTTAATCCCATATTCCATGGCAAAGCCTCTGATGCGGTTACCTAACTGTGTCCTTTGTTTGATATAGCCACTGCGTAGTTTATGCTGAATTGCCAGATCCTGTTGCTCCAAGGTACGTATGGTAACAAAGTAGATATTGGGATTCTTGGATGCTTCGTAAATGGCTACGGCATCGTTTTTGTCACTTTTGTTGCCACTACGGTATTTAGCAACCAGATGGGGTGGAATCAGCTGCGCCTTGTAGCCTAATTGCGTGAAACGTCTTCCCCAGTAATGAGCTGATCCGCAGGCTTCCATATAGATACAAGCTTCTGGATGTTGCAATACCAGTTGTACTAATCGCTTCGAATTCATGCCCTTATTGATCAATTTCTTACCATACTTATTAAAAACAGCAACTTGGAACACGTCTTTGGCGAGGTCTATGGTGATTGTGGTAATATTTTTCATGGTATGGGCTCCGTTGGTTTTGTCGACCTGTCACTTTAACGAGATTTCAGCTTAAGGTGGAGGAGTCCATACCATTGAGACAGGGGGTCTCGTTAACGTAACTGTTATGCCTTAAAAAGCTTAGAAGACACATCCATATGTTTGTGAAGAACCCTGATTATTTCCACACATTTGTCACTAGAGAGTCGATAGTAGATTGTGTGACTTATAACGGGGAATTTCCGATAGCCAGGTCTAATGTAATCGCAGGCGATTCCGAGATTTGGATTTTCAGCCAACTGATGGAAGGAATCATCGAGTTGTTTCAAATACTTATTGCGCTGGTCTTTTCCCCACCGCTTCTGAGTGAAGACAGCAATAGCTATCAAATCATCTCTGGCTTTAGCTTTAAGCCTAGAGGCGGGCATCAATGAGATTCTTAATCAAGTTCAGATATCAGCCCATCAAGGGAATACTCAACAAATTCACTAGATTCTCCCTCATCAAGCATTTTGCGGAGAGCTATAAGTTTGGCTTCTTCTTCCTCAAGCAAACGCAATCCAGCACGTACTACCTCACTCGTAGAAGAATAGCGTCCGTTTTTCAACTGGTTAGCGATAAAAGAGTCAAAATGCTCGTTGAGAGTAATGCTTGTATTCTTGCTCATCTACTAAGTCTCAAAATAATACCAATAATTGGTACTATAGCCAGGCATAACAAGGCGGTCAATATCGTTCGCTAACGCTCACTGGGACAGCCTACACTGTGCTCCGGCTGCCCGTTACCACAACGTTAATGTCCGCTTTCAGCATTGGAGACAGTAATCATTAAATGTCTGCTTCGTTCGTTAAGCAGTCAGATTAGATTGAAACTAAAACAAGAAAAATTGAGATATTAGATAACCAAAACCTGCAATGGCCACGATAATTATCATGGGGACCAATTGTTTAAATATTTCAACTATCGCTTTCGTGTTTTCTAAGATTGTGTTTGAAAGCAACATCAGGTTAACCGGCGTGTGTTAGCACGTCGGGACAAAAACCGTCCGTTGTTGAACTTTTCCTTAGGCAGGCAGCCTGGAACTGTATTTTTCCATCCACTCTACATACCTTTGCAAAGAATCTGGTGTTATCTCTTCCTCCAAGGAGGATATCAACTCTCCCTCGAATTCGTACCTTGCTTCACCTTCCACAACGAGATCGGGAGCCCCGGCCAGTTTGTACGTGCAACGCCAATTCCGGGATAGTTTATTCCCAACCACAATCGGTTCTGTCAGTGCTTCCAAGGTTCGGGAATCAAATTTACGATCGTTATTCGAAACATCGTTTTTCAAGAAGTTGAGAATTGCCTCTCGCCCTTCGATACTTGGATCAGGACCTCCCAGGTTCCAGTACCTAGCATTCTTGTCAAAATATGCCTCGAGTCGATCCCAATGATTGTCAGCCACGCAGGCTTCGAAATCTGCAGCGAAGGAGTTGAAACGGTCGATGGGGCTCATATTGCTTTGCCTAACAGTATGTCAGACCGGGTCGAGTCAGCATTCCTGGTATGTGAGGCGTGTTGAGACCTCTTTAAGTCCCAGACAAGGCAAAAAATCAAGCACCTATCCAGACAAGACATCGACCATGGCTTTGAAGTGGCAGGCCGTGAAAACAGGCTGGAAGGTTGGCAGTTTTTCCCGTGCATCGATGCTCTTCCCATCTCTATGTCAAACCATCCTTATAGATAGCAATTTCATCTACGTGCCGTTGTCGATTGGGATCTTCGATTGCTTCAATATCACGAAGCTTATCGATATATTTTTCGGGCAATGCATATTCCAGCGCGCCGGTCAGCACATGCCGCTTATACCAATGATATGGCTTTAAGCTAGGATCGATGGAAGTGGCGTAATAGGTATAGGCAACCAGTGTCTCATTTGTGGAAGCCACGAGCTCAACGGTTTTTTCCTCATAACCCTGCCCCAACCCCTCTATGCGATCCAACGCAGCCTTGTGTGACTCGGCAATGTGGTAGACGACACCTCTCACAGCATGCCCGTCGCTCTGGGTTGCAAAGGCATCGCATTTTGCCGAGCCGTCCAGGCTTCTCTTATGAAAACGCAGGTCGTGACCAGACAACAGGGCGGTAGTGACATATTTCGCCGAAGGCACTCTGCTCAACAGCCGCCTGCTCGACATATTGGATCCATAGGAGAAGTAAAGCATCTGATGACTCAACAGAAGATAACCTATTACAGAGTCTATACCCGGATCAACGCTGTAACCAGAATTTGACCTGTTGTTGTTGGAGAAAATCCTCGGCGTTCTCACCCTGTAACAGGGCCAAGGTAGCCAATATGCCGGCCTCGGTACAGGTGGAAGCTGCCACGGTAACCGATCGCGGCGCATCCTCTACAGGCCAGCCCGTTTGGGGATTCAATACATGCCCATAGCGTCTACCCTCATGCAGCAGAAAACGCCGGGCATCGCCACTGGTGGCTAATGCACCCTGGCTTATTTTCAAAAGGGCGGTTGCGGTATCAGGCTGGTTGGGGTCTTCGATACCAATAGACCAGGCACCATCCCCACCGCTGCGGCCATTGGTGTTTATATCCCCACCGAAGTTGAGCAGCAGCTTGACGTCACAGAGTCGCTGTAACAACAGTAACACCCGGTCAACCGCATACTCCTTGCCGATCCCGCCGAAGTCGATTTCCATCCCTTCAGGCAAGCTGAAACAGGGGCGTGACCAATCCACATGCTGCCAACCGATTAGAGGCAGCAATGCCTGAACAGCTTTTTCATCAGGGATAGCACTGCCACCGTCGAAGCGCCATACGTGGCGCAGGATCCCTGATGTGACATCGAACATGCCGTCGCTGAGTTCCCAGCACTGCTGGGCAAAGTCGAGCAGATGGGCCACCTCGTCGTCCACTGCAACGGCACGACCATGGCTGTTATTGATTTGATGGATGATATTGTTTTCACTGTAGCGACTGAACTTCTGTTCAATTCGCCAGGTCTCGTCAGCGGCCGCCTGTAGCAGTCGCCCTGCCAACTGCCGGTCTTCGGTCTCGATAAACAGTTCACAGGGACTTGCCATGGCCTTGAAGCACCCTCTCCAATAACCGTCTTCCGCTTCCAGGCTGAGTGCGCTTTGTTGCCTGTTATCTTTTGTATTTGTCGTTGGCCCTGGCGAAGGTTTTTCCAATATGCCGATCCTGACTGGGGAAATGTGATATGAGTCGATGTCAGAAATTGTAGCTGAATTGCAGGATAACCGCCTCCACGTCAGGGAAGAGTTCCAAGTCACTGAGAATACCCGGGGCATCCGCATCCGTGTTGTCGCCACTCTGCAGATAGTATTCCAGGCGCAGACTCATCTCTCTTTCATTGGCCAGTTGCATACCATATTTCAGTCCCAGGGTGATCCCGGTCAACTCACCGAGACGGTAGTCGGCGGAGGCGAACTCCGGCAGGGATGCCCCCTGGCGCAGGAATCTATGGTAGAAATCGGCCTCGCTCTGCAGGTAGTAGCGGAAATGCGGCTCTAAAAAGTGGCCGCTGTTGAGCATCCAGCGATAACGAACATCAAAGGTGTGCGAGGTGATATCCCAATCATCCCAATAGAGGCGATAGGAGAGATCCAGGATATCCCGGTTGAAGTGGTGTTTGGCCTGCCAATAGAGACTCTGCTTCAAACGCGAATCGGGGCGCTGCTCATAGAGGTAGTCAACCGGACGGCCGTCACTCCCCACCACACTGAGGATTTTAAAGGGGTCGGTCTGATAACCGCTGGTATCGCTGAGGGAGTAGCTCAACTGCATAACCGTCTGCCGATCGATGACCTGGGTGATGCCGAAGATCAGATCAACGGTGGTTTTGCTGTCGTCCTCACCGTCGCGGGTCGCCTCGAAGGCCTGGTCGAAACCGGCCTGGCCGCGATCGATGACCATGCTGGAGAAACCGATGGGGATATCGCCATCGGGGCTGATGGTGTCGTTGGCAATGGAGATTCCGGCATTGACGGTCGTGTTGCGCTTATTGAAATCCCGTGCCAAAGAGGCGTTAACACTCATGGAGAGGTAGTCATACTCGGCAGAGAAGTTGGCACCGAAACTGGTTTTATAATCCCTATTGATCGGCTGATCCCACTGACTGCTCAAGGCGACACGAAAATCCTTGAAGGTATCGTCGAGGGGTGTTTCAGCTGCATCAGTGGTATAGACCCCCTCCCCTGATGGACGGGTAAAGGTTTGAGCTTGATCGCTGGGTGTCGCCCCGTTTGCCGATGCACCGGTCAGGGAATCGAATACCAACTTCAGGTTGAGAAACCGTTCATCGCCGAAATCCCGTTTCGCCGTGACCACCGGTTCAATAGCACTCACCCGGTCGACTTCGGAATAGAAAAGGATCGCGCTGTCAAAGTCCCAATCCCCCTCCTCCGCTGTAGCATCGGCTCCCGGTAAACCCAACAAGCTACATGTGGCAGCCGTAAGCGCGGTACGAATCTTTTTCTGTTTTTTCAATTGCACCCGCAACCTCCACCGGCAAAACTACGCCCACCACTGGAGGCCTCTTTACTGAAATAGATATGATCATCCAGCCCCGCTTCCACAGGATCGGCGATCAACTGCATCTCAGGCTTTGCCAGTAGATCACGTTCCCAGGGTTCAACCCCGAGATTTGCGCAACCACTGAGAAAAATGGTGGCTGGAATCATCAGGGCGGCAACTTTGAGCATGCTGTTACTCACTCCGTGAAACGGTTACTTGAGAATTAAATGAAAAGGGAGGATTAGAGCAAAAATTCCTTAAACAAATCTTAACTGGCTCGTGCCGCATTCTTACAAGGTAAGAAACCACTCTGTCTCTCTAGAGTGAATTCAAAACCTTCTTGATCTCCTGTTCCCGCTGCGCTTTTTCGGATTCAAAAAAACCCACGTGAGATTCAAGAATACGTCCCTGCTCATCGATCAGAAAGGAGGCGGGCATCCCTTTTAAGCCATATTCACTTGCCACCTCACCCTCGGGATCGAACGCCACCGTGAACTCGGCCTCGGTCTTGGAGAGAAAGGCATCGGCCAGTGCTCGATCCTTGTCGAGATTGACGGCTATAATCACCAAACCCTGCTGTCTGTATCTGTTCTGAATATGGTTCATCCAGGGAAAGGATGCCCTGCACGGCACACACCAGGAGGCCCAGAAATCGAGCAGTACCACCTTCCCCCTAAACTCATCGAGTGTGACGGCCATCTCCTCACCTTGCAGTGAGAATCCAGGTGCCAGTGGGTAGTCTTCATTGGCCAGTAGGGCGCTGGTAAAGCACAAGCTTACCAAGCACAGATTAATGAATCGTCTCATTGCATATCCGTCGTTGAATCTTATGTAGATTAATTCGTCTGTTACGGTCTGGCAGTAACAAAGATACGCAACATGACCCATACGAATATAACCCCGCCGATGACTGCAAGCAAACCACCTATACCCATCACCCCCATGGCCAACTTGGCGGAAAGTGTATCCAGACCCTGGGCGGCCCCGGCAGTCTTACGTTGGATCCCCATGGCTCCGGATAGAGCCAAACCGGTAATATGCAGCAGTTGTCCGACACCATAAATCCAAGGCTGCAGTTCTGCCAATCGGCCTTGCACAGGTGGATAACCCAGTTTGGGTAACAGCAGATAGGCCAGCCCCATCAGACCCATGGTGACACCCACGATGGAGCCATGATAGTGGGCAGGGATAATGGTGTTGACACCTGATATGAACAGGGCGATGGCACCGCCGCAAAAGAACAGCAGCATCGACATCCAAAGGCTGCGGCGCAGCGGCCTCGCCTCAGGCCCTGCCCTGTCTGCACGCAGCAGGCCAATGAATATCAGCAGCCCAATCGGCGTTACTGCCACGCCACCGCCATACTGCATCAGCTGGGTAAAGGCGGTGCGGGATTCGATGCTCACTGTCTGGTGGAGCAGGTAGATCACCGGCACCAGTAACACCGGTGCTATACCCAGAATCAAGAGCCAGAAATACCAGCGGGAATCACCGGGCAGGCTCACCCCGCTATGCAGGGCGAGCCACAACCATGCCAGGATAATCAGCTGGGTATAGGCAAACTGCAGGGTGTGTCCAGCCCCCCAGAAAAGATACTCATAGTAGCTCTGCCCGGCCACATCCGCCGGCATCTGCCACCAGGCCGTCAACAGTGCCGCGAGGGAGACCAGCAGCGCCACGGCGACAGTGAATGCGGCCAGACTCGGCAGATGGTCACCCCACAAGGCGCCTCGGGTTGAGTGCAAGCCTATCAGCGCCTGCAAGGCGATACCCAGACCGAAGAGTCCCAGCATGATAAAAAACAGGGGTCTCTGCAGTACCGGTACATAGTTGTTCATCAACGGCGCTCCATCCCCGATAAAGGCGGCCATAGCGACACCCAGGGTACCAATCAGCGCCAAATAAAAGGCCAGATACTGTAGCCGTATCGACGTGGATCCCGCCTGCGTTGTCAAACACCAAACCAGCCCGGCCATGGCGAGAAACCAGATCAATACAGATTGATCCACATGCACCACCAGGGCGGTGCGGAAAAAGTCCACCCAGGGGAAGAAGGACTCGCTGCCGGGGGTGCGCGAGAGCACCAGCAGCAGGGCAAACAACCCCGCCAGTCCCAACGCCAGCACTCCCAGCTGCAACCATCTCGCGGCCAACGTTCGATGCCCCAATCGAGGCATGACCATGCTGATTACCCGGCTGTCATCGAGGTTAATCAAAATCTAAAACTCCTGTTACCAAGTCGCGCGTTAATTACCCATCAGTTACGTTATTCGCCAGATGCAAGGATCCCGTTATAACCGGTGCGGCAAGCCGCACCCTACAAAGATTTGCCTTTGGAATGGCTCATATCGTACCTTGGTGTGATGAAAAGACATAACCAATATCGTCTTGCGGTAATCACCTGCCTACTGGCCTTCTGCGTTATCCTGGTAGGCGCTTATGTGCGCCTTTCAGATGCCGGTCTGGGCTGTCCCGACTGGCCAGGCTGCTACGGCAAGATGGTGGTGCCGGTGAACGAGACTGCGGTTGAAGCTGCCAACCGTGCCTACGCCGATCGTCCACTGGATCAGGGCAAGGCGTGGAAAGAGATGGTGCATCGCTATCTGGCGGGCAGTCTGGGACTGGCCATCCTGTTCCTGGCCATCCTAGCCTGGCATGGCCGACGTCATCTCAATCAACCCCTGCTGCTACCCACACTGCTATTGCTGCTGGTAGTCTTTCAGGCCGCCCTGGGGATGTGGACCGTTACCCTATTGGTAAAACCTGTGATTGTCACAGCCCATCTGCTTGGTGGATTCGCCACATTCGTACTGTTGGGTCTGCTGGTACTTAAATTACGCCCAGTCGGCTCTCTACACGCCTTCGACACCTCCCGATCGCTGCGCAGGTGGGTACACTTCTCGCTCCTGATTCTGTTGTTACAAATCTCACTGGGCGGCTGGACCAGCACCAATTATGCAGCCCTGGCCTGTAGCGAGTTCCCCACCTGCTACGCCGGCTCCTGGTGGCCCGAGATGGATTTCAGTGAGGCCTTCGTGCTGTGGCGGGGCCTGGGTGTCAATTATGAATTCGGCGTGCTCGACAACAGTGCACGGACCGCCATTCACATGACCCATCGGATCGGCGCCTTGATCACTGCACTCACCCTGGGCCTGCTGGTGTGGCGCCTGACACGCCCCGATTCCGCACCCCTATTGAGAAAGCTGGGGCTCACCCTGCTGTTGCTGTTGGCGCTACAGATCACCCTTGGAATAACCAATGTACTCGGACATCTTCCATTGAGCATCGCAGTAGCCCACAATGGTGGCGCAGCCCTGTTGCTATTACTTTTGGTAACACTTTTCTGGGTATCGAGAAGATATGAATAACACTACAACGAATGCAAACGACCGATCACGCCTAAACGCCATACCAATGCTCATCGCCCTCTCTGTGGTTGCAGGGTTGATCGCCTGGTACAGCCTGTCAATGCAGACATCATCCGAATCCGTGGCAGAGCCGGTAAAATTAGAACAGGGCATGCTGCTGCCTGAATTGAGACCACTCAAGCCTTTTTCTCTCACTACTCACAAAGGTACATCCTTCGATAACCAGAGCCTGCTGGGTCACTGGACATTCATGAGTTTCGGCTATACCTATTGCCCGGATATCTGCCCCACCACCATGGCCCTGTTTTCGGAGATGCATAATAAAATCCAGACCCAGGCAAGCACCGAACCCTACCAGGTTACTTTCGTATCGGTGGATCCCGAGCGGGACAGCCTTGAGCGTCTGTCCGAGTATGTGACCTATTTCGATCCCTCCTTCGTCGGCGCCACCGGTCCGGAAGAGTCTCTGCAAGAACTGACCAAACCCCTGGGCATCCTCTATAAACGGGTCGAGACCGAGGATAGCGCCATGGGCTATGTGATGGACCACTCCGCCTCGATTATCCTGGTGGACCCTCAAGGTCAGTTCCATGCCTACTTCAGCCCTCCCCATGACGCCGAAAAGATGGCCCATGATTTCATCGCCCTCAGCAGCCAAACGGAAACGGCCCGATAGAGCGAAGGAAAGCGGAATATGAACCAGACAGTCAAGGGTAAATGCTGGCAGTGTGGAAGTGACTTGGAGGCGGTGGACTATGGTCGTGAAACCACCTGCCGCTCCTGCGGCAAACCGACACGGGTCTGTCGCAACTGTCGCTGGTATGCACCGAACCGGCCCAATCAGTGCGAAGAGCCAATGGCGGATCGGGTAATGGATAAAGAGAATGCCAACTTTTGTGGCTACTTCGAACCCACAGAGGAGAGTGCGGGCACTGACGCAGATACAACACAAGATGCCTTACGCAAAGCGGCAGAGGATCTGTTCAAGTCCTGATCCGTTAGTCTCCTGATCCTGTCAACAGACTCAGGCCGAATTACTCTCCATGGGTCTCTTTCAGGCCCAATGCGCCTTCGAGTAAATTACCCTTCAGGTCGACGCCATTGAACAGGGTGTTATGTAAATTCGCCTTACGTAGAGTACAGCGATACAAACTGGCATCGGTGAAATCGGCAGCATACAGGTTGGCACCCTCGAAATCGGCAAACTCCAGTTGTGCCGAACGAAAACTCGCTTCTTTTAAATTGGCACCATTGAACCTCACCCGGGAAATATGCGTTTTGGAAAAATCCACTCCAATCAGATTTCCGCTGAGCTCGACGTTCTGCAGTTTTACCCCTTCAAGTTTCGCACCTTTGAGTTTTGCACCGTGCATTCTCGCCCCCTGGAGGTTGGCGTGCTGCAGGTTCGCATCAACCAACGTCACCTTCTTCAATTCCGCATCGACGAACAGGGTTCGCCTCAGGTCGGCACCGCTGAGATCGGCTTTAAGCAGTCTGGCCTTGCTGAAATCGACTCCCTGCAGATCGAGACCGGATAGTTTTGTCTGGCGAAGATCGGCGCCCTTGAAACTGGTGTCGGAGAGATCCTTGGTTTGAGTCAGGTCAAGACCACGCAGGTTGGCATTATCGAGCACCGCCCCATTCAGGATAACAGCGTCGAGCCGGCTACCCGATAACAGGGCAGAGACAAGATTGGCCCCGCTCAGGTTGGCTGCGGTCAGCACTGCCATTGTCAGATTGGCCTCATGCAGATTGGCATTTCTCAGATCCGCCTCACTCAGGTTTGCACGGCTGAACCTGCCCCGAGAGAGATCGAGTCCCTGCATCGATGCACCCTGCAGATTGGCGCGGGCGAAGCTCGCTCCCCTGAGGCTGGCACCCTCCAGCAGAGCGCCCCTGAGATCGGCCTTGTAGAGCATTGCACGATCGAGTTGCGCACCCCGCAGATCGACCCCGCTCAGATCCTGCATCCGCAGATCGGCCTGCCTGAGATCACATTCTTGACAGCTTCTCTTCGAGAGCAGTTGCTGGATCGCCTGTTCGCTCGCCGGAAGATGGACAGGCAGCAATGTGAGCATTAACCCTGCCAGAGTACCGATGGACTTATTCAACTCCCCCCCTCAATGATCTATTCTGTCAGGAGACCAGAATACAGATTATTGTTGTTGACTCAACCCTATAACACACTATGACAAGTAGGGTTTGGTTGCCTGTTAGACTGATACCCACACCAGTTTCATTCGGTGATTATTCCATCAAACGATATCAGACTTCAGCCGTTTGTCACCTTCCAGGGTAAGGTAGCGATTATGGAAACTCTCATCATCGCAGGGACGCGCGAGATGGAAGCCCTGATAGATATGACAATTATATCTAGTGAGAAATTCGAACACCGCCTGACTCTCGACACCTTCTGCGACCGTTTCCAGGCCGATCTGTTTGGCCAGGGTAATGATCGCCTCCACCAGGGCGGCGTCATTGGGATCATCAAGAATATCCCGAACGAACGAGCGATCGATCTTGATCTCGTCAATTGGCAACCGTTTCAGATATGCCAGTGAAGAGTATCCCGTACCGAAGTCATCGATGGAGAAACGTACACCGAGCTGTTTTAGTGTCTCAATCTTTGCAACCGTGTCATTGAAATCCTCAAGCAGAACACTTTCTGTCATCTCCAGGGTGAGCCAACAGGGATCAGCACCGGTGTTGCCGAGCGCGCGCTCGATCTTATTGATGAAGTCCGGACGTCTGAACTGCATTGCGCTGACATTGACGGCGATACGTGCGCCTATTGATTGAGCATGACGGGTAATCCAGGCCTTGTATTGGTTGAGCGCCTGGTGCAGCACCCAGTCTCCCACATCCAGGATCAGGCTGCTCTCCTCCGCCAGGGGGATAAAGTCCGAAGGCATGACCAGTCCACGGGTGGGATGGTTCCAACGCACCAACGCCTCCATCCCGCAGAGCTGCTTCTCAACATCGAACTGGGCCTGATAGAAGAGCTGAAGTTCATTTCTCTGTATAGCCAGACGCAATTCGTTCAATGTTTTGAGGCGTTCATCTGCCGCACGCTGCATGCTGGGGAGGAAAAAACGAACCGTATTCCGACCCGATTCCTTGGCCCGATACATAGCGGTATCGGCCTGCTTCAAGATATCGTCCGGGGACTCTTCAGCGGTTGGAAATATGGCGATGCCGATACTCGTTGTTATGTGCAGTTCTTGTTCTTGCTCATCCACATGATAGGGCTTGCTAATCTCTTGGCGGATCTTATCCGCCAGCACCTGTACTTCACTGGCGGTTTTCTCAAAATCCATATCCAGTTGCGACATAAGTATGACGAACTCATCTCCACCAAGGCGAGCGACAGTATCCTCTTCACGAACCACTAAGAGCATGCGCTGCGCGACTTGCCGCAACAGGCCATCACCCGCAGGATGCCCCAACGAATCATTGATGTTCTTGAAGTTATCCAGGTCGAAAAACAGCACTGCTGCCTTCTGATGATGGCGCCGGGTGCGCGCCAACACCTTCTGCAGACTGTCAAGGAACATGCGCCGATTAGGCAGATCGGTCAGGGCATCGTAACTGGCCTGATAGGCGATCAGCTCCGATGCACGACGCTGATCGGTCACATCCTCACACATCAGCATGTAACCGGCGAACTCTTGGTTCTCCTGGTAGATTGGAGAGATTCGTGCATCGATATAATGCACGCCGTCGTGACGATCCATATCCATGGTGAAGCGATACTCCCCATCCTCTCTTGCCTGCTCCAGGCCTAACTCATTGCGGACATTATCCACTCCACGGCCACGGTGAATGTGCAACAGGTTGACCCCAATCACCTTCTCTGCCGGCATGCCGAACAGCTTCTCCGCAGTTTGGTTGTAGTATTGAATGCAACCCTTCGGATCCGTTGCAATGATGGCAACACGCTCTGAGGAGTGCAGGATCCCGTCAAGATAGGCGGATTGCTGTTTCAACGCCTGCTCGATCTGCTTGATCTCCATGATGTCATGCCAGATGCAGTAGAGGGCATGCCTGCCGTCAAAGGGAATTCGTGTGAGAGAGACCTCCACCAGTGAGCTGTCGCCGTTCAGGTCGAGGTACTCCCATTCAAAGCGGTGATAACCCCGATCGTGGGCAAGCTCAATCATCTCGGCGGCTTTTTGTGCCGAACTCTGGCCGTCGGGTTGTTGTTGCGGCGCCATTGCCAGCAGTTTCATGCCGATCAGCTGGTTTTCGTCATCAAACCCGAGGGTACGGGCGGCCGCCCGGTTTGCCATGCCGATGTTCTCATCGACGATCAACACCATGGGGTCCTCTGACATCTCGAACAGGCGTCGGTACTTCTCCTCATTCTCCCGCAACAGGGCCTGGGCGCGATGCTGCTCGGTTATATCCTGCAGTGTGCCAATCAGGCGACCGGGCTCCCCTTTTCTATTCTCAACCAGTCGAACAATCTCCTGCATGACATGCTTACGGCCATCGCACAAGTCGAGATGGTGGATATTCTCGATACTGTTCTCGCTCTTTTGTACCTGCGCCAGGGTTTTCTCAAGTACCTGATGCATATCCTCATTGTCTTTGTCGTCAAATCCCACCAGGCTGTTCCTTTTATCCTCCAGGCACATCTCGTAGAGGTGTAGCAGCCCTTTTGAGCGATGAAACGCCTTTGTCTCCAGGTCCCACTCCCAGCTACCCTGCCTGGCCACTCTTTGCGCTTCATCCAGCCCCTCCTTGGCTCGCAGGGCGATCTTAGCCTGTTTCCTCAACTTCACTGCATGCTGACGGATCAAACGATTCTTTCGCGTCAGAATGATCAGGAAACTGTTACCAGAGATCAGCAGTAGTCCTGCCAAGATGTAGAGTGAGGACAATATCACCAGACGATAGTGCTGGTAGAAGGTCTCCGGAGGGTTCAGCAAGGTGGCCATATCCTGGATCTGGCGTGGAAGACTCATCCCGAGTCTGGCGAGTTCACGGTAGTCAATCAGGTATTCATTCGGACTCACACTAATCGGAGCGGGTAGCCCCTCACCTCGCAGATAGCGGACCAAGAGTCCTGCAGCGGTGGCCCCTTGACGTTTGCTGGAGGTGACATAACCCCCAAGCACACGGTCCTGGACATAGCCATCCTCCATACTGATGATCAGGCGATGGCCACTGTCGGCAATGCGGCTGATGGTTTCCCGCAGGGTAAGATTTCTGCCATTTTGTCCCCGGATTTCACCCAGGGTGGTGAGAAAGATATCACTGTCGGGATATTGTGATAGGGCGTCGAGAATCTTCTCGATATTCTCACTGGCAATGAAAGCGGTCCGGGTTAAGGATAGATGACTCAGCTCTTTGCGGATTTCCCGCTCGATGGCCTGGTAGGTGCGCGAGTTGTCACCTATTACCACCAGATTGCCTGTATGGTGATCCATCTCAACAAGCAGCTTGAGGTTCGGCGCTATTTCCTTGCGTTCGATAACTCCCGTGATATTTCGTCCCTGGATACGCTGCAAGGTACTCAAATCATTGACACCGGAAAAAAACACTGGGGTACCCGGAAACAGGGAAGAGATGTGCTGCATGGTGAAACCGAACGCATCGTCGTCGGTGACATAGATGGCGGTTGGCTGGAACCCACGGTACTTCACCTCGAGGTAGTTTGTGTACGCTGCAATATATTCGGAGGTCAGGGTGAGCCGCTTGGTATCGAGATACTCGGTCTCGATCACCAGTTCACCAGCATGGTTCTCTTTCAAGACCTGCAGGAATCCGTTGTGCTGACCCTTGGTCCAGGGATACTCTTGGCTGTAGGAGTGGATGATCAGGACACGGGTATTCTGCCCTCCCTGCACCGGTGACAGGCAGAGCAGCAACGACCACATCAGTAGTAAAGCGGTTTGTCTGTATCGAATCCTCAACATAAGTCCCGTATCGGCTGGGTCGACCCGTTTCTTGACATGGATATGGGAATAGCTACTCATCCCATTAGAGATAGCCGTCCTGTAGTGAGATGTGAGAAAATCGCCTGCTTTTCAAATCATCTCATCAAACTTGATTAAATGCCTAGACAACCCGAGCATCTGCTATCTCCATTCAATCCCAAACTGCCTCAGGCAATCGAAGAACGGTTGCAATGGGGCGGTCTTCACGGATGCAGCGCCGCATTGGCTATCGCCAGCGCAGCCAGCGCCTATGCAGGGCTGCTGCTGGTGGTGACCCATGATATGCAGTCGGCGACCCGGCTGGAGCGTGAATTGGGCTTCTTTCTCGATAGTGCTGAAATCCCAGTCGTCAATTTCCCGGATTGGGAGACCCTAGCCTACGATCTCTTCTCCCCCCTGCCGGAATTAATATCCCAGCGGTTGCTGACCCTCTACCGCTTGCCGCAGATGCAGCGGGGCGTGCTTGTCACCCCCGTCTCCACATTGATGCAGCGCCTGGCTCCAAGGCATTTTTTGGATGCCCATTGCCTGGTAGTAGAGTGCGGACAGCGCATCGATCTGGATGAAACCCGGCGACACCTTGAGTTCGCCGGCTATCAATGCGTCTCTCAAGTCTTCTCCCATGGTGAATTCGCTGTGCGGGGATCCCTGCTCGATATCTTCCCCATGGGCAGTCAACACCCCTATCGCATCGATCTGTTCGATGACGAGGTCGATACCATTCGAATCTTCGATCCGGAGAGCCAACGCTCCAACGACAAGCTCTCTCGTATCGAATTGCTCCCTGCCAGGGAGTTCCCCATGGACGAAGAGGGTATCAACCGGTTTCGTCGCAACTATCGCGCCAGCTTCGAGGGGGATCTGCAGCAGAGCCTGATCTATCAGGATGTCTCCGACGGCCGAATATCCAGTGGCCTCGAATACTATCTACCGCTGTTCTTCGAACAGACGCAAACCCTGTTCGACTATCTCCCGCAACAACATATGGTTTTGGAACTTGAAGCGGTGAGAGATCATGCCGCAACCTTTTTCACCGATGTGGAGGAGCGCTTTGAAGCGCGTCGTCATAATATTGAGCGTCCGCTGCTGGCACCGAATCAGCTCTATCTAGGGGCGGATGAACTGGTCTCACAGCTAAAACAGGGTAACTCGATCGCCCTGCGCTATCACAAAGTAGCGACCCGCAGCAAAGGCTATGCCGCTGCGGTCAACTTCAATACCCAACTGCCTCCCCCAGTCGCGTTCCAGGCCCGCAGCAAGGACCCCGCCTCTTCCCTGAGGGGCTTTCTCGCGAGTAAACCGATGCGGGTGTTGTTTATCGCCGAAGGCGCCGGTCGACGGGAGATGTTGCTGGGTACCCTACGGGATCTGCATATCGACCCCAAGGTGGTTGAGAGCTGGGATGCCTTCATCAACAGCAGTATCAGCATCGGCCTGTGTGTGGCGCCCCTGGAACAGGGATTATGGTTGGAGGAGCAGGGCATCGCCCTGATCGCCGAGACCCAGCTCTATGGCGAGCGGGTACGCCAGGAGAGGCGGCGGCGCAAGGTCAGCCAGGACCCCGACCAGATTGTGCGCAATCTCACCGAATTGCACATGGGCGCCCCGGTGGTGCATGAAGACCACGGAGTGGGTCGCTATCTCGGTCTGCAGACCATCAATGTGGGCGGTATGGAGACCGAGTTTCTCACCCTGGAATATGCCCGTGGTGACAAACTCTACGTGCCGGTGGCCTCCCTTCACCTGATCAGCCGTTACGCGGGGGCATCGCCGGAGCATGCACCCCTGCACCGCTTGGGGGGAGACCAGTGGGAAAAAACCAAGCGTAAAGCGGCCAAACAGATTCGTGACGTGGCCGCGGAACTGCTGGAGATCTATGCCCGGCGCGCCGCCCGTCAGGGAGTGGCCTTTCCCGCACCGGATGACGAGTATCAGGCCTTTGCGGCCTCCTTTGAATTCGAGGAGACACCGGACCAGTTCCAGACCATCGACGCGGTATTGCAGGATATGGTGTCGAGCCAGCCCATGGACCGGGTGGTGTGCGGTGACGTGGGATTCGGTAAGACCGAAGTCGCCATGCGTGCCGCATTCACGGCGACCCAGGGCAACAAACAGGTTGCGGTGCTGGTACCGACCACCTTGTTGGCCCAACAACACTATCAAAACTTTGCCGATCGCTTCGCCGACTGGCCGGTGAAGGTGGAGAGCATCTCCCGTTTCCGTACCGGCAAACAGCAGCAAAAGGTGATCGACGGTTTGCGGGATGGAACCATCGATATTGTTGTCGGCACCCACAAACTCCTCTCCCCGGAACTTAAGTTTAAAAACCTGGGATTGGTGATCATCGATGAGGAGCATCGCTTCGGTGTGCGCCATAAGGAGAAACTCAAGGCCCTGCGCAGCGAGGTGGACCTGCTGACCCTGACCGCCACCCCCATCCCCCGCACCCTCAACATGGCCATGTCGGGGATGCGCGATCTCTCCATCATCGCCACCCCGCCGGCCCTGCGACACCCGGTCAAGACCTTTGTCAGCCAATGGAACGACAGCCTCATCATCGAGGCCTGCCAGCGGGAGTTGAAACGCGGTGGTCAGATCTATTTCCTGCACAACGAGGTCAGCACCATTGAGAACATGGCTGAACGACTCGAATCCCTGCTTCCCGGCATACGCCTCCAGGTCGCCCATGGTCAGATGCGTGAACGTAAGCTGGAAGGGATCATGCGCGATTTCTATCACCAACGCTTCAGCCTGCTGGTCTGCACCACCATCGTAGAGAGCGGCATCGACGTACCCAGTGCCAACACCATGATCATCAACCGGGCGGATAAATTGGGACTGGCCCAGCTACATCAGATTCGTGGTCGGGTTGGCCGCTCCCACCATCGCGCCTATGCCTATCTGCTCACACCCCCGCCCGGGAGTATGACAGCAGACGCGAAGAAACGTCTAGAAGCCATTGAATCTCTTGAAGATCTTGGTGCCGGCTTTACCCTTTCAACCCATGACCTGGAGATCCGCGGTGCCGGCGAGTTATTGGGGGAAGAGCAGAGTGGTCAGATCCAGGAGATCGGATTTTCACTCTACACCGAACTCCTCGATCGGGCGGTTGCAGCCTTGAAGGCCGGCAGACAACCGGAGTTGGACAGACCCCTGGACCATGGCACTGAGATTGAACTCAACATCCCCGCCCTGTTGCCGGAGGACTATCTTCCCGATGTCCATTCCCGCCTGGTTCTCTACAAGCGCATCGCCAGCGCCAAGGATGAGACCGAGTTGCGGGACCTGCAGGTCGAGATGATCGACCGCTTTGGTCTGTTGCCGGAAGCGACAAAGAATCTGTTTGAGATTACCGAGCTGAAGTTACGCGCTCACCCACTGGGTATCCGCAAGATCGAGGCCGGCCCCAAAGGGGCACGCTTGCTGTTTGATGAGAATCCAAAACTCGATCCCGCCAAGCTGATCGGTCTGATCCAGAGTCGGCCCAGTACATATAAGATGGATGGGAGTGATAAACTTCGCTACCAGGCGGACCTGGAGTTGCCCGGCGGGCGAGTCAAAAAAATACACGCCCTGCTGGACAGCCTGATAGACTGAAGCCGTTCTCCGGCTCTCTCAGGGCGACATGCAGAAACCGTTACCAGGACACTCTCCTGTGTCAGCAGAGTTGTATAATGGTGTGATTGACATGAATGGGTTATCAAGGCTTGGCAGATGAGACAGTTGCGTAAAAAGTTACACACCCTGCTGATAGGCACAATCCTTCTACAACCTTTGCTACTGCAGGCTGAGGCTGATAACAGGGACAACGCCCCTGTCTGGTATCAATTTGAGGTGCTTATCTTCGAACGCATTGCGCCGGGTGCAGGCTCCACCGAAGGCTGGCCCAATGATCCGGGCAGACCCCTGTCAAGCGATGCCACCTGGTTCACCAAGGGACAACCCCTGAAGGGTAACAAACCTATCGCCTTCCGTGCCTTGCCCGCTGAGGAGAAATCCCTGAGCGGTGCCTGGGGTCAAATGCGTAGATCACGGGATTACCGCCCTCTCTACCATGTTGCATGGCGTCAGCCGGTAAAGAGTCCCGACCAGGCGAAACAGGTCTTCTTCACACTGTTGCCGGCAAATGGCGCCCAGGCTACGGATTTCAATCTGCCCAAACTCGAGGGCAGCCTGAAATTCAGTGTGAAACGGTATCTCCATTTGAATGCGGACATCGCCCTGCACAAACTCGCCAGTGGCAGCGATCCGCAAGCGAGCGGTGATAACTATGGCTTTGCTCCGCGCTATAAGCACTATCGCCTGCAGGAGAGCAGACGCATGCGCAGCGGCAAGCTCTATTACATCGACCACCCGGTGCTTGGTATATTGGTTAACGCTGAGCGCTATGAGCCGCCACAACCGGAACCTGTAGAAACCCCGATACCGGTGCCGACAATCATTCCGCCGACCCAGTCCCAGGGGCAAGTGAAACCCAGTCCTGCAACCCAGTAACTGAATGGCTTGTTCCGGTTTTTTCTCCTTCCCACGCTGGCGCAGTGGAACTAAACTTAGGGAAGGTCTGATTAATCCGTCATTCCGGCGCATGCCGGAATCTATGTGCTTGATTTTCCTGGATCCCGGCATGCGCCGGGATGACGAAAAGAGAGTTAATCAGAGGTTCCTTAGCGTTTAGCTTAGGCAACCCGGGGATCACCGCTTCATGGCAAGTATGGTAGCGGCTATTCGCTCTGCCAACTGCCCCACGGCCCGATTGGCGGCGGCAACCCCTGCTTCCACACCATCACCCCGAGCAGGCTCTTCGATGACCAGCTGCTGCATCTCCAGAAGCTTGTTGTCGGTACGACGAACAAGGGTCCAACGCAGTTGTAACCACACCCTGCCACTCTCACGATCGAATCGACTGATCCTTAGCAACACCTCGTAATCAGGTCTTATACTGCCATGCCATGGGTAGGAGATAACCTGCATATCAACGAGCTTTTGTCGCAACTGATCGGTAATAACCTGAACGATATTCTCCTGCAGAGAACCTGCCCAATGATCGAAATCATTCAGCGCCAAACGATGGGGTGAGTGGCGCTCCACGATTTGAGGCCGGTCCAGATAGCTGGCCAAACTGACAGGCCCGATGCCCACCAGCTGTTGCCCAGGCAGGGGTTTCAGGGAGATGGTTTGTGCCTTCTCCAACTGACCATCGAGACGATAGAAACGGGTCGGTTGGGACGAGGTCCCGGCACACCCTGTGAACAGCAGAGAGAGACATAGGGCGAACATTAAAGGTCGCACGCAGACTATGGATTGCATTACTGTTTCCCCCTCAACAAGGCTTCAGGATGGCGCTCCAGGTACTCCGACATATTCTTAATGGATCTTGCCGCCGCCCCCAGCTCACGCAGGGTGACCGTCATTTCAGTCAGTATCGGTGATTCCTGACTCAGCAGCTTGTCAGCGGACGATGCCACCTCTCCTATTTGAGAAATAGTCGCCTCACCATTTTTCATGGTCCGTTCCCAACTGGAAAACGCCTTGGTCAGCCTGGCTTCGGTTTCAACCAACAGTTGCTGTGATTGGGTTGCCGTGTTGGTAATCTCGGCAAGCATTTGTTGTGCTTCCTCAAGGGTGCCTGTGCTACCGGCGATGAGTTGAGGTGTCACCTTATGCAGCTGTTCCGTGACACTATCGAGACGTTGGGTTATCTGCAAGAGTGAGTCCTTGAGTCGGATCAGCTCACCGCTGGCGGCCATCTCATCGATGCTGTCCAGGATCTCTGACAGGCGTTTCATAATCCGTTCAATGGGCACAGCCTCCAGGGCAGTGGCGATTCGCTCCATGCTCGATTGAATAGTGGGGATCTCCCGGTATTCTGAATCGGTATTCACCAGCCGAACCGGGGTGTCGGGATGAAAATCGAGTTCTATCTCCAATTTGCCGGTAACCAGGCTTTGCAGATTGAGCCTCGCCCGCAGTCCCTGCCTGATCAGATCATCCAATCCGATCAACACCCCACTGCCCGTATGCACACCATCGATCCCAACCCGTGTATCATCGATGCCGATAATGACAGGAATCCTGAATTCCTGGCTCTTCTTGAAATAGGTGATCGACATGGACTCGACCTTGCCGACCCTGACGCCACGAAAATTAACCGGCGAACCGACCTGGAGCCCTTTTACATCACTCTCGAAAAAAAGAATAAAGCGGGTGGATTTATGCGCCAGACCGCCGTCGGAGAGAAGAAAAATCGCGCTTAGGGCCAATCCCAGGGATAGCAGGACAAAGAGACCGATGAGGGTTGGACTGACCTTCGATTGCATATCGTTCAGCTTCCAGAAGTTGATGAGGCATTCACGCCCCGGGTCAGAAATGCCTGTACCCTGGGATCGCTGCAACTTTGCAACAGTTCACTCGGGTTGCCATGAGCGATCATGGTTTTGCATTCAGGGTCGAGAAATACCGAATTATTGCCAATCGCGAATATACTGGCCAGTTCATGGGTCACTACCACGATGGTGGTTCCGAGACTCTCACTCAACTCGATGATCAAATCATCCAGACGCTTGGCGCTGACCGGGTCCAGTCCAGCCGAGGGTTCATCGAAAAACAGCAGTTCGGGATCGAGAGCCATGGCCCGGGCGAGACCGGCGCGTTTCTGCATGCCACCGCTGATCTCAGCGGGAAGGTAGTCCTCGAAACCCTTGAGTCCCACGAGGGATAGCTTATAGGTGGCCAGCTCCCGTGCCTGCTGCGGAGACAGATCCGTATAGGTCTCGATGGGCAGCGAGATATTTTCCGCCAGTGTCATATTGCCCCACAGGGCGCCACTTTGATACAGCACCCCCATGCGTCGCATCAGGTCCTGACGCCGATCCTCAGGCAGTTGCCAGAATGCCTCCCCATGATAATAAATCTCCCCCTTTGCCGGTGTTTTGAGCCCGATCAAATGGCGCAACAGGGTACTCTTGCCACAACCGCTGCCACCCATGATGACAAAGATATCACCCTGCCAAATTGTGAAATTCAGATCCCGCTGGATCACGAAATCAGCATACTCCATGGTCAGATCCCTGACCTCGATATGGGTTGCTGCTCGCTGTTTTGGCGCTGCACTTTCCCCTGGCATGGCTCAGATCCCCAGTTGATTGAATATCAGCGTCGAAAGGGCATCCCATATGACAATCAGCAGGATCGCCGTCACCATCGCTGAGGTGGTGGCTTGCCCCACCGCAGAGGAGTTTCTGCCGCTCTGCAGTCCACGCAGACAACCCGACATGGCGATCACAATGGCAAACAGCACACTCTTCACCGTGCCAACGGCCAAGTCGTTCCAGCCCATGGATTCCCGGGTCTGAATCAAATACTCGATCAGCGAGATATCCAGCACCCAGACGCCGACCATCAAACCACCAACAATCGCCAGCATGTCAGCCCAAAGGGTGAGTAACGGTAACATGATCAGCAGCGCCAGGAAGCGTGGCAGGACCAGAAAGTCCACCACTGAGATACCGAACGTTTTCAACGCATCGATCTCATTATTGACCTGCATGGTGCCCAGCTGTGCGGCATAGGCGGAGCCGGTTCGACCCGCCATGATGATGGCGGTCATCATCGCCCCCATCTCCCGTACCGACCCCAAACCCACCAGATTGGCCACGTAGATCTCGGCTCCGAACATCTGCAGTTGCAAGGCACCCACAAAGGCAAGCACCGCCCCGACCAAGACACCGATCAGGCTGACAATGGGCAGTGCCTCCGGACCGGCCGCCTGCAGGAAACGCAGCAAGTCGATGCCGCGAAAGCTCGCCCTGCCGGAGAGCAGTCGCAACAGGGAGAGTGTCAGCTCACCGGCAAACCGGGTGAACTGTACCGATTCCCGCCACGCCTTGAGGGTCAGTGCCCCGGTGCGGTAGAGCCATGAAAAGGCTTCTGAATTTCGCCGCGCACCCTTACGCTCAGGGACCTCCTGCGCCAGTTTAAGCAGCCTGCGAACCCCATCGGGTAGATCCTCCGTTTCCAGTTGCAGGCTCTGCTCGTGGGCGAAATCATATAGATGCTGCACGATATTCAAAAATTGACTGTCCCAGCGAGCCAGCTGACCGGTTTCGAGGGCAATCGCCTTGAGACCACTATGCGACCTCAACTCCTGTTTCAATCCTTGCCAATCGAAGCGCATATCCTGCAGGGTCCAGGACCCCTTGAACACCAATACTGCCCGGCTCTCTGATGGATAGGAAATTGTCAGTGAATCTTCGACCACGTATGGGTTTCCCGTTCGAATTGGCGTATCTTCATAGCGCAAAAAGCTTATACGGCATGCTGATCCCAAGCCTGGTTAATAGATCCTAGTGTACATCAGGAGTAAAACCGGGCACATTTAATTCCTGCATATTCATTATGATCAGCAGTAGGAAAATAGTCGTGAAAATCATGAAAGCCACTGAAAACTAAAAACTGCAGCAATTCACTATGCAATAACTGAGTAAAACGGGTAACCGGTTTTTAGGTTTGTTACATTTACCAATACCATACTGACTGTATAGCAATAACAACTACGGTAACCACTATGTCAATGATTTCAACCCAACCTCAACACGGCGGTATTGCACTCATTGTCGAGGATGAGGTGACAAACCGTATGATTCTCAAGGCGTTGTTAAAGAAGCGCGGCTACCATGTGATCGAGGCTGAAAACGGGGCCGAGGCGATACAGCTGTTCCAGCAACAGAGCCCGAATATCATTTTTATGGATGTCATGATGCCGGTCATGGATGGCTATGAAGCGACTACAGAGATCAAGCGCCTATCCGGTGACGAGTTCATCCCTATTATCTTCCTCACCGCCATGTCCGATGAAAAGGCCCTGGCCCGCTGTGTCGAGGTAGGTGGCGACGACTTTCTCTCCAAACCCTACAGTTTTACCGTGCTTTCGGCCAAGGTTAAGGCGATGGAGCGTATTCGCATTCTGCATCAGGACACCCGCATGCTCTACAGCCGGATGCAACGTGACGAAGAGATTGCTGAACAGGTGTTCAGCGGTGCAGTGATCGCCGGCAATGTAGGCCTCGACCGCATCCACAGTTTATTAAAACCAGCCAGCGTGTTCAGTGGCGACCTTATGCTGACCGCATACGCCCCATCACAAGATATGCATGTCCTGCTGGGTGACTTCACCGGCCATGGATTGGCGGCCGCACTGGGCGCACTGCCAACCTCTGAGGTATTTCGCTCCATGACTGGCAAGGGATTTGCCCCCCAGCAGATACTCTCTGCCATCAACAACAAGCTCTACAACCTGTTACCCACCGGCATGTTCCTGGCAACGCAGTTTGTCAAGGTCGACCACCAGTTAGACCATATTTCCATTATCAACTGCGGCATGCCTGACTGCTTTCTGGTCGAAAACGAAAGCATGCATATCAAACAACAGATCGTGTCGAAATCACTTCCCCTGGGTATCGCCCCGGATATCGATTTCAAGGATGACTTTCACCACCTGCGGGTAAAACAGGGTGACCGGGTAATTCTCGCCACTGACGGTGTTACCGAAGCCCGAAATTCGAAAGGTGAACTGTTCGGTCAGGAACGATTCATTCAAGCCATCATTAAGAGTGACAGCAACACTTATATACTGGACAAGCTCGCCAGGGATCTTGAAGCATTCTGCCAGGACGCCCCTCAAGACGACGACATCAGCGTTGTCGAAGTACCCCTGTTCCCCGATCTCCTGCCCGGACGGGAATCGCCATCACCACATATTGTAACCGGTGGCGATATGCCCCATAAACTGTTTTCCCATGAACATCCCGACTGTATCGAATTCCAACTGATTTTTTACGGCTCACAACTACGCCAGGCCGATCCGGTACCCATACTGATCAATTACATTCAGGAGACCGCAGGGTTACATGAGCATCGGCGCCCACTGTTCACAATCCTTACGGAACTCTATATCAATGCATTGGATCATGGCGTGCTACAAATGGATTCCAAGCTTAAACAGGGCGAGGAGGGTTTTACCAACTACTTCCAACAACGGGAGCAGCGCCTGGAGGCATTGACTGAGGGAAAGATACGCATCGCATTGAGAATTCATCGAAACACCGATGGCGGCTATATTGTTATTACAATGGAAGACAGCGGGCATGGATTTGACTACGTTTCCCTGTCACAAGAGGTAGCAAATGAGACCATTTACAGTGGACGCGGAATACTCTTGGTAAAATCACTGGTTAAGCAACTTCAATTCTTTGCACCAGGTAACAAGGCTGAAGCAATTTATGTGTGGGAGGACAATCTATAACCTTTCCTGTTATCTAAAATTGCTGTAGGAGTGTTACAGTAACAATTCGATGCCTTTATGCAGGCAGTCAGACATGGCCTACCGGGTACTGATAGTAATATGGCAAAAACACTTGTTTTCGATAAATCCGATGATATTAGAACACCTTTTCTCAGAGGCATCCTGACTCGTTCTTTGACTGATGCCGGGCTTGCATTTGACACAGCGTACCAACTCTCATCCGATATTCGGCAGCAGATCAATAATGTTGACGAGATCACCACTGAGGAACTGCGCCGAATTGTTATATCCGAACTGCAAAAGCTGGATGAAAAGGAGGTTATCGAAAATTACGAGAGCATCATTCCAGCTGCCACCAAGATCAGGGTACGAGATCACAACAACAATCTCATGCCCTTCTCCACGGTGGAGCATCGGCGCACCCTCGAGTCGAGTGGCCTCGGTTCTGACAGGGCGGCCTATATTACCCAAAACGTCTACAAGGAGTTGGCGGAATCTCCTCATGATATCGTCGACAGCAGCGAAATTGGTAAGCTGACCTATGAAAAATTGAGGCAGCACTATGGCAAAGAGGCGGCGAAGCGCTACCTGGTATGGGTTGACTATAAGCACTCGCAACGTCCCTTGATCCTCTTGATCGGCGGCACAACCGGCTGCGGCAAGAGTACTATCGCGACCGAGGTGGCTCACCGCTTGAATATCATTCGCACACAGTCCACGGATATGCTCAGGGAAGTCATGCGTATGATGGTGCCGATAAAGCTTCTTCCTGAACTGCATACCTCCTCATTCAATGCCTGGCGCAAAATTCCCGGTTCGGCCGAGTCCAAGGAACCTCCTGAAGAGAAGATGATTCATGGCTTCATACATCAGTCTGAACTGGTATCCGTCCCCTGTGAGGCCGTGATACAGCGCGCATTGAGTGAGCAGGTTTCCCTGATACTTGAAGGCGTCCATGTCTCCCCCGCCCTGGTAAATCGGTTCGGAGATGAAAAGAATGCCGTGATTGTTCCGATCATGCTGGCGGTACTGAAACAGGACAAGCTTAAACACCAACTGAAAGACCGCGGCGTCACAGCCCCCGAGCGTACGGCTCAGAGTGATTATCTATCGAATTTTGAATCGATCTGGATGCTCCAGTCACACCTGCTTTCAGAGGCAGACAACAACGCCATTCCGATCATCACCAACGACGATATGGATAAAACCACAGATCGAGTAATGCGCTCGATTATCGAGGTGTTACAGAAGGATTTTCATGCTAAGGTTGAAGATATTTTCGGTACAGAATAACTACTAATCTGCATTTCTCAGCAGGCAGATCGCACTAAATTGAAGAAATCATCGACATTTGGAGCTGACAATTGTTTACAACCCAAAAAGGAGTGATGATTATCCTTGATGGTCTTGGTGATCGGGGCATTCCTGCATTCGGTGGTAAGACTCCCCTCGAAGTGGCCGAAACACCCAATATGGACAGGTTGGCGAGTGCGGGACAGTGCGGACTGGTCGATCCACTATTCCCCGGCATGCCGGTGGGCACACACACCGGTATCTGTCTGTTATTCGGACTCTCCAAACAGCACACAATGAAGTTGGCACGGGGTCCAATCGAGGCATCCGGCGTGGGCTTGAACGACAACGACCAGGCGCTCTACTTTCGCTGCAATTTTGCCACCTTGAAAAAGGATGAAGATCACTACGATATTCTCGACCGCAGGGCGGGCCGGATCAACACGGGCACCGAATCACTGGCTGCAACTATAGGTCGGGTCGATCTGGGCGATGGTATTACAGCCAGCCTGCACCCGGCCACGCAGCACCGCGTTGTTTTACAACTCGAAGGCAGTGGTCTCTCCCACGATATATCGAATACTGATCCAGGCAACCTATACAAGACCAAAGGTCTGCTCTCCTGTGTGCCCAACGATCCATCAGACAGGGCGGCTGTTAGGACTTCTAATGCAGTGAATCGACTAATAGAGATCATCCATGAGAAGCTCTCCCAACACCCGGTAAACCGTCAAAGAATCGATAATAATTTACCGCCAGCCAATGGCATTATCTGCAGAGGTCCGGGCAAACTGCCGAAGGTCAAACCCTTGCTGAATCAACTGAAAATGAAAACTGCCGTGATATCCGGGGAGAAAACGGTGCTTGGACTTGGCGCGCTGTTGGGTTACGACCTTTTCATGAATGATCAATTTACTGCTGCCCATGATACAGATTTGAATGCCAAGGTAAGAACCACAATACAGGCGCTAGATGATCACGATATTGTATATCTGCATATCAAAGCCACTGATATTTACTCTCATGATCTCGATCCCACCGGCAAACGGGAGATGCTGTTGAAGATCGATGATGCAATAGCCCCACTGATCACCGACTCGCTGGTGATTGCCATTACTGCCGATCACTCCACCGATACCAATACAGGCCGTCATACCGGAGACCCGATACCCAGTCTGATCTATAACCCTCGTGGCAGAGTGGATGGCTGCATGGAGTTTTCCGAGCTGGCATGCAATAGCGGCGGTCTGGGTCGCATCAACAGCAGCGGTTTTTTGTTGTCCATGCTGGACCAGATGAATCAGTTGGAGAACTTCAGACCCAAAGACAGTGTCTTTGTTTTATAAGTCACACCCTCGCGAGACACAAGTGGCAAGGTCGCCCGGTACGCCTATACTTTAAGCAAGTATGGAAATCAACATTCACCTATCAAAGCCAAGTCAATACCATGTCCCAACCAGATCAAGCCACCATCGATACGAACAACCAAACAAATAATGAGGTTGAACAGACCCCCGAAATCGATTTGAACGATCCCAATCTCTACCTCAACAGAGAGTTGACCTGGCTTGCATTCAATAGACGGGTGCTGAACGAGGCCGAGTTGGAGAAGAATCCCCTGCTGGAGAGGATTAAATTCCTCGCCATCGTCAGTAGCAACCTGGATGAGTTTTTCATGAAACGGATTGGCGGCCTTAAGCAACAGGTTGCCGCCGGCCTCACAGCCACAACCGTTGATGGCAGGACTCCCAGGCAGCAATTGACCGAGTGCCATAAGGTAATATGCGAGATGCAGCAGGCGCAGCAACGCATCTACTATGAACTGCAGGCCAAACTGGAGGAAGCCGGGATACGGATCAGCCAATACGATGCCCTGGATACCGCCCAACAACAAAGCCTACGCGAACATTTCCAGCAGAATATATTTCCAATGCTGACTCCGTTGGCAATGGACCCAAGCCATCCCTTCCCCTTTATTTCCAATCAAACCCTGAACCTGCTGGTCACGCTGCGTTTTCCCAGCGGTCACGACCTGCATATGGCAAGGGTCAAGGTGCCGGTCAGCAAGGATGTATCACCACGTCTGATCCAGGTGGATGAAAGTTATACCTTCGTCACCCTCGATGACCTGATTGCCAACAATCTCGATATGCTTTTCCCTGGCATGAAGATTGAGTCATGCAACCTGTTCCGGGTTACGCGAAACGCCAACCTGGAGTTGGATCAGGAATCGGCCAATGATCTGTTGGAGGCCATTGAAACAGAACTGCGTGAGCGTCACTTCGCCCCCATCGTACGCCTGGAGGTCTCCGTGGGGATGAACCCCACCCACCGCGGAATGCTGGCTGCTGAGCTCGGTCTCGATGAAGAACAGGATGTGTTTGAAGTCGATCGCATGATGGCCCTTCGCGACCTGTTTGAAATCGCCAGCTTGAATTTTCCGGAGCTACGCGATCCACCCCACTACCCGTCCGATCATCCCCAGTTGGCCCATGACCGGCGCAATATCTTTCATATCATCAGGGAGCATGGCTCTCTGCTGTTGCAGCACCCCTACGAGTCGTTTGCCACCACGGTGGAACGCTTTCTGCACACAGCAGCGGAAGATCCCAAGGTATTAGCGATAAAGATGACCCTGTATCGCACCTCCGCTGAAGGGAATGTGCTTGACTCACTGATTAAGGCGGCACGCAACGGTAAACAGGTAGCGGTGCTGGTAGAACTCAAGGCACGCTTCGATGAAGCGGCAAATATTCGCTGGGCAAGACATCTGGAACAGGCGGGTATCCATGTTACCTATGGTGTGTTGGGATTGAAGACACACAGCAAGCTGATCATGGTGATACGCAAGGACTACTCCCAGCTACGCCGCTACTATCATATAGGCACGGGCAACTATCACGCCGGCACTGCGCGACTCTATACCGATCTGGGCGTACTTGGATGTGACGAGGAGACAGGCAAGGATCTGACAGAGTTGTTCAACTATCTGACCGGCTATTCTCCACCACCCAGCTATCGTAAGATCCTGGCGGCCCCCTATAACTTGAAACAATCCCTGGTGGGGAAGATCGAGCGGGAGATCGGATTGCATAAGGATGGAAATCCCGGGCATATCCAGATGAAGATGAATGCCCTTGAGGACCCAGACATCGTCAAGGCCCTCTACAAAGCCACCCAAGCCGGCGTCAAGGTTGAACTCATCGTCAGGGATACCTGTCGTTTCCGTCCCGGCATTCCCGGCCTGAGTGAGAGTGGCAGCGTGGTGAGCATCATCGGACGCTTCCTGGAACATGCACGCATCAGTTACTTTCTCAACGGTGGCAATGAGGAGTACTTCATCGGCTCCGCCGATCTGATGCAACGCAATCTGATGCAGCGGGTGGAAGTATTGACCCCGGTGGAATCACCGGCACTGCGCCAGGAGATCCGCTTGATTCTGGATGTGCAACTGGGAGACAAGCACAACGCCTGGGATATGACTTCCGACGGTACTTATGTACGACGTATACCCGACCCAGGTGAGACATCTCTCAATTGCCAGGAGACCCTGATCGGTGTTGTTGAACGGCGTTTGGCTGCGGCGAAAAAACATCGGGAAAAGCGCATGCGCGAAAAGCTCATGAACCATTTCAAACAGCGCCTGAAAAGTAACAATCAGGATCTGTCCTGAGTGTCTAGCGCAACCTTATCCTGACGGGCGGCGGTGCGCCGTAGCACCACTTGATGAATGCGTCGCATGGAGGCGTCCTGCACATGTACCTCAAGTCCATCCAATTCGAACTTCTCGTCTTTTTCGGGAATTCTCTCCGTGTGCTCGAGTAGCCAACGATTGATTGTATCGGTGGGCTTACCGGGTATATCCATGTCGTAGTACTCTTCAACCACACGCAGTTCAGCAGTTCCCTGTACCAATACCTTGCCCTCGCCCAACACCATCAGGTCATTGGGCTTTTCATCAGTCTCGTCATATATCTCACCCACCAACTCTTCCAGCATATCCTCCAGGGAAACCACTCCCAGCATGGCGCCGTGTTCATCCACCACCACGGCCAGATGGATGCTTTTGGTCTTGAGGGTACGAATCAGTTCATCGATGGTTGTGTTGGATGGGGTATAGAGGGGTTCCTGCCCCAGCTCAGAGATAGCTACGTCCAATTCACCGGATACGACATTTCTGATCAGATCACGCAGCAATACCATACTGATGATCTCTTCCGGATCCTCGTTGTAGAGCGGAATGCGTGAGAATCCCTCGCGCATAATCTCTGGCAAGACATCCCGTATCGTACGTCGGCCGTCGAGGCGGAAGACCTGCCTTCTGGGGGTCATGACATCTTCGGCCTTCAGGTCGTTGAAGTTGAAGATTCGTTCGATCATCTCCCTCTCGCCGGTATCGATAACCCCCTCTTCCTCACCATGCTCCACCATGGTGATCACCTCGTGCTCAGTTACCAGGGGATCATCCATTGCCTTGGTGGACGATTGCACCCAATTCGTGATCTGCAGGAACAGCCAGACCAAGGGATAGATGAAGCGCATGAAGCCGACGATCAGCGGGGCGATAAACAGCGAGATCCGTTCAGAGAAACGGGTTGCCAGGCTCTTGGGTGTAATCTCGCCAAATACCAGGATCAGAATGGTCAAAACACCCACGGCTATACCGGGGCCGGAATCACCAAAATAGTCGGTCGCAATAACCGTTGCCATGGCAGAAGCCGCGATATTGACTACGTTGTTGCCGATCAGAATGGTAATCAGCATGCGGCTCGGGTCTTTTTTCAGAAGATAGAGGGCATGAGCTCCATTCCTACCCTCCTTGTACAGTGCTTCCGCACGAGCCATCGATAGGTTTATCAGAGCGGTCTCTGAACCAGAAAAAACGCCTGAGAGCACTAGTAGCAGTGCCAGAATGAGATAACTTTCCACGAAGTGTCTACATTAATCCTGACGGATATGGCCCAAGCTGTGATTATCACTGCTAAGGCACTGAATCACAACCATACAAAGCCAATTTTAATGTATCCATTCTAATTTATGGTGCAATACTACCCAGTAAAATAGTCAATATACTAGTGATATTCCTTATGTATAACATATAATTAGCATATCCAGTTTAAACATGGGCTAAAAAGTTTCCCCACAGTAATCTCTCAAACCTCAGGAAAAGAGTATAGCCTCCCTCAATAGCATGGTAGGGGTCTCTTCCCACTCCATCAAATAGCTTGGCGCACAGACAAATGCAACGGATACTGATGGTAGAAGACGAACCCGAGGTCAGGGAGATGATTCGATATATTCTCGAAACGAAGGGATATGGAGTTGATGAAGCCGATAACGCCCAGGAGGCCCGTCGCCTGCTATCTCAGCAAACCTATGACCTGATCCTGATGGACTGGATGCTCCCCGGTAGATCAGGACTGGAACTGACCAGGGAATTGAAACAGATGGCCCGGTCAAACACCCCTCCGATCATTATGCTGACAGCCAGATCTGAAGAATCGGACAAGGTAAATGGTCTGGACAGCGGCGCGGACGATTACATCACCAAACCCTTTTCACCCAAGGAGATGTTGGCCCGCATCAAAGCAGTGATCCGCAGGAATAGCGCACCAGAGACAGATAAAGGTGTGGAATTTGCCGGTCTGTGTATCGAACCCAACAGCCACAGCGTATCAATCAACGGCTCCCCCCTGCATCTCTCCCCGGCTGAATATCGCTTGCTCTATTTTTTCATGACTCACCCGGACCGGGTCTATAGTCGCAACCAGATTCTGGATTACGTTTGGGGTGCCACTGCCAGTGTGGACGAACGAACGGTAGATGTGCATATACGACGCCTGCGAAAACAGCTCACTCCCTCAGGCCATAAAAATTTTCTACAAACCGTGCGTGGTGTAGGTTATCGTTTTACCCCTGGCAACATCCAACAAGAGCGGCCGTCATCGTGAGGGACTATCTGAAAATTGAAATCAATCATCTGCTCGGAAGCCTGCTCATCTTCATTCCTATAGGATATCTTCTGCAACAAATACCGGTAGCGATCGCATTAGCCTTTATTGCCTATTTCTCCAAACATGCTTACTACCTGACCAAGCTTGCCTATCTGATCAACCAGGGTGCACGCATTGATCCACCCTACCCAGCGGACATTTGGGGATTGATCTACAAAGAACTCTCACGATTCCGTTCCAGGAGCCGGAAACGCAAAAGGACACTCAGCCGCTTTGCTTCGCGATTCAGAAAGGTAACCAGTTCTATTCCCGATGGATTGATATTACTGAATAAATCCGCCGGCATCGAGTGGGCGAACCCAGCTGCCAACCAGCTTTTGAACATCAGTTGGCCGCGGGATGAAAATACTCCATTGAGTGAACATATCAAACATGAAGAGCTCTCTGAGTATCTGAAGAATCCAGACTACTCGAAACCTCTTGAGCTACCCTCCCCGACCAATAAGGCGGTAATCATCTCGCTTCGGGTTACCCCCTTTGGTGGAAAGAAGGCACAGCGCCTGGTAGTGGCGAGGGACATCACCGATGTTTATAAACTCAATCAGACCAGACGGGATTTTGTCTCCAATGTCTCCCACGAACTCCGCACCCCCCTCACTGTCATCGCTGGGTATCTGGAGAATCTCAGCGATAATGATATGTTGCCGTTTCAGGAGCGTCCCTTTACCTTGATGGTGCAACAGGCAGACCGGATGAACAGCATCATCAACGATCTGCTCACCCTCTCTCGACTCGAACTGGGACGTGCCGCATCCGCGGAAAAACCGGTTGCCATTCCGGAGCTACTGCGCAGGATAATCGACCAGGCTCAGCTACTGGCGGAACAGAAGGGGGGGTACAAAATCACTCTGGACGTGAATGACAGCCTCTGGTTGCTCGGTGAAGAGAGCGAGTTGATGAGTGCATTTTCGAATCTTGTCTTCAATGCCATTATCCACTCACCCCCCGGTACGGAGATAACCGTCACCTGGTTACGTCTTGAGAACGAGGCTTGTCTTACCGTAACGGACACCGGGCCTGGTATCGAGGAACGCCACATACCACGCTTGACCGAACGTTTCTATCGGGTTGATAAGGCCCGATCACGTCAATCAGGGGGTACTGGATTGGGATTGGCAATTGTCAAACATATAATCGGTCGACACGATGGGGAGTTGAGGATATCGAGCCAGTTGGGTGTCGGTAGCAGTTTTACCTGCGCCTTTCCCGAAGAGGTGACGCTTAACAAACCCTTGACAGCTCCTGACAAGGAAGAGGCCGTAAATAGCGCCAATGACGAACAGCCTGAATTAACGCATTCCTCTCCTGAATAAGCCTCTATTCCATCTGCTCGGCAAAGCTCTCCGCATAGGACTGATTCACTCGGTCACGCAGTTCCTTGCCGGGTTTGAAGTGAGGAACATATTTGCCGGAAAGTGCGACCGTTTTACCCGTTTTCGGATTGCGTCCCATCCTTGGTGGCCGATAGTGAAGTGAGAAACTACCAAATCCGCGAATCTCAATCCTCTCTCCCGATGCCAGAGATTGACTCATGTGTTCAATCATACACTTAACAGCCAACTCTACATCACGATAGGCAAGATGGCTCTGCTCCTTGGCAATAATCTCAATCAGTTCGGATTTTGTCATTCTTGTCAGTTCTCCAATTTGCCGATAATTCAGGGCCCGCACTTTAGTGCGGGCCCCGATCCCTTGAATTAGGAATCTATCGATTTCGACTCCTGGCTCTATTCGCCTTGATTATCCATCTGCTCTTTCAACAAATCACCCAATGTCGGGGCACTGGTTGCCGCATCACGTGCGTAGCCCTTGATAGCGGCTGCCTCTTCATCAGCATCCTTGGCTTTGATAGAGAGTGTGATGGAGCGGTTCTTACGATCCACACCAATAAACTTCGCTTCTATCTCATCGCCTTCCTTCAGGACACTGCGCGCATCCTCTACCCGATCGCGGGACAGTTCAGAGGCCCGCAGGTATCCATCAACACCCTCAGCCAGGTTAATCACGGCACCCTTGGCATCAATCTCTGCAACTTTACCTCTAACGAAACTGCCTTTCTCGTTGGCCGCCACAAATGAGGAGAAGGGATCCTGTGCAAGTTGCTTGATGCCCAGCGAGATGCGTTCGCGCTCTGGGTCGACCGAGAGGACCACGGTTTCAACTTCATCGCCCTTCTTGAAATTGCGAATCGCATCCTCACCCTCATCATCCCAAGAGATGTCAGACAGGTGAATCAGACCATCTATGCCGCCATCAAGGCCGATGAAAATACCAAAATCGGTAATCGACTTGATATTACCTGTAACATGGTCGCCCTTCTTATGGGTAGCGGCAAACTCATCCCAGGGATTAGGCTTGCATTGCTTGATACCGAGCGAGACACGACGCCTCTCCTCATCGATATCCAACACCATGACTTCCACCTCGTCACCGAGGGAGACGATCTTGGAAGGATGAACATTCTTGTTGGTCCAATCCATCTCTGAAACATGCACCAGACCTTCAACACCCTCTTCGATTTCAACGAAACATCCGTAATCGGCAATATTGGTAACCTTGCCGAAGAGACGGGTGCCTTCCGGGTAACGACGCGCCAATGCAACCCATGGATCATCACCCATCTGCTTGAGACCAAGCGAGACACGATTACGTTCACGGTCAAACTTCAAGATCTTGACGTTTATCTCATCACCGATCTCAACAACCTCGGAAGGATGTTTAACACGCTTCCACGCCATATCGGTAATATGCAGCAATCCATCGATGCCACCGAGATCGACAAACGCGCCGTAATCGGTGAGGTTCTTCACCACACCCTTGATCTCTTGACCTTCCTGCAGATTTTCGAGCAGCTTATCGCGCTCTTCACTGTACTCTTGTTCAACAACGGCGCGGCGAGAGACCACCACGTTGTTGCGTCGGCGATCCAGTTTGATCACCTTGAATTCAAGATCTTTTCCTTCCAAATAGGCAGTGTCGCGTACTGGACGAACATCGACCAGAGAGCCGGGAAGAAAAGCACGGATATCATTCAGTTCTACGGTGAATCCGCCTTTAACCTTACCGTTGATACGACCGATAACGGTCTCTTCTGCCTCATGCGCCTTTTCAAGCACTTTCCAAGCCTGATCACGCTTGGCTTTTTCACGAGAGAGTCTGGTTGCACCAAACCCATCCTCAACAGCATCCAGTGCGACCTCTACCTGATCACCAATCTCAACTTCGATCTCTCCGTGATGATTGAGAAACTGGTCACGGGGAATAACACCTTCTGATTTGAGGCCGGCATTGACAATTACGGCCTCAGAAGTGATATCCAGGACAGTGCCTATGATAATGGCTCCACTGCGGAGTTGGGTACTGGAGAGACTCTCCTCAAATAATTCTGCAAAACTTTCGGTCATGGGATTGAGTTTCCTGCAACACAAGGTTGCATTGGCTGGACTAAAATAGTTAGTTTTTTGTCTGCCAAGTTGTTAGGTTAAAAATTAAGCCGGTAAACCCGGCCGCCAAGTCTTAACCGCTGAGTCAGTGGATTATCGCTGAAGATCGGGCAGGGCCATGCTTATATTAAACATCGCCTGCTCATATACCTCATCGATACTCATCGCCGTCGAATCCAGCTGGTATGCTGATTCCGCAGCGATGAGCGGCGCCACGGCACGTTTGCTGTCGCGCTCATCCCGTTCTCTGATCTCCTCAGTAAGACGGGCGAGATTAACACCTAACCCCTTTCCCTTCAACTGTTTATAGCGTCTTTGCGCCCTCTCCTCGGCACTTGCGGTGAGAAATATCTTGACCGCCGCCTGGGGGAAAACCACTGTCCCCATATCGCGCCCATCCGCAACCAGGCCTGGTGCTTTGGCGTAGTTCCGCTGCCACGCCAGCAATGCTTCACGAACCTGAGGGATTGCAGCCACCTTTGACGCCGCATTGCCGATGGTCTCCGTTCGTATGGCCCCCGCGACATCTTCACCGGCCAGCAGGACCATTCCCTGATCGAAT